>JAIOXV010000001.1 GCA_021741465.1 Paracoccaceae bacterium
GTGCGATCGCATCGGCAACTTCGTGGTTGTCAGCGGCGAAATTTGCCAGGGCACCGTGGGCTTTGACATAGCGAACGCGGGCTCCGGCCAGCGCCGCGACCCCTTGCAGGGCCCCAACCTGCGCTGCAACCATGCGGGCGATTTCTTCGGGTGCCATCGGGATCACGCGCCGACCAAAGCCCAAGCGGTCAGCATAGCCGGGATGGGCCCCGATACTGACCCCGTTTTCCGCCGCCATACGCAAGGTTGCAAACATCGTGTCAGGGTCTGAGGCGTGCCCCCCACAGGCAATATTGGCCGAGGTTACGATGCCCAGCATCGCCGCATCGTCGCCCATAGCCCAAGGGCCGAACCCCTCACCCAGATCAGAATTCAGATCCATCGCGTTCCCTTTTCTGGCAATCTGCCTTGCGGGGACGCCGACGTCCAGACCCTAGCGGCGGGCGGTAAGGGCGGTATAGGCTTCGTATTGGCTAAGATAGACTTGGCCCGTCATCTGCCACAGGAAATTCGTGCGTTTCAAACGGTCCATCACCGGGCCCTTCACCTCGGACATGTGCAAAGTGATGCCCCGGTCTTTCAACTGATGGTTCAACCCTTCAAGGGTTTCCAGCGCCGTCATGTCAATCTCGTTCACCGCAGAACACATCAGGATCACATGGCGCAGATCCGGCGCATTCGCCGTCCGCTCCAACACCAGATCTTCCAGAAAGCGGGTATTGGCGAAATACAGGCTTTCATCAATGCGCAGGGTCACGACAGCCGGGTTGGTCACAACCTTGTGGCGCAGGATATTGCGGAAATGTTCCGTTCCCGCGACAAGACCCACTTCGGCCACATGGGGCCGGGACGAGCGCCACAAGTGCAGACCGATGGAAACCAGAACGCCAGTGGAAATCCCGGCCTCAACGCCGAAGATCAGCGTCACGAAAACCGTGCCGGCAACGGCCGCAAAGTCCGCACGAGAATAGCCGAACGCCCGACGCAGGATCGAAAGATCAACCAAGCCAAGAACCGCCACGATGATGGTCGCCGCAAGCGTGGCCTTTGGTAGAAAGAAAAGCAGCGGCGTCAAAGCCAGCCCGGCGAATGCCAGACCAAAGGCCGTGAAAATTCCGGCTGCAGGGGTTTCCGCGCCGGCATCGGCATTCACCACCGACCGCGCGAACCCCCCTGTCACAGGGAAACCACCGGTGAACCCGGCGGCAAGGTTTGCAGCCCCCAGACCAATAAGCTCTTGGTCAGGCAGGATACGTTGGCGTTTTCGCGCCGCCAGCGTTTGGGCAACCGACACGGATTCAACAAACCCTACGATCGAGATCAGCAGCGCCGGAAGCGCCAGCTCGGCCAGCAGGTTGGGCGAAAGTCCCGGCAATGACAGCGGCGGTAGGGCTGCGGGAATGGACCCAACAACGGCCAACCCCTTTTCAGCCCAGCCCAGCCCCCAAACCGTCAAGGTCGATGCCGCCACGGCAAAGACCGGGCCGGACTTCGTCAGAACATCTGCCAAGACAGGCCCGGCACCAAAGTTCAGCAAAGTCGCCTTCATCCGCCGTCGCACCCAGAAAAGGAATGCCAGCGAAAGGCCGCCGATCAGGGCCGTGCGCCAATTGAAATCCGAAAGCTTGCCCAGAATTCCGTGAAGAAGTTCGGGCAAGGACGCGCCCTTCATGCCGATGCCCAGCAAAGACCCAGTCTGCCCTGCCGCAATTAATATACCAGAGGCCGTGATGAAGCCCGCAATCACCGGGTGCGACAGAAAATTTGCAATAAAGCCCATCCGCAAAAGCCCCATCGCCAGCAGCATGGCCCCCGACAACGCCGCCAGCGTCAGCGCGGCGGTGGCATAGTCCGCTGTGCCTGTTTCAGCCACCTTCCCCAGCGCTGCCGCCGTCATCAGCGACACAACTGCCACCGGCCCTACCGCCAACACCCGGCTGGAGCCAAAGATCGCATAGGCGATGATCGGCACAATAGAGGCATAGATACCGGCCTCTGGCGGCATGCCCGCAAGCAAGGCATAGGCCAAGGATTGCGGAATAAGCATGATCGTCACGATCAGCGCCGCCAACCCGTCATTCGACAGGTCAGCCCGCGTATAGGCCTTCGCCCAAACCATCATCGGCAAGAAACGGGACAACTTGGCGGCCGAGAATTGCGGCAGGTTCATGAATCTCGCCTCGTTGTGTCAAAGGCCCGGTTTCCGCGATCCACCGGGCATGAATTTATGTATTCATCTATTAGAATTTGTTTCCGGAAAAAGCAAGACGGGATGCACGAAACCGGGCTTGGTTCAGTCAAACAAACCCAGCAGGCATTGCCCAAGCTCCGTTTCTGCACGGGCAAGATCAAGGATCACGTCAAAATGGTTACGCCCGTCAATCCGCGCCAAAGGCCATCCGGTCAGGTCTGCATAGGCTTCGGATTGGCGATGAAAGCCGGCAGCTTCGCCTTTGCCCGCAGCCAAGGCAAGCGCACCTTTCAAACCAAGCGGCAAGTGGCGCATCGGACTTTGCGCCAGTTCTGCATCCGTGAACTGCATCCAGTCTTGCACATGGCTGGCGGCAAGTGGTGCCAGCTCAAACAGGCCAGAAACTGGTAGGCATCCGTACAAGGGCTGGTCCGGAAGGCCCAGCGCTGCTTGCCAGCCGGGTTGCGCCACAGCTGCGGCAAGATGCCCGCCGGCAGATGAACCGGTCACAACGATGCGGTTGCGGTCGATCCCAAGAGAGGCCGCGTTTTGCCACAGAAAGGCAACCGCACGGCGGCAATCTGCGATGATTTCCGTGATACCGACCGCAGGGGCAAGCCGGTAATCCGGCACAGCGCAAGCAATGCCATGCTCTGCCAGCATCGGCGCGGCAAAGGCCGATTGCCCACGGGAAAGCGCACGCCAATATCCACCATGAATGAAGACCAAAACCGGCCGAAGCTGGCCCGGTTCGGTTCCAAAAAGATCAAGCTGAAGCCCGGTTTCGCCGCAAAACTCAATTCCCGCACGCGGGTTGGGCAAGTGATGCGCTTTGTCCGAAAGCGCCTGATATTGCTGCATGATCCGCGCAAAATCGGCCTCGTTCACCGTGGCGCGCGCGGTATAATCGGCGTCCAGCTGGGCGCGCGGAAGGTTGGCTTCGTCTTTCAGCATCATATCACCAATGGGTTCGCGCGATTTTCGATAAGCCGCACGACCGACAACGCGGTCAGGGCGGATGATTTGGGGTTGGTCGCAAGCGGGGCATTGTCCAGCGTGATGTCCATGCGCCCAAAATCGCCCTGCGCGCAAACCCTGTGCCGGTTGGCCGTCGCTCCGGGATCCGCGATCAGCCTTAGGGATGTGGCATCAGGCCCAAGCCCCGCCAGCGCCGTGATAAGGGCCACATTCGCATTTTGTGGAAAACGCCGGGCCGCTTCACGCGCAGGGCCTTCGAAGAAGCAATGTGCAGCGGCAAGGGATGCCAAATCACACAGGTTTTCAGCCTCGGTTCCGCGCCAAGCCAGCGCAGGTTTAGTGACCTCATGTACCACGCTTGCCAGCCCCATGCGCGATGCCGCCGAAAGGGCATCTATGCCACCCAAGGCGCCTGAAGGGATCAGGATCTGTCGCCGCGCAACGCGGGCAAGATCGACAAGCGCTTCCAGATCTTCTGTTCGCGCAAAGGCCGATGTCGAGGCCGGGGCGAAATCTGCACCTGCCGTCAGGGCCGCGGTGCCCCAAGGCATTACAGCCGCGCGACCAGCGACTTCGACCACCAGATCAGGACACAATGCCCCCAGTTCAGAAGGCGCGGTCACCACCGGACAAGGAAGGCTGCGCGCGGCATCGCGCAGGCCCACGCCGACCAGCTCGACCAAAGACCCGCGCGCGGCAAGAAGCCGGGCCACTTCTTGCCCGATCGCCCCCCAACCGATCAGAACCAGTCGCATCACACCCCCACCCAGGCCTGAACCTTGTCGTGGTCGCGGGTCAGATCATCGCCGGTTCCTGTCCAGACCGTGGCACCCTTTTCCAAAATATAGTGACGATCCGCCAACCGCTTCAGGACCGAAAATGTCTTGTCGATCAGAAGGATGGATTGGCCTTCCGCTTTCAGCTTTTCGACGACATGCCAGATTTCGGCGCGAATAACCGGGGCCAGACCTTCGGTTGCCTCGTCGAGGATCAAAAGCCGAGGATTGGTCATCAAAGCCCGGCCAACGGCCAGCATCTGCTGCTCGCCACCGGAAAGCGTACCGGCAAACTGTCCTGCCCGCTCTGCCAGACGCGGGAAAAGGTCATATATTCTGGTCAGGGTCCAAGGGCTTTTTGCCCCCAGCCGGTTGGCTGCCGTGGCAACCAGATTTTCGCGCACGGTCAGGGTCGGAAAAATCTGCCGGCCTTCGGGAACAAGGCCAAAACCCAGGCGTGCGACCTTTTCCGGGGCCAGCCCGCCAATGGCCCGCCCGTCATATTCGACCGCCCCGGCGCGCGGGCTGAGAAGGCCCATGATGGTACGTACGGTCGTGGTCTTGCCCATGCCATTGCGGCCCATCAAGGTGACGACTTCGCCATCCTTGATATCCAGCGAGATGTCGAAAAGGACCTGCGACGCGCCATAGCCGGCCTGCAAATTCTGAACCGACAGCATCAGGCGTCCTCCTCACCCAGATAGGCTTCACGTACGGCGGGATCGGCGCGGATTTCATCCGCAGTTCCCGCAGCAATGATGCGCCCATAGACCAGCACTGAAATGCGGTCGGCCAAGGCAAAGACCGCCTCCATGTCATGTTCGACCAAAAGCATCGCGCATTCGCTGCGTGCGGCGCGCAAAGACGCAATCATTTGCTGACTTTCGATATGACCCAACCCGGCCATCGGCTCGTCCAGCAAAAGCACTCTGGGCCGCTGTGACAGGGCCATAAGCAATTCTAGCTGCTTTTTCTCACCATGCGCGAGGTCGCCTACCATGACCTTCGACCGCGCCCCAAGCGCCGATCCGGACAGAATTTCGTCGGTCTCATTCCAGACCTCGGAGCGGGTGGCAGCCCTGTCAAAGATATGAAAATTACTGCCCTCGCGCGCTTGAATGGCAAGGCCAAGATTTTCACGCACGGTCATCTCATCCAAAAGCGAGGTGATCTGAAACGTTCTTCCCAAACCCAAACCAACACGGTCGGCTGCCGACAAATGCGTAACATCACGGCCCGCGAGATGGATCTGACCGGCGTTTGGCTGCAACTCTCCGCAGATCTGATTTATCAAGGTGGACTTGCCCGCCCCATTGGGCCCGATCAGCGCATGGATCTCGCCGCTGTTCACGGTCAACGACACGTTGTCTGTTGCTGTCAGCCCGCCAAATGTTTTCACAAGCCCCGCAATTTCCAGAACCCGGTTCATTTCGTGCCCCCCATAATCTTGCGGGCAAGGGCCATCAGGCCCCCCTTGGATGTCAGCACCACCAGCAGCAGCAAAATGCCAACGGGCAGCATCCAGTGTTCGGTCACGCGCGCCAGCATGGTTTCCAACGTGAACAAGGCGCCCGCCCCAATGAAGGGCCCCGCCAATGTGCCCACACCGCCCAAAATGACCATGACCATCAATTCGCCAGAGCGGCTCCAATGCATCATGTCGGGCGAGGCAAAGCGCAGGAAATTCACCATCAACGCCCCGGCAAGCCCCGCGCCCATACCCGAAAGGATGAACGCATAAAGCTTGTAGCGATAGGTCGAGATGCCCATCGCCGCCATACGCCGTTCGTTCTGACGAATGCCCGCAATGATCTGGCCGAATGAAGATTGCACAAGTCGGCGCAGAAACAAATAATAAGCTGCGGCGAAACCCAGCACGACCCAGTAAAGCGTCGCCTTGTCCTTCATGTTCAGCCCCGGCAAGCTGTTGGTGCGGCGCACCATGATGCCATCTTCACCGCCGTAGGTTTTCAGCGAAATGAACAGGAAAAAGAACATTTGCGCGAAGGCAAGGGTGATCATGATGAACTGCACGCCACCCGTTCGCAGCGAAAGCGCACCGACCAGCGCCGCCGCAAGACCGGCCGCGACAATCGCGGCAGGCAGGGTGATCAGCATTTGATCGGTGCCGGGGATAAACCCCAAGAACAAGGTGCCCGCATCGAAATGGTGGTAAAGCATGCCCACCACATAGCCGCCTATGCCAAAGAATGCCGCATGGCCAAAACTGACCATGCCGCCATATCCCAGAATGAAGTTCAGACTGGCTGCCGCCATCCCATAAATCAGCGCCTGCCCGACAAGCTTGATCCAGCTTGATTGGCCAGTCAGCTCAGCGGCAAAGGGCACCAGCGCAAGCAGGATAAAGACCACCAGCAGAAGAAGATTTTCACGCTTCATGCTTTATCCCCTTCCCGCGAAAAGGCCGCGCGGGCGAACCAGAAGCACAAGCGCCATCATCAGATAAATGCCCATCGATGATATTCCCACCCCCAGGGCCTGTGCCTCTGGCCCCGGCATCACCTGTTGCAAGGTGGCGGGCAGAAAGGCACGCAACATGGTGTCAAACATCCCCAGCGCAATTGCGGCCACAAAAGCACCCTTGACGGATCCGACACCGCCGATGACAACAACAACAAAGGTGGCAAGGATGATCTCATCGCCCATCCCCACCTGAACCGAAACGATAGGCGAGGCCATCACCCCGGCAAGCCCCGCCAAAAGCGCCCCAAGCCCGAAAACCGCGGTGTAAAGACCCTGAATATTCACGCCCAGCGCACGCACCATCTGGCGGTTGGACGCACCGGCGCGCACCAGCATGCCCACGCGGGTCTTGTTGATAAGGAAATAAAGGCCAATTGCCACCGCCAGGCCAACGGCAATGACGAACAGCCGATAGGTCGGGTAAGGCAGGCCGGGCAAGATCTCGATCGAGCCCGAAAGAACCTCGGGTGTCGAGGTGAACAGCGGCTGGCGACCAAAGATCAAAACGGTGGTCTGGTTGAAAATCAGGATCAGCGCAAACGTCGCCAACACCTGATCCAGATGGTCACGGGCATAAAGGCGGCGCATGACGCCAAGCTCCACCACAATTCCGGCAATGCCCGAGGCAACCAGCCCGGTCAAAAGTCCGCCCCAAAAGCTGCCCGTCTGAATGGCAACCCAAGACGCCGCAAAGGCACCCACCATGTAAAGCGCGCCATGGGCAAGGTTGATGACGCCCATGATCCCGAAGATCAGCGTCAGCCCTGCGGCCAGCAGGAACAAAGTGACACCGTATTGCAGCCCGTTCAAAAGCTGCTCGAACAAGAGGATCATCCGCCCTCGCCCCCGGACAGGCCGGTCAAATTGTCATATTGGGAAAACGGGCCGGAAGATATGTCTTCCGGCCCGATGCAAAGTTCGTCAGATCACATCTTGCAGTTGGCAGCGTAGACGTCGCCAACAGCTTCGCGGATCTTTTCCTTGGTCACGATCTTGGGATTTCCGGCCTCGTCAGCCTCGATTGCGGTCAGGTACCAATCCTGTACCGGGTGCTGGTTCGCACCAAAGGCAAAGCTGCCACGGCTTGATGCGAAATCAGCCGCCTTCATCGCCGCTTGCAGGGCTGCCATATCACCATCCCCGCCAGCCTTGTTCAAAGCCGAACCGATCAGAAGACCAGTGTCATAGGCCTGCTGTGCATAGGTGGTCAAAGGCACATCGGGATGCGCCGCGGCCCAAGCCGCAACCAAGGCTTTGGACGATTCATTGTCGAAATCCGAGTTCCAATGGGTGGTCCCGGTCACGCCAATTGCGGCAGGCCCAACGGCCTTAAGGATGACCGCATCATAGGACGGCTCGGACAGAACCATCGGAATGGTACCAAGGTGACCTGCCTGCTGGTATTGCTTCAAAAAGGCAATGCCCTGACCGCCAGGATGGAACTGGAAGACCACTTCAGGCGCCTTGTCGCGGATCTGCGCCATTTCGCTGGCGAAGTCCGATTGCTCAACCCCGGTGTATATCTCGGTCACTTCGCCGCCGAATTCACGCGAAAAGCCGGCGATGGCATCTTTGCCAGCTTGATAGTTGGGGGCCAAGGCGACCGCGGTCTTG
Source organism: Paracoccaceae bacterium (assembly GCA_021741465.1). Taxonomy (GTDB): domain Bacteria; phylum Pseudomonadota; class Alphaproteobacteria; order Rhodobacterales; family Rhodobacteraceae; genus Tabrizicola_A. The sequence goes on from JAIOXV010000001.1 coordinate 8,044, forward strand.
TAGCCCAGCTTTTTGGCCGCAGCACCCGAAGCTTCGTGCAAGCTGTCATTCTGCCAGCTGACCACAAAATAGTTCGGGTTGCACTTTTCGCCAGCCAGCGGCGAAGGGGCTGCGTTCGGGCTGACATAGATCGCGCCGGCATCCAGTGCCTCGGGCACAACCGCGCCCGACACGTTCGAGAAGACGATCCCGGTCATCACCTTGATGCCTTCTTCGTTCAGCATGCGGTCAGCCACCTGAACGCCGGTGTTCGGATCGCGGCCGTCATCTTCGACAACCAGCTCATAAGGCGCGCCCGAGGCATCAAGCCCCAGCATCAGCCCGTCACGGATCTGCTCGCCCAAATAGCCCGCAGGCCCTGACAATGTGGTAATAACGCCAATCTTGGTGCCATCGGCATAGGCCGGAACGGCCATAGCAACGAGAAGGCTGGCAGTGGTCAAAAGTCTTTTCATTTCATTCTCCCGGTTCGTGTTGGATTCTTTTTCTTCTTGTTGTCGTCAGTTTGACAGTCTTGAATATTATTTCAAGCCTAAAATATCTACAGTTTCACCCAGCCCGCCGGAGGCGTCTTGCCAGGGTGAATCTCGCCGCATTTCGGACAGGTGCGCAGTTTTTCATCCGCGTAGAAGGCGGCATAGATGGGGGGCAGATCGTCGACGATGGATTCAAGATCCACCTCGGCCCGATGAACCAGAGCTTGGCAGTTGAAGCAATAAAACTCGATCGCATCCAAGGCGCCTTCGGGCCGGGCGGGTTCGATCACAAGCCCGATGGACCCTTCCTGAGGGCGCTGGGGCGAATGGCGGATATGGGCGGGAAGCAAGAAGATCTCGCCTTCACGGATTGGCAGATCATAGAACTCTCCCGTTGAAGTGTCGTGTATTTTCAACATCATGTCGCCCTTCAACTGGTAGAAGAACTCTTCCACCGGGTCATCATGATAATCGCAACGCTCATTCGGGCCGCCAACGACGGTGACCATCAGATCGGCATCCTTGAAGACCAGTTGGTTTCCGACCGGAGGCTTCAAAAGGTGCTTATGCTCGTCGATCCATTTCTGAAAATTGAAAGCAGCAAGGCGCGTCATGTCATCCTCCGCAGATCAGGCCAGTTTCAGGCCACAGGTTTCAAATGCAAGTCTGGTCTTGGTTTTTTCGTCTCCCGTCAATTCCAGACAGGGCGGACGCACGCGCCCCCCGCTTTGGCCCAAAAGATCTTGCCAGTATTTCTGATGCGCGTGGGGCTTTTCTGGGGGGCGGGTCGATTTCAGGGCTTGGCGCACTGGCTCCAGGCTGTCGCGGATGGCACGGGCTTCATCGGCGCGCCCGGCAAACGCTGCGTCGGTATAGGCGCGCATGCGTTTGTCGGCGGCGGTCTGGATCAGGTACGGGGGCGAAGAACACAGATAAAGCTGCCAGTTCAGCTCTAGAATATTCTCCAGCCATTCTTCCTCGGACGCCGTAGAAACGATCATCCGGTCTCCTGCTAGGCGTGAGAGTTCTGCGTACATCGGCCTTGGAACCGAATATTTGATCGCCACCACGGTTTCGATATCGGCCAACCGGTTGCACAGTTGTGGGCTCATCAAATAGCCGCTGTCAGGATGCGACCACAGCGCGATCCCGATATCAACCTTCGATGCAATCGTTTCATAATAGCGGATCAGTGTTTCATCCTGTTCCTTATAGAAATGCAGCACCGGCGCGTGGACCACAATGTAATCGGCCCCGCAGGATTGGGCGTGTTTGGCCAGATCAATCACCACATCCATGTTCTGGTCAGAGCAAGACATGATGGTTTGCGCCCGCCCGTCTGCAGCCCTGACCGCAAGGTCAAAGGCCCGTTTGCGTTCCTCGAGCGACATGGCAAAGAACTCGCCCTGTTTGCCTGCAATGAAAAACCCATCGATCCCAAGATCGTTGATCCAGTGATCCATATTGGCGGCAAAGCCCTCTTCATCGATGGAAAGATCCTCGCGGAAGGGCATGAGTCCGGCCGCCCAAATGCCTTTCATATGGGCGAAAGCATGTGACTTTGCGGTTTGGCGGGAATATTTCACGGCTTGGCTCCTGAAACGGTCGGTTCGGTTTCCAACTCCATTCGGTGCGAGATGGTCTTGGTGACAGTATAGTGGTGCAGCCCCTCGGCCCCGCCTTCGCGGCCATGGCCCGAATATTTGACCCCGCCGAACGGCACTTCCGCCACAGATGCCTCCAGCGTGTTGATCGACAGGTTGCCAGCCTCGATCCCGCTGGTCATCTGGTCAACATTGGCCGCCGAATGGGTAAACCCATAAGCCGCAAGGCCAAACGGCAAGGCATTGGCGCGGGCGATGGCGTCATCAAGCGACGATACCGGGTTGATGATGGCCAACGGACCAAAGGGTTCTTCCTTCATCACGCGGGCATTGTCCGGCACATCAGCCAAAACGGTAACGGGGAAGAAATACCCCGGTCCATTGGGGCGGGTGCCGCCTGCCAGAACCTTGGCGCCTTTGCTTCTGGCGTCTTCCACCAGCGCATCAAGTGCCGCAATCCGGCGATGATTGGCCACGGGCCCCATTTCGGTTTCACGGTCCAGCCCATTGCCCATTCGCACCTGTGACGCGCGGGCAGCAAAGGCATGGGCGAAAGCCTCGTACGAGTTTTCCATCACGAAAAACCGGGTGGGAGAGGTGCAGACCTGCCCCGAGTTGCGGGCCTTTCTGACCGCAGACATGACACCGGCGGCAACCGGATCAACATCATCGCACACGATCACCGGCGCATGACCGCCAAGTTCCATCAACACCGGCGTCATGCTGCGCGCGGCCATTTCTGTCAGGTGGATGCCAACCGATGTTGAACCGGTAAACGCCACAACGCGCACCCGGTCTTGTGGGATCAGATAGCTGGAAATCTCGGCCGGGTTGCCAAAGACAAGGTTCAAAACGCCCGCAGGCAGGCCCGCATCCAGAAACGCCCGCGCGATGTGCATCGCCCCCGCCGGAGTTTCTTCTGCGGCTTTAAGGATGATTGAACAGCCCGACGCAAGCGCGCCGGCCACCTTGCGGGCGGGTTGCGAAAGCGGGAAATTCCATGGTGCAAACCCCGCCACGATCCCAGCGGCTTCGCGTATGACCGTATAGCGGATTCCGGGGGCCGACGGCACCACATGGCCATAAAGCCGCTGCGCCTCGCCTGCATCCCATTCAAAAAACTCGCTGCCGCGAATGACCTCCATCCGCGCCTGCATCAATGGCTTGCCGTTTTCCATCGTGATGGATGGCGCAATCTTTTCCGCCCTTTCGCGCAACAGACTGGCCGCTTTCATGATGATCTGGGCACGGATGCGCGGTGCGGTCCGGCTCCAGACCTTGAAGCCTTTTTCGGCGGCCTCAAGCGCCAGATCCAGATCAGAGGTTCGCGCGACAGGCAGGCGGCCGATTTCGGCTTCGGTCGCGGGGTTAAGCACGGGCAAGGTTTCCGCCGTTTGATGCCAACGGTTGTCGATGAAAAGCTTGAGGTCAGGATATTCGGTCATCGCGGGCCTATGGATTGCATTTGGCCATTAATGCGCAGTGGCATGTTGAATACAAATGAAGTATCTGAACTTGGATATTCATAATTGGAATAGCCAATGGCACATATTCCCCGCCTTGAGACCCACCTTTCCTTGCGGCACCTGACATTGATTGACGCCATCGCCCGCGAAGGCACGCTTTTGGGGGCATCGCAAAACATTGGCCTGACCCAATCTGCGGTGACAAAAGCCTTGCAAGAGGCCGAGGCAACCCTTGGCAGCCAACTGTTCAGCCGCACAAATCGTGGTGTCAGGGCGACACAGGCCGGAGAGATCCTGATCGCCCATGCCCGGCTGGTGCTAAGCCAGTTGCGCCACGCCGGGCAAGAGTTGGAGGACCTGCGCAGCGGCTCTGGCGGGCGGGTGGCGATTGGGGTCTTGGTTTCGGCCGCCGTGTCAATTCTGCCATCGGCGATTGCCAGCGTTCGCCAACATCGGCCCAATCTGTCGGTGAAGGTGATCGAAGGCACAAATGATGTCTTGATGCCGCTGCTTCGTTCCGGAGAGTTGGATCTGGTGGTCGGCAGGCTGCCTGCATTTTCTTCGGGCAGCGGCATTTCGGAAGAAACCCTTTGCGAAGACTATGCCCAGATCGTTGTGCGCAAGGGACATCCTTTGCTGCAACGCCAGAATCTCAGCTTGGCAGACCTGATGGACCAGCCGTTGATTTTGCCGCGACAGGAAACTTCGTTGCGGCGCCAGATCGACGAAGGATTTCGTCAGATGGGCTTGCGCGCTCCGTCCAACGTGGTGGAATCGGTGTCGATCGTGACGAACCGTGCACTGGTGCTGCGCGCCGATTACCTTGCGGTTTGGCCTGTTCGGCTTGCACAGTTTGAAAGCGATCTTGGGCTTGTTGAACCGCTCGATATCGCCTTGCCGACGACACGTCGCCCGATCGGCATCTCCACCCGGCGCGATGCACGGCTTTCCCCGGCGGCGGAAACCATGATCTCGGCCTTGCGGGTTGCCGCCGCATAGGGAACTTGCATTTTCTTCAAGCTTGAAACATTATCAACGAAACGAAGGGGCCTGCCATGACTGACGCGTTCATCTGCGACTATATTCGCACACCGATTGGCCGTTACGCAGGCGCCTTGGCACATGTGCGCACCGACGATCTTGCCGCAATTCCGCTTGCGGCCCTGCTGGCGCGCAATCCGGGGCTGGACCCGGCCGCGGTGGAAGAGGTCTGGATGGGCTGCGCCAATCAGGCGGGCGAAGACAACCGCAATGTCGCACGCATGGCGATTTTGCTGGCAGGCCTTCCCGAAACCGTGCCGGGGGCCACGGTCAACCGTCTGTGCGGCAGCGGGATGGAGGCAGTTTCGGCCGCAGCCCGCGCGATCAAAGCCGGAGAAATCACGCTGGCCATTGCCGCCGGGGTCGAAAGCATGACGCGTGCGCCATTGATAATGCCCAAAGCCTCTAGCGCCTTTTCGCGGGGGGCGGAAATTGCAGACAGCACCATCGGCTGGCGCTTTGTGAACCCCAAAATGAAAGCGGCTTTTGGCACCGACTCCATGCCGGAAACCGCCGAGAACCTTGCAGACGAACAGGGCATAAGCCGTGCCGATCAAGATGCTTTTGCCCTGCGCTCGCAGCAACGGGCCGGGGCGGCACAGGCCAATGGGCGGCTTGGGGCCGAAATCGTTGCGGTAACGGTTGATCTGGGCCGCGGCAAAACCGCCGAAGTGGCGCAAGACGAACATCCCCGCGGCGATACACAGCCCCAAGACCTCAGCAAACTGCGCCCGATCACCCGGCCCGACGGCACGATCACCGCAGGAAATGCCTCGGGTGTGAACGACGGGGCGGCAGCGCTTCTAATCGCCAGCGCCGCTGCGGCCAAGGCACATCGACTAAAGCCCATCGCCCGCATCCTCGGCGCCGCATCGGCTGGGGTTGCACCGCGCATCATGGGTTACGGCCCCGTGCCGGCGGTGAAAAAGCTGTTGGCCCAGCACGGCATCAGCCTTGCCGACCTGTCGGTCATCGAACTGAACGAGGCTTTTGCAGCCCAAGGTCTTGCCGTGCTGCGCAGTCTGGGCATTGCCGACGATGATCCCCGCGTAAACCCCAACGGTGGCGCCATTGCGCTTGGTCATCCTTTGGGCATGACCGGCGCGCGCATTACCGGAACGGCCGCGCTTGAACTGCACCGGACGGGCGGGCGCTATGCTTTGGCAACGATGTGCGTTGGCGTGGGCCAAGGCACGGCGGTGCTGCTGGAACGCGTCTAACGCACAATCAGCCGGGTTGCGGGGGCAATGCGCCCTGCGATCCAACGCAAATCGCTTGGATCAAAAGCCACACATCCTGCGGTGGGATAGCCAGGACGCCGCCATTGGTGCAGAAAGATCGCCGACCCGCGCCCCGGCACGGCCTGCGGCCAGTTCCAATCCGTCACCAGGACCAGATCATACAAAGGATCTGCCCGGCGCAATTTTTCATGCGAAAAGGCGTGTGGTGCGCGAACCATCAAGTTGTAGTCGATATCCTTGGGGTCATCTGACCAGAGGTCCACCGGCCCTATCGGCACAGCCCAAGCCTGCGGTGGCGCAATGCGATCGGGCCGGTACAACATGCCGACGATCCTGTGAACACCGGTTGGCGTGCCGCCGTCCCCTTCGCGTTTGGCACGAGCGGCCACAATGCCACCACGGCCGATGCTGCAAGGAAAAAGCCGCCCCGCAAAGCGCACGCCGCATGGCGTCACGACCAGATCTGCCGGGGTCATAGCAGATGCCCCGATTTTGCGGCCTTGGTGGCAAGGTAGGCGGCGTTTTCGTTGGTCTGGCCCACTTTCAATGGAACGCGTTCCACCACATCCACCCCACACGCGGCCAGCATGTCCAGTTTCTTGGGATTGTTGGTCAAAAGCCGCACCGAACCAAAGCCCATCCGTTTCAGAATTTCGGCGCCGATGCGAAAATCGCGCTCGTCATCTTCAAAGCCCAAGCGATGGTTGGCTTCAACCGTATCGAACCCCTGATCCTGCAAAGAATAGGCGCGCATCTTGTTGGCCAGACCAATGCCACGGCCTTCCTGGTTTAGATACAAAAGCACGCCTGCCCCTTCGGCCCCCATCTGTGCCAAGGCCGCACGCAACTGTGGGCCGCAATCACATTTCAGGCTGCCCAGAACATCGCCGGTAAAACAGGCCGAATGCAGCCGCGCCAGAACCGGGGCAGCACGGTCAGGACGGCCGATTTCAATGGCGTAATGTTCGGCCGCCCCATCATCGGGGCGGAAGATATGGACCCGGCCTGCAGCACTGGCCGCCATGGGCAACCGCGCCGATATGACCGAAGACAAAGGAGCAAGCCGATCAAGGTCGTGCAGATCTTCGGCAAACAACTGCGTCAGGCCATGGGTCGCCGAAAAGGCAAGACCATCGGCAACAGGCACCATGATCGCGGCAGGCAAAAGCTGCGCCGATTTTGCCAGGGCAAGGGCCAGACGCGACAAAGAGGCGTCCCCATCCCGACGGCTGTGCAGCGGGCCCTTCATTGGCACCTGCAGGTCATCGGCCGGATCAGCCACGGCAAGGCACCAGCGCAGATCGGCATCGGCGGGCACGATAATGCGGGCCAGATCACCGTCATAAGCCCGCGCCTTCAAGGTTTCTGCCCGCCGCGCGGTAAGCGCCAATTCCAACTGGCCCAGCGCGGCAAGATCGTGAAGGCGCGCCTTTGTCAGGGCTTCGACCGCAACAGCCAGCATGGCGTGCCCGCCCCCAACCAACACGACTGGCAGCCCAAGCCGCAAGTCACTGCGGGCACGGGCAAGCTTTTCGGTTCTGGTCGGGGCGAATGTCATGCTATCTCCTGGCCCCTACATAGGCCGCGGATTACGAAATTGAAACATAGTGCCGCCCTGCGACACGACCGCGTGAGGCGATTGTTGCAAATCTTGCCGAACCTGTGTTGCGGGCGCATGTGAAGCAAGACGGGCAAGCGGCCCGATGAAATGGAGGTCCCTATGGCAACCCTTCGGAAGATCCTTTTGGTGGACGATGACGACGACCTGCGTGAGGCGCTGTCGGAACAGTTGGTGATGACGGAAGACTTTGATGTGTTCGAGGCGCGAAATGGTGCCGAGGGCATGGAGAAGGTCAAGCAAGGTCTTTACGATCTTGTCATTCTGGACGTCGGCCTGCCCGATACCGATGGGCGCGAGTTGTGCAAGCGGATGCGCAAGTCGGGCGTGAAATGCCCCGTGATGATGCTGACCGGCCATGACACAGACAGTGACACGATCCTTGGCCTGGATTCCGGCGCTAATGATTATGTGACCAAGCCCTTCAAGTTCCCCGTGCTTTTGGCCCGCATCCGCGCGCAACTGCGCACGCATGAGCAATCGGAAGATGCTATCTTCCAGCTTGGCCCCTATACCTTCAAGCCGGCGCAAAAAATTCTCATCGATGCCAAGGACAAGAAGGTTCGCCTGACGGACAAGGAAACCAACATCCTGAAATATCTGTACCGCGCGCAGTCTGGCGTGGTGGCGCGGGACATCCTGCTGCACGAGGTCTGGGGCTACAATGCCGGGGTCACGACCCATACTTTGGAAACCCACATCTATCGCTTGCGCCAAAAGATCGAGTCCGATCCATCCAATGCGCGGCTCTTGGTAACCGAAAACGGCGGATACAAGCTGGTTGCATAAAATCTTTACCATTCGGGCCTTATTGTTGTCCGAATCAATACCTATCTTCGGGTCAAGCGGGTGATCTCCTTCCTCCCTTGATCCCGCCTTCCTTCCCCTTGTCGTGTCGGGGTTATGGCACGGCATCCCTCCCTGTTGGAACTGGCCGGGCCTTGTGCCCGGTCTTTTTTTCAATCCCTGTTGGGGCAGGCCTAAGCGCAAGGCCTAAGCCGCAGGGCTTTTGAAAAGGGGCAAAGCCCTGCCCAATATGCGCGCAACCACCGATTGTGGCTAAAAAACCATGACTCCGAGAGTTTTGATTTAGGTCAATTCGCGATCTGAGGATTCCATGGTATACAGATCCTACCTCCCTGTTGGACTTCGCCCGGCCCCGTTTGGCCGGGCTTTCTTTTTTCACGGCTTGAGAGCGCAGATCCAAGCGCCTAGGGTGGCGGCCCGACGACAGGAGCCAGCCCATGACATTTACCCTTGCCACCTGGAACATCAATTCGGTCCGCCTGCGCGAAGGGCTGGTGGCCAAGCTGATGGCCGCAGAATCCCCGGACGTTCTTTGTTTGCAAGAATGCAAAAGCCCGGTCGAAAAGATCCCGGTGGAGCAGTTTCAGGCCCTTGGCTATCGCTACATGGTCGCGCGCGGGCAAAAGGGCTACAACGGTGTGGCGATCCTGTCGAAACTGCCAATCAAGGATATGGGCGACAAGGACTTCGCCCAATTGGGCCATGCCCGCCATGTGTCGGCACAACTGGAAAATGGCGTCACCATTCACAACTGCTATGTTCCGGCTGGCGGGGATATTCCAGACCGCGCAGAAAACGAAAAATTCGGCCAGAAGCTGGATTACCTGACCCAGATGCGCGACTATTTCCACCTGGAAACCCCGAGCCGCGCCATTCTGGTGGGTGATCTGAACATTGCGCCGCGCGAAGATGATGTCTGGGACCACAAGTCACTTTTGAAAATTGTCAGCCACACCCCAATTGAGGTTGATCATTTCAATACGGTCATGGAGGCTGGGAAGTGGCAGGATGTGACCCGCGCCGACATTCCCGACGGCAAGCTTTACAGCTGGTGGAGCTATCGCGCAGCCGATTGGAACGCCGCTAACAAAGGCCGCAGGCTGGACCATATCTGGGCAACGCCCGATATCTGCCGTGCGGGCCATGGCAGCCGCATTCTGCGCGACGTGCGCGGCTGGCAACAGCCCAGCGATCATGTCCCGGTCTTTGCCAACTTTGACCTTTGACCGCTCAGCGCGGCGGTAACAGGTTCATCTGGCGGGTTTTCTCAAGATAGCCGGCCATTTCGGCCCAGTTCTCGACGCCGCTTTCCAAAGGCGCGGTGTATTGTTTCACATGGTCAGATGCCAAAAGCGCACCGTCCCCCGTTGACCCCAGAAACCCCATCAGGGCTTTGCGCGCGGCCAGATCGTTCACCCGATCATAGTCCAGCAGATGAACGACGTCGGGGCCAAGCTTTTCCAAGGCTTTTTGGGCGTCCTCGGTCAGGCGACGATGTGCCCCCATGGATTGTTCGAACCGATCAGCGCTGAAACGGATAGGCCGCTTCAAATCCAGCCCTGCGTCTTTGTTCTTTTCGGTGACAACAAAAACCCCGGTCAGATCGGCCCGCTCCATGGAAATGTAACGTTCGATCGGATTGCGAAACAAAAAGACCTTCCGCCATCCTTTGGAATTGGTGATCTGCTGAAAGATTTTAACCCGCGCCAGATTGAACCGGAAATCCTTGAAGCCAAAAATCAATTCGTCCGCGTCCGTCTTTTTGCGCAGGCGGTTCAAGACGGCCATTCCCATTTCATCGCGCTTTTGGGTGTCTTTCTTGCCAAGCCCCACAAAGGCAAGCTCATCAGGCGGCAGCTCCACTTCGCTGCCCTTGAAGATCTCGCCATAGCAGCGGATGTCGGGCGAAGAATCCAGCAAGGCACGCAAGTGGTACGACCCGCTGCGTGGCAGGGTAATGATCACGAAAGGGGGTTTGCTCATACCAATCTGAAACCTGTAACTGCCCGTTTTGGCGCAGCATATAGGAAGCGTCTGGCGCTGTCACCTTGGCGCAGGCCGACCGGCATGGCCTGCCCTGACTTTGCTTGGCGGGAATGTTCTGCTATTGTTCTTATCGATTCTGCTGCAAACTCCGCAAAGGCCACCCATGTGCAACCTTTACTCGCAAACCAAAAGTCAGGACGCCATGCGCCATGTCTTTGACGTGGTCGAGGATGACACAGGCAATCTGCCCCCGATGCCGGGGATTTTTCCCGATTACAACGCGCCGATCATCACTGCGGGGCCCGTGGGCCGGCGGCTAAGGCTTGCCCGCTGGGGCATGCCCACACCGCCGCAGTTTCTGGATGGAAAACGCACCGATCCGGGCGTGACAAACATTCGAAACACCGCCTCGCCACATTGGCGGCGCTGGCTGGGGGTGCAGCATCGTTGCCTTGTGCCTTTCACCAGCTTTTCCGAAATCGACACCCGGCCAGACGCCCCGCGCAATCACCCCATATGGTTCGCCCTTGGCCCAGACCGCCCGCAAGCCTGCTTTGCCGGGCTGTGGACGGAATGGACTTCAGTTCGCAAGCTGAAAGAAGGCGAGGTGACGGTGCCGTGTTTCGCTTTCCTGACCTGCACACCGAACCGCGAAGTGGAACGCATCCACCCCAAGGCGATGCCGGTTATCCTGACCCGGCCCGAAGAGTGGGCACTTTGGCTCAATGCCCCCACGCCCCGCGCACTGCAGATGCAGCGCCCCTTGCCGGACGGCGAATTGGATGTTGTGGCCGAAGGGGCGCATGACGATGCGGCTTGACCTTAAGCCAAGGCCGCAGACCAGCCCTGACGATCCCCTTGGCCTGCGTCCGCGCCGCGTGCATGAGGCCGAAGGCCTTGGCCGTCGGGCCTTTGCGCTGTTTCAGGCCACACGCCATCCCGGCCCACTGGTGTGGATCTTGCCCGCGCACAGCCCGGCACGTCCCCTGCCCGCAGGCCTGCCAGATGGTGTGAGTGAGCGGTTGCTTTTGCTGACGCCACAATCGGAAACCGATCTGCTCTGGGCGGTTGAAGAATGCCTGCGCGCAGCACCCGTGGGCTTTGTCATTGCAGAACCTGAAAAACCGTTGTCGCTGACCGCAGGCCGCCGCCTGCAACTTGCCGCCGAGGCAGGGCGAACCCCCGGGCTTTTGCTGATCCGGCAGGATGCAGGGTCCAACGCCACCGAAACCCGCTGGGCGTGCAAGGCCGTTGCAGGGCATCAGGACTCGACTCTGCATCAATGGTCCCGTATTAAGAACAAAACAGGAACTCTTGGAACTTGGACTGTAAACTGGCATGGCGCGTCGGCTGCTTTCGATATGGTTTCCACGGCTGCCGAGCGACATCAGCCTGCGGACCCGCCCGGTTGAAGGGCCCTTTGCGCTGACCTTGCGGTCAGGCAACTGCGATCATCTGCATTGCCTGAATCTCGCGGCACAGGGGCTGGGTCTGCATCGCGGCATGGCCTTGGCCGATGCGCGTGCAATCTGCCCCGATCTGTCCACCCGCCCCGCAGATCTGGCGGCTGAAGCCACCGCTCTAGCCAGCTTGCGCCGCTGGGTTGGGCGCTATGCCCCAATGGTGGCGCGGGACGGGGCGGATGGGCTGATGGCCGATATTTCCGGCGTGCCGCATCTTTTTGGCGGCGAACAGGACTTGCGCGAGGATCTTCAGGCACGGCTGGAACGTGCCGGTCTGGCGGCCACCAGCGCAATCGCCGGCACTCGGGGGGCGGCACATGCGCTGGCCCGCCATGGCGGCGGTGTCGTGGGCGAGGGGCGGCTGGCCGAAGGCATTGGGCACCTGCCGGTGACCGCGTTGCGGATCGACCAGAAAACCGCCGAGGCACTGGCGCGGCTGGGTCTGTCGCGGGTTGCCGACCTGATCCAGATGCCCCGCGCCCCTTTGGCCCGGCGGTTTGGCCCGGGGCTGGTGCTGCGACTTGAACAGGCCTTGGGTGCGCAGGCCGAACCCGTTGCCGCAGAAGCCGACCCCCCGCATTTTGGGGTGCGGATGACGCTGCCCGAGCCCATCGGCAAGCAAGAAGATGTCATGGCCGGCCTTGCCCGCCTGCTGGAACGGCTGTGCGCCAAACTGGCGCTACACCACATGGGCGCGCGGCGGCTGCGTCTGGATCTGCGGCGGGTTGACCGGGCGATGGCACAGGTCGAAATCGGCCTTGCCCGCCCGATGCGCGATGCAGCCCGAATCGCAGCCTTGTTCGCAAAAGGCGTCGACGAAGTGGATGCGGGCTTTGGCATCGACGCCCTGCGGCTTAGCGCGCCGGTGGTGGAACATCTGGCCCCCGAACAGATCGGCGGCGGCCATGCCGTGCAAAGTGATGATGCGCTGGCTGACCTGATCTCGCGGCTTGGCAACCGGATCGGCTTTGATAGGGCCCTGCGCCTGTTGCCTGCCGAAAGCCTGATCCCCGAACGCAGCTTTCTGCTGGTTCCCGCCGCCTATGCTCCCCCCGCAGCAGCCCGACAACCAGCACCTCCCAAACGCATGCCACCGCGCCCGATCGCCCTGTTCCCCCCTGAGCCGATCACCGCTGCCTCGGGGCACCCGCCTGCACGGTTTCAGTGGCGGCGGATGTCTTTCACCACCCTGCGCGCCAGTGGGCCAGAACGCATCGCCGCAGAATGGTGGTTCGATGATCCCATGTGGCGCACGGGCCTGCGCGACTATTGGCGGCTGGAAACCCGGGAAGGCCCGCGGCTGTGGCTTTTTCACACACCGCAATCCCCCGATTGGTATGCCCAAGGGGAATTTGCATGACCCCCGGCCTTCCTGTTGGCCCGCAGGATGTGGGACGGGCGCGTCAGCGCCACAATGCAGGCAATGCTCCCGCATATGCCGAACTCTGCGTCACGTCGAATTTCACCTTCCTGACCGGGGCCTCACATCCCGAAGAACTGGTCACCCGCGCCGCCGAACTGGGGCTGGAAGCCATCGCCATAACCGATCGTAACAGTCTTGCGGGGGTGGTTCGGGGCTTTTCGGCGCTGAAGGAATTGGCACGCCTTGCCGCCGAAACCGCACCCAGCCATGGCGCGCCCATTCGCGGCCAAGCCCGCAGTGACCCATCCAGCCGTCTGGCCATGACGCCACAAACCCCCGCCCCAACCATTGCCACTCTGCCCCGGCTGATCGTCGGCGCGCGGCTTGTGCTGACCGACAGCGCCATCGAATGGGTTGCCTTGCCCACAGATCTGGCCGCCTATTCCCGGCTTTCGCGCCTGCTCTCCTTGGGCAAGCGCCGCGCGCCTAAGGGGCAATGCCATCTGACGCGCGGCGATCTTCTGGAATGGGGCAAGGGGATGATCCTGATTGCCCTGCCCCCCGATCCGCTGGGGGCTTTGGACGCACAGCCAGACATTCGCCCCTTTGCCCGCGCCTTTCCCGGCAACTGTTTTATTGGCGCCGCCCCGCATTATGACGGACAGGATCAGCACCGGTTGGACCGGCTGGCACAGCTTTGTCAGGTGACAGGCCTGCCAATGGTGGCAGTCGGTGATGTGCTGATGCACCGCGCCGCCCGCCGCCCCTTGGCCGATATTCTGACCTGCCTGCGGCTTGGGATCACCATTGATGCCATCGGTATCCATCGCCTGCCCAATGGCGAACGCCGCCTGAAATCGGGGGGCGAGATGGCGCGACTGTTCCACCGCTACCCCGCCGCACTGGGCCGAACTGTGGAAATCGCCACCCGCTGCGCCTTTTCGCTGGAGGAGTTGCGCTATCAATATCCTGACGAGGCGGAAAATGGCGAGCCCGCGCAAGACAGGTTGGAACGGCTAGCGCGCGAGGGCTTGCAATGGCGCTATCCCGAAGGCCCGCCGCCAAAGATTGTGCATCGGGTGGAAAAGGAACTGACCCTGATCCGCGAGGTCGCCTATGCGCCCTATTTCCTGACCGTCCATGACATCGTGCAATTCGCCCGCGCGCGCGGGATCTTGTGCCAAGGCCGCGGATCGGCAGCCAATTCCGTGGTCTGCTATCTTCTGGGGATTACCGAGGTGCCCCCGGAATCGATCACCCTGATCTTTGAACGCTTCATTTCCAAAGAACGCGGCGAGCCGCCCGATATTGATGTCGATTTCGAACATGAGCGGCGGGAAGAGGTGATCCAGTGGATCTATGCCCGCTATGGCCGCGAAAGGGCAGGGCTGACGGCGGTGGTGATTCATTTTCGCAGTCGCGCCGCCATCCGCGAGGTGGGCAAGGCGATGGGGCTTTCGCAAGATGTGATTGCCCGTCTGGCGGGGCAGATCTGGGGGTGGTCCTCCTCTGCCCCGTCAGATGACCGGGTGCGCGATGCCGGGCTTGACCCGCGCGACCGCCGGGTGACGCTGGCGCTGCAATTGATCGCCGAGATCATCGGATTTCCCCGCCACCTTTCCCAACATGTCGGCGGTTTCGTCATCACCCAAGGTCGGCTGGACGAACTTTGCCCAATTGAAAACGCCGCGATGGAGGATCGCACCATCATCGAATGGGACAAGGATGATATCGATGCGCTTGGCCTTCTGAAGGTGGACATTCTGGCCTTGGGGATGCTGACCTGCATCCGCAAGGCGTTTGATCTGCTGGCCCAGCATCGCGGCCTTGGCCTAAGCTTGGCAAATATCCCGGCAGAAGACCCCAAGGTCTATGACATGCTGTGCCGGGCCGATGCGATCGGGGTGTTTCAGGTGGAAAGCCGGGCGCAGTTGAACTTCCTGCCCCGCATGCGGCCCCGCCAATTCTACGATCTGGTCTGCGAGGTCGCCATCGTGCGCCCCGGCCCCATTCAGGGCGGTATGGTGCACCCGTTCATCAACCGCCGTCAGGGCCGCGAACCGGTAGAAGATCTTGGCCCTGCGATGATGGAGGTTCTGGGCCGCACCTATGGCGTCCCGCTTTTTCAGGAACAGGCGATGCAGATCGCGGTGGTGGCGGCCGGGTTCACGCCCGCCGAAGCCGGCCGTCTGCGACGGTCTTTGGCCACGTTCAAACGCATGGGCACCATCGGCGGCTTTCGTGACCGCTTCATCTCGGGAATGCTGGCGCGCGGCTATGAGGCCGATTTCGCCACCCGCTGCTTTGCCCAGATTGAAGGGTTTGGCAGCTATGGCTTCCCCGAAAGCCATGCGGCCAGCTTTGCCCGGCTGGTCTATATCTCGGCGTGGCTGAAACGCCATCATCAGGCCGCTTTTACCTGTGCGCTTCTGAATGCCCAACCGATGGGCTTTTACGCCCCCGCCCAACTGGTGCGCGACGCACGCGAGCGCGGCGTCGAGGTGCGTCCGGTCTCGGTCGATCAGTCGCATTGGGATTGCACGCTTGAGTCCCGCCCCGATGGCGCATTGGCCCTGCGCTTGGGCTTTCGTCAGATCAAAGGCATGCGCGAGGAAGACGCGCTTTGGATCGTGGCCGCCCGCGGCAATGGCTATCCCGATGTCGAAAGTCTCTGGCGGCGTGCCGGGGTAGGGCCGGATGTGCTGGAACGGCTTGCCGAGGCGGATGCCTTCACCGCCCTTGGCCTGAACCGGCGCGAGGCACTATGGGCCGCCAAGGCTCTGGCCGGCCCCGCGCCGCTTCCGTTGTTTGGCGCAGATGGCGAAGGTGGGCAGGAACCTGCCGTCACCCTGCCCGCAATGACCTTTGGTCAAGAGGTGATTGAAGACTACCTTGCCCTGCGCCTGTCCCTGCGTGCCCACCCGATGGAGCTTTTGCGCCCGCGTCTGCCGGGGATCACCCCACATGCCGCACTGGCCACGGCCAAGGGGCGGCTGGCCGTGGCAGGGCTGGTGATCACCCGCCAACGCCCCGGCACAGCATCCGGCGTGATCTTCCTGACGTTGGAAGATGAAACCGGGGTGTCCAACGTGGTGGTCTGGTCGCGCGTTTATGAAACCTTTCGCCGCGCCGTGATCGCGGGCCGTCTTCTGCGCGTCACAGGCCGGGTTGAACGCGATGGCCCGGTGGTGCATCTGATTGCCGAACAGATCGAGGATATCTCGGGCCAGCTTGCCACCCTTGGCCATAAAACCCCCGCTGATGTCACCGAGCAAAGCCGCCACGCGCCGCCACCCCCACCCCCGCGCAAGTTCCATCCCCGCGAACAGGCCAAAGTCCTTTTCCCCAGCCGCGACTTTCATTGATCTGACGCAGCCCGTTACAAGGCCGGGGCGGGGTGGCGCCGAAGGATTGAACCTTTGATCCCTGGCCCCTTCGACTGCACCTTATCCTGTGGGGTTCTGTTGCAATGCGTGGCTTTTTGTCGGATAAACTTCGCAATGACAAAATACGCCTATCAGATCGAAAATGCTGTGGCCCTTCGGGGTTCAATTTCTGTTGGAGAGCTTTCGGAACTCCTTGGCGTTTCAGATCAGACCATTCGGCGGGTCATAAAGCCGCTGGTTGATGAAGGAAAAGTCCGCAAAGTTCATGGCGCGATCGTAAGCGTCGAGCGGCCCGTCGACGCCCCCTTCCATTCACGCATGCAGCTGATGCGGGCGGAAAAGACCGCCATCGCCACCCATGTCGCCGCCATGATTCAAGATGGCGAGGCGCTTGCCATCGACACCGGTTCTACATCGGGCTTCATCGCCCAAGCGCTGCAGATCCGTCGCAATCTTATCGTGGTGACAAACTCCACATTTGTGGCCTCAACCCTGTCCACGGTTCCCGGCAACAAGGTCTATATGGCCGGAAGCGAACTGCGCGATCATGATGGCGCTGCCTTTGATCGCAAAGCGTTCCAGACGATCGAGCGGATGCGTGTGAACCGCTGCATCCTGTCGGCTTCGGCAGTCGATGCGACAAGGGGATTTCTGGCCTATGAACAATGTGAAGCCGATATCGCCGAAGCCATGCAAAGCATTGCCGATGAAACGATCCTGGCGATTGACCATTCCAAGTTCAGCGCCCCTTCCAGGCGGCCTTTGGCGTTTCAACTGCAATTGCCGAACCAATCCATCGTCGTGACCGACCGCCAGCCAAGCGAAGATTTTGCTGAAATACTTGCCCGTAATCGCGTCGAAATCGCCTGACGAGCCTGCAAAATAAGAGGCGCCGCCCCAAAGGGCGGCGCGTATCATGTTCGCATCTGGCTTAGGCCTTGATGCGTTCCATTTTCGGGTCGAACAACGGGGCAAGCGTGACTTCCGCCGGAACCCGGATCGTCGCGACCTCAAGCTCGTATTTGCCCGACAGGACAAAATCGGTGGTCACGCCTTCAGGATTGCGGACATAGCCCAGGCCGATCGCCTTGTTGATCGAATGCCCGAAGCCGCCCGAACTCAACCACCCCACACGTTTGCCGTCGCGGTAAATGGTCTCGCGGCCGTTCAAGATCACGTCAGGCGCTGTGGTGAAGGTAGCCATCATTTTCTTCACCCCGTTGGCACGCTGCGCGGCCACGGCATCGCGGCCCTTGAAGGGGATGTTCTTCTTCATCTTCACAGCCCAACCCAGGCCTGCTTCGTCCGGGGTATGGTCAGGGCCGATATCGGCCGACCAGGCGCGATAGCCTTTTTCAAGCCGCATCGTCTCGATCGCCCGATATCCAGCATTGCAAAGCCCATGCGCCGCACCCGCCTCATGCAGGGCCGCATAGATTCCGGTCGCGTATTCTACCGGGAAATGCAATTCCCAGCCGAGTTCGCCCACATAGGTGACGCGCACTGCCAGCACCGGACATCCGGCAATGCCGATGGTCTTGGCAGTGCCAAAGGGGAAGGCCGCATTCGACACATCGGCGCGAGTGACCGCCTGCAGCACATCGCGGGCCTTCGGCCCCATCAAGGCAAGCACCGTGTTGGCAGAGGTAATGTCGAAAAGCTGGGCATTGGCCCCTGCGGGAATATTTCTCGATATCCAGTCAAAGTCGCGGGTGGCAAAGCCGGTGCCGGTCACGATGTAATATTCATCCCGCGCTTTGCGCACGACAGTCACATCGGCCTCGATGCCGCCACGGTCGTTCAGCAACTGGGTGTAAATCAGACTGCCGACAGGCTTTGCCACATCATTGGCCGCGATCCATGACAGAGCTGCTTCTGCATCCGGCCCTTTCAGGGAGAACTTGGCAAAAGAGGTCTGGTCAAACAGCGCCACCCCATCACGGCAGGCCTTGTGCTCGCGTCCGACAGCCGCATGCCAATTCGGCCGCTGAAAGGTGTAGATGTCTTCCTGCACTTCGCCCAAGCTGGGATCAGCAAACCAGTTGGGGCGTTCCCAACCCAGCTTTTCCCCGAAAACCGCGCCGTCGGACTTCAAATACTCATAAAGCGGTGACTTGCGGCAAGGGCGGCCCGAGTGATGCTCTTCGCTGGGCCAAGCCATGGTATAATGCTTGCCATAGGCTTCGTAAGTACGTTTGCGGATCCAGTCGGTGTCAAAATGCGGACGGCCGAAGCGCCGGATGTCCGCAGGCCACAGATCGAACGGTGTTTCGCCCTTGGCCACCCATTCCGCCAGACACATGCCAGCACCACCGCCCGAGGCGATACCAAACGCGTTGAAACCGGCACCAACGAAAAGGTTACGCTGTTCGGGCGCTTCGCCCAAAATGAACATCCCGTCGGGCGTAAAGCTTTCGGGCCCGTTGATCATTTGCTTCACACCCACGTTGTTCAGCGCAGGCACCCGGCCAAGTGCCTGTTCCATCAACGGCGTGAAATGGTCGAAATCATTGTCCAGAAGCGAGTAATGAAAACCGGGCGGCAGACTGCCATCGCGCCAAAGCTTCGGGTTGGGTTCATAGCCGCCCATGACAAGGCCCCCCACGTCTTCTTTCCAATAGGTCAGACGATCGGGATCGCGCAGCGTCGGCAGGTTCGAGGCAACACCTTCGATCCGTTCCGTGACGATGTATTGATGTTCAACAGGCACCAAAGGCACATTGACACCATGGGCGGCACAGAAGGGCCGCGTCCACATTCCGGCACAGACCACGACCTTTTCACAGTCAATTCGGCCTCCCTCGACGATGACGCCCTTGATGACGCCCTCTTGAATGTCGACCGACAGCACTTTGGTGTCTTCGAAAATTTGCGCCCCGGCCATGCGCGCGCCCTTGGCAAGCGAAAGGGTGATATCAGAGGGGTTGGCCTGACCATCCGTCGGCAGAAAAGCAGCTCCCACCACATCGCCAATATCCATCAGCGGCCACAGATCCTGCGCTTCTTTTGGGGTCAAAAGCTGCATATCAAGGCCAAAGCTATGCGCCGTTGTCGCCTGCCGTTTCACCTCGGTCCAGCGTTCCTCGGTGCAGGCCAGCCGCATGCCGCCATTCATCTTCCAGCCGGTTGCCTGGCCGGTTTCCGCCTCAAGCTTGCGATAAAGATCGATGGAATACCCCAAAAGCTGGGTGACATTGGCGTTGCTGCGCAATTGGCCAACAAGGCCCGCCGCGTGGAACGTTGTGCCCGAGGTCAGCTTCTTGCGTTCAAGAAGCACGACTTCGACGCCCATCTTTGCCAGATGGTAGGCCGTCGAGCAGCCAATGATGCCACCACCGATGATCACGACTTTAGAGGAAGAGGGAAGTCCAGACATGTTCAGTCCTTACAGGTTTTGGAATTCTTGATACGCGGTCCGAAACGCGACCAAGTTTTCGGCGGTGTAGGTGGCGTAATCGAAGTCGATGGCAGACGTAATTTCGCTGACCATGCTCCACAGCGTTTCGCGCAAAAGATCATCTGTCACAGGCCGGTCAAAATAGCTCTCCAAGAGCAGGTGTTCTTCGCTGGCCGTGAACCCATTGTTTGACGCGATACCGCCCAGATCAAACAACGGGTTGCCGAAACCCGCGTATTCCCAATCGATAAGCCACATCTTGCTGGAACCGATCAGGATATTACCGGGCAGAAGATCATTGTGGCACAGCACCACATCGCTTGGGCCAATTGCCTTAGACAAGATATCGGCCTTGACCAAAAGCCCTTCTAATTCAGATGCATAGACAGACCCACGGTCTTTCAAAAGCCGGGCATAGTCGCGCAGAATATGAAAGACCCAAAAACACAGGACCGGGCCTTGCAGTTCGTTCATCACATCGGTGTGGACCCGCCTGACCAGCCCGGCCAATGCTGGCACCATTGCAGGATCACCCCGATCCGCCGCGATGAGCGGGCGCGCCTCAACAAAGTCAAGCACGACAAGACCCGGCTCGGCAAGGCGCACTGCGGGGCCAAGACCGGCGCGTTCCGCCGCCCGCGAAACGGCAAGTTCGTTCCAGCGCAACACGCCGTGTTCAACAATGTCAGCGCCGAAGCGAACCACGAAGCGCTGTCCCTGATCTTCGACCAGAACATTGTGGTTGGTCTTTCCACCATCCAGCAGCTCAACCCGGGTCGGCGCGTGAAAGCAGGCAAGCTGGGCTGCGCGCGCAATAAGAATCTCTGTTGCCTCAGACATCTGACACCCCCGTCGTCGACCGCCCCTTGACGGCGGCATTGGTCAGCCGATCGCTCATGATCGCAATGAAGGCAACCGCAAGGCCCGCAACGATGCCCTTGCCCGCATTGGCCTTGGTCAGCGCGATGTAAACCTCTTGGCCAAGGTCGCGCGTGCCAACAAGCGCCGTGATGACCAACATCGACAAAGCGAACATGATGGTCTGGTTCAGGCCGAGAAGGATCGTGGGCATCGCCTGTGGCAGTTTGATCTTCCAGATCAACTGCCGTGGCGTGCAGCCCGAAACGATACCAGCTTCGACGATCTGGCTGTCCACACCCCGGATCCCCACGGCGGCATAACGAATGGCCGGCACGACGGCATACATGACAACCGCAATCATTGCCGAAAAATCCCCCACCCTGAACAACATCACGACAGGGATCAGATACACAAAGGTTGGCAAGGTTTGCAGCGTATCGATGACCCATGTCAGCACGGTATGCGCCCGCTCATTCTGACCGGCCAGAATGCCCAGAGGCACCCCGATCAACATCGCAATCACAACCGAAACGCCACAAAGATAGAGCGTGATCATTGCCTGCGGCCAAAGACCCGACGTGGCGATGAAGGCGGCAAAGACAAGCCCCATCACCCCCAGCCGCCACCCGCCGATCCAAGCCGGGATCACAAACGATAATACCAGCCCCCAAGCCCATGGAATGCCCAACAAGAACACCTTCACCGGCACCAGAACATACACCAGAACTGCAACTTTCACGGCTTCGATCTGGTCATAAAGGTTCACGTTGATCCACGACACCACCGCCGCCCAAAAGCCCCCGGTGCTGAGCTGTAACTCGGCGGGAAAGGCTGCAAGCGCTGGAATGAGCTTGGCCAGCGGATAGCTTGCAACAACAATCGCCAGATAGGCAAAAAAGGTACGATTGCGCCGCATCCAGGATCCAACCGCTGGCTCTGTCGGGCCTTGGGTCGCAAGCGCCTGGCTTAGCCTGTCCAGCGCGATTGCCAAAAAGACAATGCCAAAGCCGGCTTCCACGCCGCGGCCGACATCCAGTTTGCGCAATGCGGTCAGAACATCATAGCCAAGCCCACCCGCGCCGATCATAGATGCAATAATCACCATGTTCAGCGTCAACATGATAACCTGATTGACGCCAACCATCACCATCGTGCGGGCAGCAGGCAACTGCACCTTCCACAAAAGCTGGCGCGGCGTGCAGCCTGCCATTTTGCCGGCCTCGACAATTTCAGGCGACACCGCTTGAAGGCCGCGTGTGGTGATCCGCACCATTGGCGGCATCGCATAGATCATCGTGGCCACAAGAGCCGAGGTCGGCCCGAACCCGAACAAGAACAAGATGGGCACAAGATAGGCAAAAACCGGAACCGTCTGCATCAGGTCCAGAAACGGGCGCAGCGCCAGTTCCACCCACCGCAGCTTGAACGCGGCGATGCCCAAAAAGACCCCCCCAGCAACGCCAAGCGGCACAGCAACAGCAACAGACACCAGCGTCACCATTGCCGATTGCCACAGCCCAAACAGCAAGAGATAGGCAAAACTCGCAACCACGATGGCCGCCAGTTTGGGTCCGCCCAAGCGATAGGCCAGAACGCCAAAGCCAAGGATGATCGGCAACCACCCCATGGGCTGCAAGATCGGAATGGCCGTTTGTCCTTGGCCAATCGCGAAACCGTTCACGATCAGGTCACGCAGAACCGCATAGGGGGCCTCGACGGTGGCCGAAATCAAACGCGTGATATCGCGAAACTGAAAAGACCCAAGTGCGGCATCTTCAAGCAGCCATTTCAAGGCGGCAGATAAAAACCGGTCAAGGTTCAACTGCAGCCCTTGCGGGTATTTCGCCAGCCAGGTCCAGCCTGTCAGCTGCACAAGCGCCTTGGAAGAAACCGACAAGCCAATGGTTATGGCAAAGAGGCCAATCCAGAGCATCAGGCCATTCAGGCGCAGGCGTTTCATGGCGCAAGGTCCCGGCCGATCAAGATATCGATGATGATACGGCCATCCACCTCGCCCACGGCGATGCCTGCGTCATCAAGTACGCGGAACGGCTTCGCAGCCGCTTCGATCTGATCAGCAACATCGGCAATGCGCGAACTGGCCGCCAAATCACCCGCGAATTCCGCAGATTGCAGGTGGCGGGCAACCGTTCCAAGCCGAACGACCTTTGCCTTGGGAATATGGCGGGTGAATTCCGCGACATATTCCGTGGCTGGGCGCAGTACCAATTCTTCGGGCGTGGCCGTCTGCACAATTACGCCGTCCTGCATCACGGCAATATGGTCAGCCAAACGGATGGCTTCGTCGAAATCATGGGTGATGAAGACGATGGTCTTTTGCAGACGCGCCTGCAATCGCAAGAATTCGTCCTGCATCTCGCGGCGGATAAGCGGGTCCAGCGCGGAAAACGGTTCATCCAGAAACCACAAATCCGGCTCTACCACCAGCGAACGCGCGATGCCAACGCGTTGCTGCTGCCCACCAGAAAGCTGATGCGGGTAACGGTTCTCGCGGCCCTGAAGCCCCACCAGCTCAATCACCTGCATCGCCCGCTCGATCCGGGTCTTGCGATCAACACCCTGCACTTCCAGCGGGAAAGCCGCGTTTTCTAATACGGTCAGATGCGGCAAAAGGGCAAAGTGCTGAAAGACCATACCCAGCTTGTGACGCCGCAACTCGATCAATTCCTGATCCGACATCTTCAAAAGGTCGCGGCCTTCAAAGCGGATTTCGCCTGCGCTCGGCTCGATCAACCGCGACAGGCAGCGCACCAGCGTGGATTTGCCTGAACCTGAAAGCCCCATGATCACAAAGATTTCGCCCTTGCGGACCGTGACATCAGCCTGACGAACCGCAGTAACAATATTGGCCTGCCGCAGCGCCTCGGCCGTCGGCACACCATCGTGCCTTTGCAGATAGGTGTCGGAATTGGCGCCATACAGCTTCCATACATTCCGACATTCAAGGATGATCGGGCGTTCCATGAGGACCAATTTTTTGGGGGTCATTGGGCAATTGTGGCCCCGGCTGTCCGGGGCCACGAACGGCAAGGCTTAGTTCAACCAAGCCTGCCAGGTGCTTTCGTTTGCAGCCATCCATGCCGCCGCAACCGAGGGGATGTCTTTGCCGTCAACGTCGGATTCATAGACCATCTTGCCCATGTCGTCGTTCGACACCGTGAAGGCACGGATGATCTTGGCGGCACCGGGCCACTTCTGTTCAAGACCAACCCAACCCGCTTTCCAGATCGGGCCCTGCGGCTTGCCGCAGTCATAGGCCATATCCTTGTTTTCACCCCAAGCCGGATCGCTGTAGCAGGCCGGGTCATAGGCCGGGAATTCAACGAATTTGCCTTCGTATTTTGCAGGTGCCCAATGCGGCTGATAGATCCACAGCAGGATCGGATCCTTGCGTTCATAGGCAGCCTGCAGTTCTGCGAACAAAGCCGCATCCGTACCGGCGTGAACAACATCGAAGGGCAGGCCCAAGGCTTGGATGCGCTCTTCGTCATAGCCGCCCCAAGTCACGGGGCCGCCCAGATAGCGGCCGTTCGGTGCCGTTTCGGGCGACGAAAAGGCGTCGGCGCAATTCAACAAAGCGTGCCAGTCCGGCAAGCCGGGGCAAGCTTCTTCCATGTAGCTGGGGTACCACCACTCTTCGCGCGCAACCATGCCGGTTTCGCCAAAGTTCACCACATTCCCGGAAGCAACGGCTTCGTCCAAGGCATCTTGGCCCGTCGTGGCCCAGATCTCCATCGCAAGATCCAGATCGCCGGTTTTCAGACCCGCGAACTGCGCCAAATAGTCGGCCTGAATAAGCTCTACGTTATAGCCGGCCTTTTTCAGCACCTCGCCCATGATCGTCGCGCTGATCACATCGCCCGACCAGTCATGCGTCGTAATCTTGATCGGATCCTGACTTTCCACATCGGCAAAACCCGCCCCGGCCGAGATCGCCAGAGACAGCGTCAGCGCTGCTGAAGCAAACAGTGTCTTCTTCATCGATTGACTCCCTGATTCTTGATTTATTGCGCCCAGAGATTCCCCGGTGCGGTGGCAAAGCCTAACACGGCTTCAACATATCGCAACACTTTCCCAACACAAACAAACAAAAGGCGTGATTATGTGTGGAATATTGTGCGCCTTGCCGATAAGTTTGGCGATAACTGGGATGAAACCCGCAGCGAAAGACCGTGATTTCGCCTTAGGCAAGGCTCCGCCCGAAAGACGCGCGCTCGCGGGGCCTTAAGGGCGTGCAATCCGAGGGGAAATTGTCGCCAGAAGCGGCCCGGACATGACAAAGGATGCGGAAGTGACAGACCGAATTGACGCGATGCTGGCCAAGGCGATTGACGTAACCGTGGCGGCAAGCGCCATCCCGATGGCGTATTTTCGCAAACCTCTCGATCTGGTTGCCAAAGAAGATGACAGCCCCGTCACCATTGCTGATCGCAACACGGAAAGCTTCATCCGTGAAAGCCTTGCCGCGGCCTTTCCGGACGACGGTCTTTTCGGAGAAGAATTCGGTGTCGCCGAAGGGCGCAGCGGCGCACTTTGGATCATCGACCCGATAGATGGCACGCGTTCCTTTATCACAGGAAACCCCCTTTTTGGTATTCTGTTGGGGCGGGTGGCGGCAGGCGTGCCCGAGATTGGCGTGGTTCGCATGCCAGCCCTGAATGAAACCTTTGCCGGGGCCCGCGGCAAAGGGGCTGCGTTGAATGGCGTGCCGATCCGGGTTCGCAAGACAACCGATCTGTCGCAGGCCATGGTCTATGTGAATGAGGCCGAAAAGATCGAAGCCGCCGATCCGGCACGCTTTGCGCGGCTTTGTCGGATCGGCCACACGCGGCGGATGGCCTATGATTGCTATCCGCATGCGCTCGTGGCGGCGGGGCAGATAGATGTTGTCGTTGATTGTGGCCTGCAGCCCTATGACTACTTGCCGCTGATCGCTTTGGTCGAAGCAGCGGGCGGCGTCATTTGCGACTGGCAGGGCCAAAGCCTGACCCTGAACTCAGACGGCCGTGTGATTACCGCCGCAACGCCAGAGTTGCGCGATGCCATGGTCAAAATCCTGCAAGGCTAAGGGGCGCGATACGCGGCAAGCCTAGCCACAGCCTCGCGTCTTCACCAACCAAGTCGCGGCCCTGCAGCCGTTCCTTCAAGCGGATATGGCCGCGATGCAGTCTTTGACAGGTTTGCAAGCTTCCCCCAACAGCCACATGCCCGAAATCCGGGGCGGATTTACGGGCAATCCCCCGGCAAAAGGTCTGGCCTGAATTGGCGGGCTTTATGCGGTGTGAAAGAACTTGTCCGCCGGCGAAAGCGTGAAAATCTCGCAGCCGGTCGCCGTTACACCGATGGAATGCTCAAACTGTGCCGACAAAGACTTGTCGCGGGTGACGGCAGTCCAGTCATCCGAAAGCGTCTTGGTTTCAGGGCGGCCCAAATTCACCATCGGCTCGATCGTGAAGAACATGCCCTCTTCCAAAACCGCGCCCTTGCCGGGGCGGCCATAGTGCAGCACGTTTGGCGGCGCGTGAAACACCCGGCCCAAACCATGGCCACAAAAATCGCGCACGACAGACATGCGATTGGCCTCGACATAGGCCTGAATGGCATAGCCGATGTCGCCAAACGTATTGCCCGGCTTTACCGCCTGAATGCCGCGCATCAGGCTTTCGTATGTCACCTCGATCAGACGCTCGGCTTTGCGCGGGGCAGCGCCTGCAACATACATGCGGCTGGTGTCGCCAAACCAGCCATCGACGATCACGGTCACATCGATGTTCAGAATATCGCCATCGGCCAGAACCTTGGTGCCCGGGATGCCGTGGCAGACCACATGGTTTACCGAAATGCAGCTTGCATGCTGATAGCCTTTATAGCCGATGGTGGCCGATACCACACCGCGTCGTCCGATTTCTTCACGGATGAAATCGTCAAGGGCGGCTGTCGACACGCCGGGCACAACCAGCGGGCACATCATGTCAAGAATTTCCGCGGCAACCCGGCCAGCCGCGCGCATACCTGCAAAATCGGCATCTTCATAGATGCGGATGCCATCCTTTGTGACGCGGCCTCGGGTTTCTTGCACAGTAAATCTCCAGCTTTCGGCCTAGATAAAACAACCGCCGCCGCATTGCCAGAGGGCTTTGCCTTGCCCGGCGCAGGGGGCTATACCCAGTATCAACGATGGAGACTGCCATGACAAATCCTACTGCGGCGATGCTGGTGATCGGCGATGAAATCCTGTCGGGGCGCACGCGTGACAGCAACATGTACTACCTTGCGGGCGAGTTGACCCGCATCGGCATACGCCTTTGCGAAGTGCGGGTGGTGGCGGATGAACATGCGGCAATCGTCGCGGGCGTCAACGCCTTGCGTGGGGCATTTGACACGGTTTTCACCTCGGGCGGCATTGGTCCGACCCATGACGACATCACCGCCGACGCAATAGCCGCTGCCTTTGGTGTGCCAATCACCTATCGCGCCGATGCGATGGACCTGCTGGCAAAGCACTATGAACGCCAGGGCCTGCCCTTCAACGAGGCCCGCCAGCGCATGGCGCGCATCCCAGATGGGGCACAGCTTATTGAAAACCCGGTGTCGACTGCGCCGGGCTTCACCCTTCAAAACGTGCATGTCATGGCCGGTGTGCCCAGCATCTTTCAGGCAATGCTTGCATCGGTTCTTCCCGGCCTGACCGGCGGTGCCCCGCTGCTGAGCCAATCTTTGCGGGTGATGCGGGGGGAAGGCGAAATCGCCGGCGATTTTGCCAAATTGGCGGCCGAATTTCCTGAATTGCAGTTGGGCAGCTATCCGTTCAACACCAATGGGGTTTACGGCACCAATCTGGTCATCCGCGGCACGGATGCAGGTATGCTCGACCGCGCGATGACCCGCCTTTCTGCAATGTTCGCATGATGCTGTCTCCAGCGCTCGTGACCGAAGTGATGGAGGCCACCTGGCCCCCTGCCGCCCATCAGGCCTGCGGGCCGTTCACCTTGCGGATCGGCCAAGGCGGCGGCAAACGGGTTTCTGCGGCAACGGCCGACGGGCGTTGGGGCGCCGAAGACCTTTCCCACGCCGAAGCAGAGATGCAGGCAAGCGGTCAATCCCCGCTGTTCCTGATCCGCGAAGACGACGCCGATCTTGATGCCGCCTTGGCGCAACGCGGATATCGGCAGGTTGACCCGGTTGTGATCTATGCCGCGCCAATCAAAACGCTGATGGGTGACGGCCCGTCTTACATGACAACCTTTCCCCATTGGCCGCCGATGCAGATCGCCCGCCAGCTTTGGGCAGATGGCGGCATTGGCCCTGCCCGACTAGCGGTGATGGAGCGGGTCAACGGCCCGAAATGTGCCGTCCTTGGCCGCACCGATGACCGGGCGGCCGGTGTCGCCTTTGTGGCCTGCCATGGTCGGCACGCAATGTTGCACGCGCTTGAGGTTGCCCCTGCCTTGCGTCGGCGAGGTTCCGCGCAGAATATCCTGAAAGCAGCGGCAGTCTGGGCGCAAGATGCGGGCGCTGATACGCTTTCTCTGGCCGTTACCACCGCGAACACTCCGGCAGGAAAGCTTTATCAGGGGCTGGGAATGGTTGAGGCGGGACGCTACCACTACCGCCAAAAGTAGCCCGAAGAAGGCCAGGAATGCGCAGAACCCACCAAAATCGCCTTGGAAAGATCACCGGAGGCCTGCTTTTGGCTGTGACGCTCGGCTTTGCCACCCCCGCCATGCCGCTGGAACTGACCTTCCCGGGGCCGGCCGAAGTGACGGCAAACCGAACCGAAGAATTGACCAGCCTGCGCCTTCCCACCGGGCCCATCGCGAACAATA
The DNA here is from genome assembly GCA_021741465.1 of Paracoccaceae bacterium. Classification (GTDB taxonomy): domain Bacteria; phylum Pseudomonadota; class Alphaproteobacteria; order Rhodobacterales; family Rhodobacteraceae; genus Tabrizicola_A. Next base: position 36,600 of record JAIOXV010000001.1, read on the forward strand.
TCCTGCCGACGACGCTGCGCGAAGGTGCGCTGCAGATGACGGCCTATCGCGTAGAGTTGTCCAAGCCTTCTACCTTGGAATTGATGCAGCCATTGCGCAGCCAGATCGAAGCCGCAGGTTTTGCAATAAGCTTTGAATGCGAGACTTTGGTCTGCGGCGGATATGACTTCCGCTATGGGACAGAGGTCTTGCCAGAGCCGGACATGCATGTGGATCTGGGCGATTTCAGGTATCTAGCGGCCTCGGGCGCGAATTCCGAACAGATTGCCGTGCTTGTCAGCCGATCGGGCCTAGCCGGGTTTGTACAGCTAACGCAGATCGGCGGGCAGGCCCCGGTCTTGCAAGCCAAGGCGGTCGCCGCAGCGCCGAAACCAACCGCGGCACCAATACCCGCCCGAACGGACCCGGCAACGCAGAAAGGTCTGCCTTTTCTTGCGGGATTGGAAGCTGGCCGTTCGCAGGTTCTGGAAGACCTGGTGTTTGCATCCGGCTCCTCTGCGCTTGCGGCAGGCCGCTATGGCTCGCTTGCCGATCTTGCGGCGTGGCTAGCGGCAGATGCGCAACGCCGGATCATTCTTGTGGGCCATACCGACGCTTCCGGAACCCTGGAAGGCAATGTCAAACTTTCGAAGTTGCGCGCAGAAAGTGTGCGACAAGAACTGCTTCGTTCGTACAAAGTTGCGCCAGAACAGGTTCAAGCCGAAGGAATAGGGTTCTTGTCGCCCCGCGCAAGCAATCTGACCCCCGAGGGGCGCGACAAAAATAGAAGGGTCGAGGTCATGGCGACCTCGACCGAACTGCTCGCTCCGTAACCGCCTTGGGCAGGCCCCACCCCGCCCAAAGGATCACCAGATATCAGGTCCCTTGTCGGTATAGCGGCGCGCAAGAAAGTCGATGAAAGCGCGCACTTTGGGCTGGGTGAAACGCCCCGGCGGATAGACCGCATAAATTCCAAGGGATTCGACCGGAAGCCCCGGAATGGCCTCTTCCACCAGACCTTCCTTCATGGCATCCGCATAGAGGAACGACGGAAGATAGGCGATGCCAAGGCCGGATACGGCGGCGTTCAAAAGAGACTGGCCATCATTCACAGTCAACCAGCCCGCGGTGCGAACCTGCCGCTTTTCACCCGAAGGTGCGGTCAGCTTCCAGACATTTCCGTTGGCCTGATTTGAATAATGCAAAAGCTTGTGATCGTTCAGATCATCAATCTTCATCGGCCGACCATACCTTTGGAAATAGGACGGCGAAGCGATCATGCGTTTGGTGGTTTCGGTCAGTTTGCGTGCCCGAAGCGAACTGTCTTCCAACTCTCCCACGCGGATCGCCAGATCAAACCCTTCGCTAATCAGTTCCACATAGCGGTTGTTCAGCACCATGTTGACGGTGATATCTGGGTATTCCAACAGGAAATCTCCCAGAATGGGTGAAAGCAGGTTCACCCCGAAATCGGTTGCGACAGACACCCGCAAAAGGCCCGAGGGCGCAGATTGCATCGAGGTGACAAGCGCATCAGCCTCTCCGGCGTCGTTCAAGACGCGGCGGGCGCGGTCATAATAGGCCAGACCAATTTCGGTCGGGCTGACACGCCGCGTCGTGCGGTTAAGCAGACGTGCGCCAAGACGCGCTTCCAAGGCAGAGACGTGTTTCGAAACGGCAGATTTCGAAATACCCATCTTCTTGGCAGCATCCGTAAAGCCACCTTGGTCAACGACCGTGGCAAAGGCTTCCATTTCAGTTAGTCGGTCCATTTGTTTCCCCAAGCGAGCAGTGTGGGCAGATGGACTGTTATTGATCCTGAAATCGGGCAGGATCGCGGCGCGGATGCGTTCTATCCGGGGTATTTGCGCGGATCGTTCTTAACAAGGAAACGAAAAACGCAGGTAGTTTGGCTTTTTGACCATGCCGCAAAGACCCGCTGAGATGGCTTCTTTCTATCGCTTTGAAACGGGGTCAGACCACAAAACGCTGTTCTGGCAGGCGCAAGATCAGATTGGGGTCGGGGCAGATGCTTTGCCAAACATCCCACAAGCTTTCGTGGCCGACGCCAAAGAAGTTGCCTTCGGTCTGTTCCAGCATATCGGTCATGATCTGGAAATGCACATGCGCGGCCCAACCACCGTTTTCATGCCAATCCCCAAGATGGGCAATCAATTGACCAGGGGCGACCGTATCGCCAACCTTCATCAAGCCGGGCAAAGTTCCGGCCAGATGGCCGTAAAGGGTGTAAAACGGCGTTCCAGACGCATCATGTTCCAAGATCAGGGTGTTGCCATAGTCCAACATATCGGCGTTGTAAGTGACATGGGTCACTTTCCCGCCAAGCGGTGCAAAGACCGGTGTCAACGCTGGCGCAAAGACATCGATGCCCAGATGGCGGGTGCGCCGTTCAGGGCTGGCGCTGTCGGCGAACTGATCCGTCGCATAAACGCTGCGCCTTTCGCCATAGGTGCCAAGCCCATAGGGCACCGATTTTGCCGAAAACCACGCGTCAAAACTGCGGTCGGAAAAGGCGGGCATATCGGGCAACTCGCCCCGGGTCAGCAAAGCGATGCTGGCGCTTTTCCCGATTTCCGGCACGAACAGTGGCGCGACCGTGGCTGTTGCAAGAAATTGCAGCACCTTTTCTGCGTTGGGTGAAGCAGGCAATCCTTTGCCGCTGCGCAGTATGGCCCGCAAAAGCCCGTGATCGACGGTTCTCAAGCGCGCCAATTCGGCCGGCGCGGCGGCGGACAGCACATCTTCAAGCGTAAGGTCGGCAATTTCTGCCCCAAGGCGACGCAAGGCGGCGTAAAGATCGGCTTTGTCGGCAAGCCCCGCCGCGATGAGTGTGGCCTTTGTCATGATCGCCTTTGCCTTGCCCTTTGTCTGTTGCAGCCTGTGTGCCACAGGCTTTGGTCCAACGTCAAAGGCTGCGCGCGAAGCGCCCGTGCAACGATGCAGGAATTCCGTGACAAGGGTGCTTGCCGCTCGTGGTATTTGCGCGATAGCGTCGGCAGGGCATTCAAACCGCGCATCAGACCGCGGGCGTTGGCGACAAAGGCAGGAAATGGCGCGATCCTATTTGATACCGTTTCTGGTCAGTCTGTGCCTGACCGGCTGCACCGGTGATGCGGGTCTGAGCACCTCTTCCTCCAACTCGGTTTTGCAAGGTGCAGTGAAGCTTGGCATTCCGTCCGGCTATTGCGTGGACAAGGCCTCCAGCCGGGAAGAAAATGATAGTGCGACGGTCTTGATGGGCCGCTGCTCGGATCGGGCATCGGTGAAAGCGGCGCTTATCACGCTTTCCGTTGGACAACCCGGGTCTGCCGGCGTGATGGTTGCGGGTGGCGCGGATTTGGCTGCTTTCTTTACCTCTGAAGAAGGGCGCGCGGCGCTTTCGCCAAAGGGCAAAGCTTCACAGATTCAGGTGATCGAGGCGCTTTCGGTGAAAGACGTCTTTCTGATGCGCGTGCAAGAACAAGCGGCGCCAAGCTATTGGCGCGCAATCCTTGGGCTGAAGGGCCGGCTTGTTTCCATCTCGATCAAGGGCGGGGCTGGAGAAGAGCTTTCACCCCAAGATGGCCGCGCGCTTATCGACCGGGCCATTGCCGCAATGCGCCGCGCCAACCAAGGTTAGCCCCCACAGACATATTCCCGTGGACCGGGGCGAGCCAACTCTTTAACCATTTCAGTCGATAAGCGAATCGTTTCCGGGTACGCAACAATGCGGCTGCGTGAAACGAACTAAAGTAGAATGGGTAACAATGGTTGGCTTCGTTACGAGGTTTCTCGACAAGGTGACGCACACAAGAGTGCTGCGCCGTTGGGGACAAGCTGCCGATGGCGCGCCGACCACCGATCTTGAATCCTTGCGCCGCCTGCGTGCCCGCGCCCGCGCGCTGCGCCGCAACCTTGATCGCGTGATACACGAAGCCGAACATCGGCTTGCCCTGCCCGTGATTGGATCGAACATCATCCGCAAACCCTTGGGCACAAACTGGGCATGGCGGCCCGATTTGTGGAAGGGTGCCATTCCGGTGCCGGGATTTTCGTCGGTGCCGACCAAGGCCGAGGTTTTCCCCGGGGCGACGATCTTTCACGACTGCCGCCGCAGCGAATTGACCGTCCGGCAGATCCGCAACACCCGCGAAGCCGACATTGCGCCCTTTGGCTTTCGGATGGACGTGTTTCGCTTTGACGGCTCGTTTCTGTCGCTTGTGCTGGACCTGCCGGACGAAGCCGCGCGGGGCTTGCTGCAACGGCATCTCATCCGCATGGATGTCATCGTGGAGATGGAAAAGCCGCTGGAGATTTTTGCCCGGCTGAACATCAAGCACGGACCAAACGTGGAACAGATCGTTCGGGAACTGCCGCTGAATGAGGAAGAGGTGATGGTCGAATTTGACCTTGCCTATTCCAAGATGAACGAGAAGCGCGTCGAACGGCTATGGGTGGACCTGATATTTGAAGGTCCGGAAATGAATCAGGTGATCTTGCGCGATGTCACCTTCTCGCGCCGTCCGCGCGCGGAACTGTGAGGCCGAATATGACAAATTTCACCCTGACCAAAACCCGCATTCGCGCCGGCGTCTGGGAAGGCGTGCTGTCGGGCACTGCGGATGCCCCAGCGTTACAGGTCCTGCATCTCGAAAAGCCCGTCGCGGGCGTTGCCATTGCCGCGGTGGCCGAAAGGCCGGGCGAATGGCTGGTTCAGGTGCCCATCCCGGTAGACCTGCTGAGCGAAGGGGTGCAGACCTTTCTGATCTGTGACGCGGGAACAGGCGAAAAACTGCAGCATTTCACGGTCATCACTGGGGTTGCGATGGAGGATGACCTGCGCGCCGAGGTCGATCTTTTGCGCGCTGAGTTGGATATGTTGAAGCGCGCATTCCGCAGGCATTGCCTTGAAACGGCAGACCAATACTGAAGATCACGTCGTGCCCGCTCGGTCGAATGCCTGACGCGCCGGTCGTCATTACCCGGCTTAGACCGGATCCTGACGCAGAACGCGCGGCACTTTGAACTCGATGTTTTCTTCGGCGGTTTCCACCAGTTCCACCGCCGTTTCATACCGCGCGCGGAAGGCATCAAGAACTTCATTCACCAAGACTTCGGGGGCCGAGGCACCAGCCGTGACACCAACACTGCGCACGCCTTCCAGCGCTCTCCAGTCAATATCCGTGGCCCGCTGGATCAGTTGGCTATAGTCGCAGCCCGCAGCGCGCCCCACTTCAACCAGCCGTTTTGAGTTTGACGAGTTCGGCGCACCAATCACCAAAAGCGCGTCAATCTTGGGCGCAATCGCCTTGACCGCAACTTGCCGGTTGGTGGTGGCATAGCAGATATCTTCATGTGTCGGCGCGATGATCGCGGGAAACCGCGCCACCAAGGCCGCCGCAATTTCAGCCGTGTCATCGACCGAAAGGGTGGTCTGGGTGATAAAGGCAAGCTTCGCCGCGTTGCGCACCGAAAGATTGGCAACATCTTCCACGGTTTCCACCAAAAGCACCTCTCCGGGCGGCAACTGGCCCATCGTGCCGATCACCTCGGGGTGGCCCTCGTGGCCGATCATGATCATTTGCAGACCGTTTTCATGGTGACGGGCGGCTTCGTTATGAACCTTCGTCACCAAGGGGCATGTCGCATCAACGGCGATCATGTTCCGGCTGGCCGCTTGTGCTGGCACCGCCTTTGGAACCCCATGGGCCGAAAAGATCACCGGTCGATCTGTCGGGCATTCGTCAAGCTCTTCGACAAAAACCGCGCCCTTGGCCCGCAACCCATCAACGACGAACTTGTTGTGCACGATCTCGTGGCGCACGTAGACCGGCGCGCCCCATTTCTCGATCGCCATTTCGACAATCTTGATGGCCCGGTCCACGCCCGCGCAAAACCCGCGCGGCGCGGCAAGATAAAGGGTCAGGGCGGGCAGGCTCATCGGGTCACCTTTGGCATTTGGCAGCCTAGAGCTAAGGTGCCGAGGCGATTTGGTCCAGAGGCGAATGCATCAAAGCGCAGATTGTGTCACCCAAGCCAACACCACATAGCGGATGGTCTTGGCAACGGTGACAAGGGCCAGAAACTGCGGGATCGGTGTTTTCAAGGCACCAGAGAGCGCGACCAGCATGTCTCCACCCGGTGCCCAACTGAGCAAAAGCGACCAGCGGCCCCATTTGGTAAACCAAAGTTCAGCCCGCGCAAGGCGGTCCGGCGGTATGCGGAACCACTGCCAAAGCCCTAGCCCACCAAGCCCGCGACCGGCGGCATATGTCAGGCACGAGCCGAGAATATTGCCGATGCTGGCCACAATGACCAAACCGGTCAACGGCCACCCAGCCACAGCCAAAGCCACAAAGGCCAGTTCTGACTGCATCGGGATAGGCGTTGCGGCCAGAAAGGCGGCCAGAAACATGCCCCCAAGGGCCGAACCAAGCGACCAGATCATGACAAAGCCGGGCCGCCTGCGCAGCCCGGCCCCGGAAGATTATGGCAAATCACTTTACCTCAACCATAAGCTCATCGCGTTCCGGTGCGCGCGGGTCGCGCGGCGGGCGCCCGATCACATCGCGCAATTCGTCAAGCTCGATGAAATTGTCGCATTGGCGGCGCAGCTCGTCGGCAATCATCGGCGGCTGGCTGCGGATGGTCGAGACAACCGAAACCCGCACGCCCTGTCTTTGAAGGCTTTCCACCAAAGGCCGAAAATCCCCGTCGCCCGAGAAGATCACAATGTGGTCGACCCGGTCGGCCAGCTCCATCGCATCGACCGTCAGCTCGATGTCCATGTTGCCTTTGACCTTCCGGCGGCCCTGGCTGTCGGTATATTCTTTCGCGGCTTTGGTGCGCATCGTAAAGCCGTTGTAGTGCAGCCAATCGACAAGCGGGCGGATCGGCGAATAATCGTCATTCTCCAGCAAAGCCGTGTAATAGAAGGCACGCAGCAGCTTGCCGCGGCGCAGGAACTCTTGGCGAAGAAGTTTGTAGTCGATGTCGAACCCAAGCGACTTGGCGGCCGCATAAAGATTCGAGCCATCAATGAACAGCGCAAGCCGTTCGTCTTTGTAAAACATTTGGTCGTCCCCTCAAAAAATTTTACACCTATCGAACTTCCGTGAGTGCACTACGTAATGTAGCAATTCGATAGGCGAACGAGATTGGATAACAGTCTGACCAACCTCGCCACAAGACTAACTAATGGATAAGGTATCACCTGTGGGCCCTTGGGAAAAGCAACTGTTGGTTGCATTCGGCACGAACCAGTCGTTTGGCGATTTCTCGCCCGAACAGACAGTTCGACAGGCGGCATCCGAGCTATCTGTGGCACTTGATGGAGAAATTCGGCTTAGCCCCTTGTACAAAACACCTTGTTTTCCTGCCGGCGCTGGCCCCGACTATGTGAATGCGGCGGCGGCTGTGATGTTGCGCCACGCCATGTCTGCCGAGACGGCGTTACAAATCCTTCACAAAATCGAAGAGCGATTCGGACGGTTGCGCAGCGCGCGATGGGCCGCGCGGACGCTTGATATTGATCTGCTGGCGATGGGGCATATGGTTTTGCCCGACGCCGACACGCAGGCGGCATGGCGAAACCTGCCTTTGGAAGATCAGGTCAAGATGACCCCGGACAGGTTGATCTTGCCCCACCCGCGCCTGCAGGACAGGGCTTTTGTGCTGGTTCCCTTGGCTGATGTTGCAGCAGATTGGCTGCACCCATCGCTGGGGCAAACCACGGCCCAACTCTTGGCTGCGCTGCCGCTTTCGGCCCGGGCAGAGGTGGTGGCGCTTGAGCCTGCCGCATCTGATTGATTATACGCTTGTCAAGCCCCCGTTTCGCGCCTAAATAGGCGTTTCATTTTCCCAGCCCTACTGGAGCATCCCAATGGCCCGCGTGACGGTCGAAGATTGCGTTGACAAGGTTCCGAACCGGTTTGAACTGGTGATGCTCGCCGCCCATCGCGCGCGTGAAATCCAGTCTGGTTCTGTACCGACGGTTGACCGCGACAATGACAAGAACCCCGTTGTTGCTCTGCGTGAGATCGCCGAAGAAACCCAATCGGCAGGTTCACTGCGCGAGCGGATGATCGAAAGCCACCAGACCCAGATCGAGGTGGACGAGCCTGAAGAAGACCAGATGGCGCTTTTGATGTCGGGCGAAATTGACCGTCCGATGACCGACGACATGTCGGAAGAACGTATGCTGCGCATGCTCATGGAAGCGCAGGGCGAGAACTAAGTCCCAAGGGACGCGCAAGGCAGGGCGGTGATGATCGACGTTGAAGACCTCATCGCCCTTGTTCGCAACTATAATCCCCGTTCAAACGCTGATCTGATCCGCCGGGCTTATGCTTACGGCATGCAAATGCATGAAGGACAGTTTCGCAAATCGGGCGAACCTTATTTCACCCATCCTGTCGCGGTTGCGGCCATTCTGACCGAGCAGCAACTTGATGATGCCACCATCATCACCGCACTTCTGCATGACACGATCGAAGACACCAAATCCACCTACACCGAGATAGAGCGGCTGTTTGGCACCGATGTGGCCGAACTGGTTGATGGGGTCACAAAGCTGACCAATCTTCAGCTGTCGTCGACTGAATCCCAACAAGCCGAGAATTTTCGAAAACTGTTCATGGCCATGTCCAAGGACTTGCGGGTCATTTTGGTGAAGCTTGCCGACCGGCTGCACAACATGCGCACGATCCGCAGCATGAAGGTCGAAAAACAGGCCCAAAAGGCGCGCGAAACCATGGAGATCTATGCCCCCCTGGCAGGGCGCATGGGTATGCAATGGATGCGCGAAGAGCTTGAAGATCTGTCATTCAAGGTTCTGAACCCCGAAGCCCGCAATTCGATCATCCGCCGCTTTCTGACCTTGCAGAAAGAGGCCGGCGATGTGGTGCACCAGATCACCAGCGACATCCGTCTTGAACTGGAAAAGGTGCAGATCGAAGCTTCGGTTTATGGCCGTGCCAAAAAGCCCTATTCGATCTGGCGCAAGATGCAGGAAAAGGATCTGGCCTTCAGCCGCCTGTCCGACATCTACGGCTTTCGTGTGATCTGCGGGTCAGTGGCCGATTGCTACCGCATTCTGGGGGTTATCCATCAGCGCTGGCGTGCTGTGCCGGGGCGGTTCAAGGATTATATCAGCCAGCCGAAAAACAACGGCTACCGATCGATCCACACCACCGTATCTGGCCGGGATGGCAAAAGGGTGGAAGTGCAGATCCGCACCCGCGAGATGCATGAAGTGGCCGAGGCCGGCGTTGCCGCGCATTGGTCCTACCGCGAGGGCGTTCGGGCAAGGAACCCCTTTGCCGTTGATCCCGCCAAGTGGATTGCGTCCATGACCGAACGGCTGGACGAAGAAGACCATGACGAATTTCTCGAGCATGTGAAGCTTGAGATGTATTCCGACCAGGTGTTCTGTTTCACCCCGAAGGGCGATGTCGTGCAGCTTCCCCGTGGGGCCACGCCTTTGGACTATGCCTATTCCATCCACACAAGAATTGGCAATTCCTGCGTTTCGGCCAAGGTTGACGGCATCCGCGTTCCGTTGTGGACAAGGCTTAAGAACGGTCAATCCGTTGAAATTATCACTGCCGAAGGTCAGCGGCCGCAAGCAAGCTGGATCGACATCGTCTCAACCGGCCGTGCCAAGGCCGCAATCAGACGCTCGTTGCGCGAAGAAGATCGGGGCCGTTTTGTGCGGCTGGGTCAGGAATTGGCCCGCGCGGCTTTCGAACATGTCGGAAAAAAAGCAACTGACAAGGCCTTGCGCACGGCGGCGAAAACCTTGGGCATATCAGACGAGAACGAGCTTCTGGCGCGGCTGGGTTCTGCCGAAATGACCGCACGTAAAGTGGTCGAAACGCTTTATCCGGAACTGTCCCTCTCTGCCGCGGAAGAGGTGGATGCAGCCCGCCCAGTGGTGGGCCTGAACGAAGATCAGACCTTCCGCCGCGCCCAATGCTGCCAACCCCTGCCGGGTGAGCGCATCGTCGGCATTGCCTATCGCGGTCAGGGGGTTATGGTGCATGCCATTGATTGCCCCGCGCTGGAAGAATTCGAAGAACAGCCGGGCCGTTGGGTTGACCTGCATTGGAACGCCGGTCGCCACAAGGCGGTGAACACGGTGAGCCTTGAAATCACCATTTCGAACGACGCAGGTGTCTTGGGGCGCATCTGCACCTTGATCGGAGAGCAGAAGGCCAATATCTCGGACTTGCGGTTCACCGAACGCAAACCAGATTTTTATCGTTTAATAGTGGATGCCGACCTGCGGGATGTCGAACACCTGCATATGGTCATGACTGCCCTAGAGGCGGAGACAGATGTGGCGCAGGTCGCACGTCATCGGGATGTAACACGAAAGCCCTGATAAGGGGCCTTGGTCGGGCAGCGGCCCGAAAGGAAGGAAACAGGTTGGTCTTCAAGCGTCGAGATCCCTTGTCGTGGGGCGCATGGCTGCGCGAGCAGGTCTATCCGCGCTCAGGCTTCAAGCGCGCGACGCGCTATGTTCTGCACCGCATGCGCCGCCTTCCTGACCAGCCGCACCGCATTGCGCGTGGCGTATTCGCCGGATCACTTGTCGGGTTCCTGCCTTTGCCGGGCATGCAGTTCATTGCCGCATGGGCCGCCAGCCGGGCCATAAATGGCAACCTGCTTGCCGCACTTTTGGCCACATTCAATACCAATCCTGTAACCACGCCCTTCTTTGCCGTGCTTGCCATGACCCTGGGCCACTGGATCCTCGGCATCGAAAAGCCGCTTTCATGGGATTACATCAGCACCGCAACCGAGCAGGCCGCCGGAGATTTGTGGTTCAACGTGACTGCTCTTTTCACAGATGACGTGACACGCTGGGATGGGCTTATCCAGTTCTGGCACGAAATCTACTGGCCCTATTTCATCGGGGCTCTTGGGCCAGGCATCATCCTGAGCCTGATCGCCTATTATATCACAATCCCGCTGGTCGAGGCTTATCAAAAAGCCCGCGCCGCCAAGGCTGACGATCACAAGGAACGGCGCCGCAAGCTGAAAGTCACCCTTGCTGGCGCCGCCTCTCGCTTGCGCCCGCAGCGCGATCAAGACAAGCTGGCACCAACAGAGACCGAGACCAAGAAAACCGACGGTAGTTGAAACGCGTATTTAAGGGGCGACAGGCCTATGGAAAAACTGCGGCTTGGGGTGAATATCGACCATGTGGCGACCGTGCGGAACGCCCGTGGATCGGCCTGGCCTGACCCGTTGCGCGCGGCAATCCTTGCCGAAGCGTCAGGTGCTGACGGAATCACCGCCCACCTGCGCGAAGACCCCCGTCACATTCGCTTCGCCGACATGGACGCCTTGCGCGCGGGCATTGGCATACCGCTGAATTTTGAATGCGCCGCGACGGATGAGATGGCGGCAATCGCGCTGCGGCTGAAACCCCATGCCGTTTGCCTGGTCCCCGAACGCCGCGAAGAACGCACCACTGAAGGCGGACTGGATGTGGCTGGCGACGAAAATCGGCTGACCCAGTACGTTGCCCCCCTGCGCGCGGCGGGCTGCCGGGTGTCCATGTTCATCGGCCATGCCGAGGCCCAGATACGCGCCTCAGCCCGCATTGGCGCGGCGGTGGTGGAACTGCACACCGGCCATTATTCTGACCTGCACGCCGAGGGCCGTGATGACGCGGCAGAAACGGAACTGGAGGCGCTTCGCCAAGGCGCCGCTTTGGCACATTCCCTTGGGCTGGAAGTGCATGCGGGCCACGGTCTGACCTATGACAATGTCGCGCCCATTGCCGCCATTCCCGAAGTGCGCGAATTGAACATCGGCCATTTTCTGATTGGCGAGGCCATCTTCATGGGGCTCGGCCCCGCAATCGAAGAGATGCGGCGGCGGATGGATCAGGCGCGGCTGCGCCGGGGATAAGGGCCCAAGGCTGGGCAAACTTGACTCCTGCCGCCACGGCGCGCATGAAGCGGCCAATCTGAAAAAGGACGATCCAAATGGCAAAATCCGAAGGCGGCATTGGCGAAACGATCAAGACCGTGTTTTGGGCGCTGCTGATCGCGGGGCTGTTTCGCACGCTTTTCTTCCAGCCGTTCTGGATCCCATCAGAATCGATGAAATCAACGCTGCTGATTGGCGATTTCATCTTTGTGAACAAGATGGCCTATGGCTATTCACGCTATTCCTGCCCCTTTGGCATTTGCCCGATTTCTGGCCGCGTTTTCGCGTCTGAACCGGAACGTGGCGATGTCGTGGTGTTTCGCCACCCGGTGAACGGGTCTGACATGATCAAACGGTTGATCGGCCTGCCGGGGGATCAAATTCAGATGAAGGCGGGGGTGCTTTACATCAATGGGGCCGCAGCGCCGCAGGTCCCTGATGGGGTGTTCCAAGAGGTCTTTGAACCGCAAGGCCCGATGGCAAACCGCCCCGGCTGCGCGAATGCACCCTCGCTTGGTGAAATCTGTGAAAAGATCCGTGCCATTGAAACCCTTCCCAATGGGGTGGAACACGCGGTGTTGAACATTGCGGATTCCTTGGGTCTTCCGGACAACTCTGACGTCTACACTGTGCCGGAAAAGCACTATTTCTTCATGGGCGACAACCGCGACAATTCCACCGACAGCCGCTATCCGCAGTCTGGTGGCGCGGTTGGGTATGTTTCGGAAGAATATCTGATCGGCCGGGCCGACAGGGTGATCTTTTCGTCAGCAGGGACGCGAATGCTGTATTTCTGGACCTGGCGCAGTGATCGTTTCTTCGCGGCGATCCAGTAAGCATGCCCTTTTTGACGGCGCTTTTCGACCTGAACGGCTCGGCAACCCGCAAGCAGGCCTTGCGGGTTTTCCTTGTGCTACTGGCTGCTATTGCGGTGCTGACGGCAATTGAAACATGGGGCCCGGCCTATAGCCGCTTCTTTACCCCCATCGTCGGGCTTGTGATTGTCTGGTGGTGGGCCACCTTGACGCGCCGCTTTCATGATGCCGGCAGAACGGGGGCTTGGACCGTGCTGATGCTTGTGCCGGTCTTAGGCATCGTCGTGTCGATCGTCGGGCTTTTCCTGCGGCAGGACCGCCCGTTCAATGACAGCAGCGCAGCCTTGCGCCTGGGTGGAACACTGGGGCTTGCGGCACTCGCGCTTTTGTCACTGTCGCGCCTGTTCTGGGCCCCCTATCTCATCACGGCCGAATCGATGAAGCCAACGCTTCTGATCGGTGATTATCTGGCCGCCCACCACATTTCCGCATCGCGGCTTGCGCAGGGCGATGTAGCGGTGTTCTTCGATCCGGCGCACGGTGCCCCCTTGGCCAAGCGTGTGATTGGCTTGGCGGGGGATGTCGTTCAGATGCAAGGCGGGTTGGTCATTCTGAACGGCCAGACGCTGCCGCAGATGGATGAAGGCCTGTTTCAAGAAGCCTTTGAACCGCAGGGGCCGCTTGGTGGCCTGCCGCGTTGCCTGAATGCGGTGGTTGGGGTTGGGGCCATCTGTGAAAAGGCGCTGGCACGCGAAAGCCTGCCTGACGGGCGGTCATGGCAGGTTGCCAATATCGAAACGGGCGGGGCCTTTGATGACACCCCTCCCTTTACGGTGCCGGCTGGCCATATCTTCGTTCTGGGCGATAACCGCGACAATTCGAACGACAGCCGCATGGCCACGTCTGCAGGCGGCTTGGGCTTTGTGCCGAACGAAAATGTGATAGGACGGGCATCAGCGACACTTTTTTCATCCGCGGGAACCGCGCTTTGGCAGATCTGGGCCTGGCGCGGTGACCGCATCTTCAAGGCCGTGGAATGAGGCTTTCGGCAGACCTTATGGCCTTTCAGGGCCGCATCGGGCACACGTTCCGCCAACCTGCACTTCTGGTGCGGGCTGTTACGCATTCCTCGATCTCATCAGCCACTCGCCCGGACAACCAAAGGTTGGAGTTTTTGGGCGACAGGGTGCTGGGTCTGGTGATGTCCGAAGCGCTTTTGGCCGCCGATGGCACCGCGACTGAAGGCCAGTTGGCCCCCCGCTTCAACGCTTTGGTGCGCAAGGAAACCTGTGCCGAGGTGGCGCGCGAAATTGGGCTTGGCGAGGTGCTGAAGCTTGGCCGGTCTGAAATGCTTTCGGGCGGGCGGCGCAAGGACGCCCTTTTGGGAGACGGGCTGGAGGCGGTGATCGCTGCGGCCTATCTCGACAGTGGCTTTGAAACAGCGAAGGCACTGGTTTTGCGGCTTTGGGGCGAACGGATCGGCGCTGTTGAAACCGACGCCCGAGACCCCAAGACCAGCCTTCAGGAATGGGCACAGGCCCGCGCGATGAAGCCTCCGGCCTATACCGAACTTGGCCGCGACGGCCCCGATCACGCCCCGCAATTCACCGTCGAGGTGAAGCTTGACAATGGCGAGGCGGAAATCGCCCGCGCCGGAACAAAACGTGCGGCCGAACAGACCGCAGCCCGGGCGCTTTTGACCCGGATGGAGCATAAGAATGACTGACAAACACGCGGGTTTCGTCGCCCTTATTGGCGAACCGAATGCCGGGAAATCCACCCTCCTTAACCGTATGGTGGGCGCCAAGGTTTCCATCGTAACCCACAAGGTCCAGACGACCCGCGCCCGCATTCGCGGCATCTGCATCGAAGGCCAAAGCCAGATCGTCTTTGTCGATACGCCCGGCATCTTCCGCCCGCGCCGCCGCCTGGACCGGTCCATGGTCAAAGCCGCTTGGGGCGGGGCTTCGGACGCTGATATCGTGGTACTTTTGATCGAAGCAAACCGCGGGCTGACCGAAGGCGCGCAGGCCATCATTGACCGCCTGCGCGATGAGATGCCGCGCGGCAAACCCGTGGCGCTGGCGATCAACAAGATTGACAGGGTCAAGGCCGAGGTCCTTTTGGCGCTGGCGCAGAAGATGAACGAAGCCTTCCCCTTTGCCAAAACCTTCATGATCTCGGCAGAACGCGGGCACGGCGTGGCCGATCTGCGCGAATGGCTGGCTGAGCAGGTGCCGAAAGGCCCGTGGTTCTATCCTGAAGACCAGATTGCAGACCTGCCGATGCGGATGATCGCTGCCGAAATGACCCGCGAAAAGCTGACATTGCGCCTGCATGAAGAGCTGCCATATCAGCTGACCGTCGAAACGGAAAACTGGGAAGACAAGCCCGACGGATCGACCCGCATCGATCAGATCATCTATGTTTCGCGTGATGGTCATAAGGGCATTGTGCTGGGCAATGGCGGCGAAACGATCAAATCGATTGGCACCGCCGCGCGGGCCGAAATCTCCACCTTCCTTGACCGCAAAGTACATCTTTTCCTGCAAGTAAAGGTGCGCGAGAACTGGCAGGAAGAGGCCGAGCGCTATTCCGAGATGGGACTTGAGTTCAAAGACGGCGATGCCTGAGAAATTCCCCCGCCCCGGCCTGCGCGGCGTGATTGACGCCTCTGGCAGGGGTGTTTTTGCCAAGGTCGCGCGATGAATGTTCGCCTTGCAACCGGGGTCTGGGTTGCGGCCTATCTGGCGCGATTGCGGGCGGTTGGGCTGGCGGCCTATATCGTCGCCAAAGGCGACGCGACGGCAGGCGCAGTTGTGGTCAAGTTGGTCCGACCTGCTGGGCGGGCCAAAGCCTTGGCCCGACAGTTCGATTTTGACACCGGTGCGCGGCTTTGGCGGGTTTTGGCCGAAGGAGACGAGCGCGAGGTTGATACCATGCTTGCGCGTGAACGGGCGCGCGACCCCGATCTTTGGCTGATCGATGTCGAAGATGCCGAAGGCATGGGTCTTTTGGACAGCGAAGGCTTGGCCGAAGGCTGACCCTTGCCATTTGCCCCATGTCGCGCAGATAGTCGGGCCATGGATTGGCAAGACGAAGGCTGCATAATCGCGGTGCGCGCACATGGCGAGACTGCGGCGATCATAGAAGTGTTCACGGCGGCGCATGGTCGCCATGCCGGTGTGGTGCGTGGCGGCGCGTCACGGCGCATGACGGCGGTATTGCAGCCCGGCAGTCAGGTGATGGTGCATTGGCAGGCCCGCCTTTCAGAGCATATCGGCACCTTTGTTGCTGAACCGCTGCGATCACGCGCGGGGTTGATGGCCGATCGTCTTGGACTGGCAGGGTTGAACGCGATTTGCGCAATCTTGCACGTCGCTTTGCCGGAGCGCGACGCCCATCCAGCGCTGTGGCAGCGCACGATGTCCCTGCTTGATGTGATAGAAACGCAACCCGACTGGCCCGCGCAGTATCTGCGTTGGGAAGCCGCGCTTTTGGATGATCTGGGCTTCGGCCTTGACCTTGGGCGTTGTGCTGTGACCGGTTCGCGCGAGGGCTTGGCCTATGTGAGCCCCAAGACAGGTCGCGCTGTCAGCGCCGCAGGGGCGGGCGATTGGGCCTCGCGGCTTTTGCCATTGCCCGCAGCCCTGCTTGGCCAAGGCCCCGCCGATGCCCACGATCTGAACGATGGCTTGGCCTTGACCGGCCATTTTCTTGCCAAGGGACTGGAGCCTCTTTTGCAGGGAAACAGCCTGCCGGCTGCCAGAACCCGGCTGATTGCAATGCTTGAAGCCTGCGCCTGACGTCGCCAACGGGCCTGTGACATGTCGCCTGTGGCGCAGCGACACGCGGAAGGATGTTTAGGGTCAGACCATGGCATTACGGTATATTCCGCTTCATCTTAAGCACCCGGCAACCCCGAAGATCACGCATTTCGCGATGCTTTCCGGTCTGGAAGCCGTTGTACGTGGCACGTTGATTTCAACGGTTCCAATTGCGGTCTATGACGCTTTCGGCACGGCGAGCAATCTTTCCACAGTCTACCTTTTTGCCGGCGTCATCACGCTTTTCTGGGGCCTTTTGGTGCCACGGCTGACCCAAACGCTTCCGCGCCGTTGGGTCTATTCGATGGGCTGCCTGTTATATGTTGTCGGAATGGCGCTGTATATTATTGGCGAACAATGGTCGGTCGTGCTGGGCATTCTGGTTTCGGCCATGGCCACAGTGACAACCTTTGTTTGCCTGAACGCCTATGTGCTTGACTATGTGCCCCGCGCCGAATTGGGCAAAACTCAAAGCCAGCAGATGGTTTTTGCCGCACTTCCCTGGGCGATCGGGCCGCTGACAGGCGTATGGCTGCGCCATGTCTGGGCGCCTTTGCCATTTCTGGCAGCAGGCAGCTTTGCGCTGGTTCTTCTTGCCGTGTTTTGGCTTTTGCGGTTGGGCAATGGCAAGCAGATCACCCGCGCCAAGGGGCCTGCGGTCAATCCACTGGCCTATCTGGGGCGGTTCTTTGCGCAACCCCGGCTTATCATCGGCTGGCTGTTTGCGGTGTTTCGCAGCTGCGGATGGTGGGTCTATGTGGTCTATGTGCCGATCTTTTGCATCGAAAGCGGGCTTGGTGACAAGCTGGGCGGCGTGATGCTGTCGATCACCAATGCCACGCTGTTGTTGTCGCCCCTGATGGCCAAGCTTGCCCGCCGATTGTCGGTGCGCTGGACGGTGCGCGCAGCGCTTTCCTACTGCGCAACGACCTACATCCTCGCCACACTGCTTGCCCCTTGGCCCTATCTTGCCTTGGGCGTGTTGTTTATCGCGTCCTTCGGCCTTGTGATGCTGGACGTGGTGGGCGGGCTGCCATTTCTAATGTCTGTAAAGCCATCCGAGCGCGCCGAGATGGCCGCAGTCTATTCCAGCTTCCGCGACGTCTCTGGCATTTTGACACCCGGGGCCGCCTATCTGGTGCTGCTGGTCTTCCCGCTGTCAGGCATTTTTGCCGCAAGTGGCGCTGCCTTTGGCCTTGCCTGGTGGTTGGCTGGCAATTTGCACCCCAGATTGGGAACCGAAAGGCCGTCGCGCGGCGGGGCCTGAAAGGCCAATTAAACCTTTGCGTTGGAAATCAGCCAATCGGCGCTTGCGCGAAGGGCGGTTTCTGGGGCGATGAACTGCATGGTCAACATCGCCTTTGCGCGGGCGTTTGAAAGTGGATGTGCGGTTCCAACCGAAGGCAGTATGGCACGGATCTGCGGATCAAACAGCGCCAGAAGTTTCAACACGAACATCGGTGCCACACGCGTTGCAACGCGGCGCTGAGGGTAGGCGCGTTTGAGCGCGTCCGCCATGGCAGGCATGGTCATGTGGCCCGCAATTGCCAAAATGCGCAGGCCGACGACGTCCGGAGTTTGAAGCGCGCGCAGGTGTAACTCGGCCACGTCACGCACATCGACAACCGGGAAATCCAGCATCGGCACCATCGGGTCTTTGCCGCGCAGGATACGGGCAATCACGCCGATCGAACTGCCGAAATGCCCGTCCAAAGGTGGCCCCATGACAAAGCCGGGGTTGATGGTTGTCAGCTGAAGGCCATGGCTCTTGGCAAACTCCCATGCTGCTCTTTCTGCAAGGGTTTTCGACTGGGCATAGGCAGAGCTTTCAGGCGCGTCGGGGTCGCACCAGTTGGTCTCATCCTGAAGCTCCAAGACAGATGTATCGGTTACCGCAACGGTGGATGACGTCAGAACAACGCGGCCTATGCCCGCCGCGACAGCTGCGGTCAGCGCCCGCAATGTGCCCTGAACAGCGGGTCGGATCAGGTCTTGCGGGTCTTTCGGCTGGGCCACCGGGAAAGGAGATGCGGTATGTATCAGGGCCGTTGCGCCCTGCATCGCAGTGTCCCAACCTGCGTCTTGCTCCAGATCCAGCGCCACGAAAGACAGCCGCAACAAAGCATCGGCCCCGACAACCGGCAAAAGGGCGGCGCGGACCTCTTCAGCGCGTTCAAGCCGGCGGAGCGAGCCGCGCACGCTGTAACCTGCAATCAGAAATCTTGCAGCAACATGCTTGGCGATAAAGCCAGAAATGCCCGTCAGAAAAACGGTTTCGGTCATTTCTTTCCCCTTTTGCTGAAAACTCAGATAGGGGGCATTTTCCGATTGTCAAACGCGCGCCGGATCAATCCAGCAAACGCCGTGCAATCACCTGCGCCTGAATCTCGGCGGCACCTTCAAAAATGTTCAAGATCCGGGCGTCGCACAGGATGCGGCTGATCTGGTATTCCAGCGCAAAACCGTTGCCGCCATGGATTTGCAACGCATTGTCTGCACTGGCCCAAGCCACGCGCGCACCAAGAAGCTTGGCCATCCCTGCCTCAAGATCGCAACGCTTGTCGTTATCCTTCTGCCAGGCAGAAAAATAGGTCAGCTGACGCGCCACCATGACCTCAACCGCCATCATCGCAAGTTTCGAGGTGATCCGCGGGAACTCAATCAGCGCCTTGCCAAACTGCTTGCGATCTTCGGCATATTTCATGCCCGTCTCAAGTGCGGATTGCGCAACGCCAACCGCGCGGGCGCCGGTCTGGATGCGCGCGCTTTCAAAGGTTTGCATCAGCTGCTTGAAGCCCTGACCCGGCTGGCCGCCCAGCAGATTTTCGGAATCCACTTTGAACCCGTCAAAGGCCAGTTCATATTCTTTCATGCCACGATAGCCCAAAACCTCGATCTCGCCGCCCGTCATGCCGGGGGTGGGGAAAGGTTCGGCATCAGTGCCCGGAATCTTTTCGGCAAGGAACATCGACAGGCCGCGATAGTCGGTGCTGTCGGGCTCTGTACGGGCCAGCAGCGTCATCACATGGGTGCGGGCCGCGTGGGTGATCCAGGTCTTGTTTCCGGTCACTTCCCAGCCATCGGCGGTGCGAACCGCACGGGTGCGAAGGCTGCCAAGGTCTGATCCGGTGTTCGGTTCGGTGAAGACCGCTGTTGGCAAGGTTTCCCCAGACGCCAGACGCGGCAACCATTTTGCCTTTTGTTCGGGCGTGCCGCCGCACAGAATTAACTCGGCGGCAATTTCGGTGCGCGTGGCAAGGGAACCCACGCCGATATAACCGCGCGAAAGCTCTTCCGAAACAACCACCATCGACGCCTTTGACAGGCCAAAGCCGCCAAACTCCTCTGGGATCGTCAGGCCAAACACACCCATTTCTGCAAGTTCTTCAATAACCTGCATCGGGATCAATTCATCCTTAAGATGCCAGTCATGGGCAAATGGGATGACCTTTTCTTCAGCATAGCGGCGGAACTGATCACGGATCATTTCCAACTCATCATCCAGTCCGCTGGCCCCAAAAGTGCCACGACCGGCATTGTCGCGCATCAGGGCCACAAGGCGCGCGCGGGTTGCAGGGGTATTGCCTTCGGCCATCAGGCGCGCGGCCGCGGCGCCCGGGGCTGCGGGGACAATGCCGTTATCCTGAAGGCGGGCCATTTCGCCCTGGCTCATTGGAATGCCGCCACGGATCTGGTTCAGATACTCGCCAAAAGCGATCTGCAGCAACAAGGCTTCCATCTCTGCGAAAAGCCCTTGCTCTTGCAGACGGACAGCCCAGGCGCGCATCTGACGCAGTGCCTCGGTATATGTTGCAAGCCACGCCAGCGAATGGGCGGCAAATTGATTGGCTTCCAGCGCTGCCGCCGAAATCTTCCCCCCCGAGGTCACCAATTCGCGCAGAGCTTCGCGCGATTGCACGAAAAGCCCTTCGACTTCGGGCAAGGCCTGGGCGGTCAGGCCGAGAAGATCGGCAAGAACGGGCGAAGTGTCGGTGCGGGCATCAAGGGCCATGGGCTGTCCTCGGGGATTCTGCGGATGCGAAAGACCTATTCAGTTTGCAAATGCAGCGCAATATACTTTCGCCAAAAGGTCATGAAAAAGACGAATATGTCGCGGCCACTTCCGCACGGGCCTGATTTGTCAAGTTTCTTAGCTGTGTCGCAACAAATACATCCAGATGAATCGACAGGTCGGCCTTGTACTTTCGCTTTGGCATTTGACGTGACTACGCCTTTGACCCAAGACAAGTTTTCTGCTTTTGGCCCGCGGTGGAACCCGGCTTGCAATCAGGTCCAATCCGGCCACAGATGGCGAAGCTGAAAATGGAACCCGCGGATGTCTGATTTGGTTTCACACTTTGGGGCCTTCGCGTTCTGGGTCGCGGTTGGGGTCACGCTCTTGGCGGGTTTTGTCAAAGGCGTTGCCGGCTTTGCCATGCCACTTATCATGATTTCCAGCTTTTCCGCTTTCTTACCCCCAGAGCAGGCCTTGGCGGGGCTGATCTTGCCAACACTTGTCACCAATATCAGCCAAGCCACCCGCAACGGAATTAAGGCTGCGGTGGAAAGCGTAAAAACCTATCGGCGGTTCTTGTTGGCCACGCTGATCCTTATCGTGATCTCGGCTCAGTTTGTGCGGGTAATTCCCCAAGGGCTTTTTCTGTTCCTGCTGGGCATGCCGATTACCCTGTTCGCCGGGCTGCAGCTTTTGGGCAAGAAACTCGCACTTCGATTGCAGCATCGCCACCGGGCAGAATGGGTTCTGGGGGTGATTGGCGGCTTATATGGTGGGGTATCAGGGGTTTGGGGGCCACCCTTGATTGTCTATTTGCTGTCGATCAACGCCACCAAAGCCGAAACCATTCGCGTTCAAGGCGTGGTTTTTCTGCTGGGGGCGATCGTTCTTTTGGGCGCGCATGTGCAAACCGGTCTGATGGCCGGGACAAACCTGTGGTTTTCCGCCTGTCTGGTGGTGCCCGCGCTGATTGGCCAAACCGTGGGTCAGCGCGTGCAAGATCGGCTTGACCAAGGCCTGTTCCGCCGCTGGACCCAAATCCTGCTGGTGCTGACTGGCGTAAATCTGATCTGGCGCGCGCTTGCGGCTTGACCCGGCCGTCAGGCGAACCTCGGGTTATATCCAGTCAAGGTTCACCTTGCCGGCAGGATAGGCCTCCGCCACCGCGTCGCGCAGCGCTTTGTAGCGGTCTCGCAGGTCTTTGAACTTTCGTTCATGCGTTTCCGCGACAAGACAGCGAACCAGGGCAAACATCTGATCCGAATGCATCTTTTCCAAGATGTCCAACTCGGCGCCTTCGATGTCCATCTTTACAAAAGCAATCTCACCGGTTGCGGCCGACTGCTCGCGGATCCAACTCGGAAAGTCGATCAAGGGCACTTCGACAGAATTTGCGGCATCAATCCGGCGGCCACCGTCAAGAATGGTGGATTTTACCGAAGCCCCTTCGGGGTTTTCGCCAAAATTATCCGCCCGCATCAGCCGAACCGTACCACCGCCAACACCGACGGCCGCGTTGACGACCGTCACGTTCTCACAATGAGCGAACTTCTGTTCCAGAATCGAAAAGGCATAAGGGTCTGGTTCAAATGCCACAACATTTGCGCCGCTTTGCATCAATCTTTCGGTGACAACTCCCATGTTTGCCCCGCAATCCACAGCCAAATCTCCGGGTTTGAGCATCGCTGTGATTGCAGTCAGATACCCCTCGGCCCAAGCCTTGCGCAGGTTTCGCTTCTGTCTGCGGATCAGCGCCTCCACCTCTTCGGCGGTGGCAGGCAAGGGTTTGGTCTTACGATCTTTTTTCCCACGCTTGCCCTGAGTTTCTTCGGAAAAATCCTCATCTTCAGCCATCATTCTTCCAGCGCTCCTGCCGGATCGACGCCCATGGCTTGGCACATTCTTGCAGCATAAGAACCTGCAAGCGGCGGGTTCTTGCGCCACCATGGACGGGTGCCGTTGGTATAAAGATGAACCGAAAGCGTAGCGTCGGTGAAATGACCCTCAACATTGCAATGTGGATCATAAAAAACATCGTTCAACTGGAACGGAACGGGATAAAGCACATCATAACTGAGCGCCCGTTCATAATCGCCCGTTTGTTGGGCGAAATAGGTAAAGGCCTGAGGTCCAAATGCGGTGCGTTCAGCGTTATAGATCCGAACCGCCTGCGGCAATGACCGGTCTTGCTTTTCAATCCGTTTGCGTTGCTGCTTGTTGAACCAAGCGGGCGCTTCTGGAAGATTTTCATAGTAGTCCAGAAGCTGATCTATAAGCGCGCCCTTTTGCGGGATATAGACGACACCGCAGTTCAGCGCCCCACGAAAACCGTGGCCAGCAAAGATATGGGTCATCTCATCTGGGAAAGGTTTATGGCAATAGGCGTCACAGTCGATCCAGACGGCGTCGGTTTTCTGGATCATTTTGTAGCGAAAGACGTTCGAAAGAAAACTCTCGGACGTTTGCCGAACGATATCCATATCAATCGCCATGATATCGGTCGCGGGCTTCACAATGACACCCTCGGGCACATTTGAAACCGTGTCGGTACAATACAGGGTCGTCGGATGGCCCTGACGCACATGAGAAAGCAGGCAAAGCTGGTTCAGATAGTGCAGTTTCTCGCCGATCCAAAGCGAGGCAACGGGGCGACGTACAGGAGTGGACATGTTAACTCGGCCTCTATTGTTACTAATTCATCAACAATGGTGCAGCGCATGCTGCGGTTCAGGGGTCTTTAACCAAGCTCTCGCCTGGTTTCGGCGCGACGAAATCCGCGCGCGACGTTCGGGTCGAAACCATAATCCGGGGCATAGCCCAAACGCTCTAGCAAGGCTTCGAGATCTGAAAGCTCTGCATGCCATCTTTCCAAAAGCCGGCCATATAAGAAAATCTGAGTGGGGGCAGACGCCGTAGACTCGGTTAGGATCTGTGTTAGGATATCTGGTGTAAGACGCGCATCCGCAAGCATCAGACTGGTCGGCTGAACATCTGCCATCAGGCGCAGACAATCCTTGACGGGCGAGTCTAAGGGCCGCTCCACGAGCGTGAAACGTTCATTGAACGCGCGGTTCGACAGGCGGCACACCACCTGCATGACCTGTTTCAGACCCGGATCATCCTCTTGCAGAAAAAAGCGAATGTCCGTTCGTATATTCGCACAATGCCCGGCAAGAAAGCCAACTGCCGAGCCAATCTCCAATGCAATCGCCTGTGGGATCAGCACCGATGGCATTTTCCGCGCCAACCCGCGTTCAAATTTTCCAGCCTGTATCAGTGGCAAGACATGCGCGGCAAAGACCCGATGATCGAGCGGAAGCTTCATCGTGTGATTGGTGTAAACTTCAACATACACGTCCGATGACAAATCGATCGGACCGGGATTGTATGATCCCATCGGAACTGCTTCGCCCGCCGGTTCCTTCGGTGCGGCCTTGCGATCCGCCTTGGCCTTGGCCCCCCTTGCCTTTTCCACGTCAGACATGAGAGCCGCGATTTTTTCCTTGTCACGCGCCTGGGGCGGCTTGGCGACGATCTGAGAAATTGGCACTGCAGAAGCGGCGGCAAGGTCAGAAACCAAGGCGTGATATGCTTCGGATTTCTTCAACTCCACCAGCCTTGCCTCGGCACGGGCCACCGCAGCGTGGTGCAACCTGCTAAGATCGGGGTCTTGAAGAAGCTGAGCGATGATCAGGTTCCGCACCTCGGAATAGCGCAGCATGGTTTCGTCGCGAACCTCATTCCTGTCCTGCAAGCTCCAGTAATCACTGTTATATTTGTCAGCCTTGTTGTTCACATTGCCCCGCATCTTGCGGATGGCATAGCTGTCCACCGACTTCACGGCATAGTGGTTCAGCTGGACCCAATCATAACCAACCGTGCGGGTGATCGATCGCCAGCCACGAAATTTGAAGTAATCCTCCATCTCGCGACCTGATCCGTTCAGCCATTTAACCCGATCCGGAAAGTCAGTCTTGATATGCCGGGTTTTCATCTTGGGCCGATGGATGCCCAGCTTCCAATAGTCCGGGTCGAAGGTGAACAGGGTCTTCACCCCCCAACCCTTGTTCCAGGTTTGGGGCGCAGAAAGCAAATATTGCTCTGTGACGGGTGCGCGGCTCCATTCGACAACACCGCCAGACCCGAATATCCGCCAGGTGACCACGATGCCATTCGCGTCTTTAGCCTTGGCCGCGGCAATAAGATCGTCAAGCGTGCCGTCGCCATATTTTATCGACAGAAATTCGTCGGCGTCAAAGACCATAACCCAATCTGATTGGCAGACAACGGGTTCGTCCTGCGCGTAATTCAGCGCCGAGGGCTGGGGCCGCAGCCCTTCGCCAATGACATTGCGTCGGTGGTGGCAAAGACCCAAGCATTCAAGACGGATCAGCATGTCATCCGTGCCGTCAGAACAATCGTTCGTATATACGACAAGGTCGGTGAACCCGATTGCTAGATGATGGGCGACCCATTCGATCACGAAGGGCCCTTCATCTTTCATCATCGATACCGCGGTAACTTGGCCATGTGGGCTTTGATGGCGCTTAAGGTCAAAAGGCACGCTGCCCCAAAGATCACTTGCGCCTCGGGGGCGATGTGGGGCTGTTTCTGCCTTACGAACCTTATTCTTTACTGGCACAGGCGCCTCTTTCGGCAGGTCAATTACTTTGACCCTTTTACACAATTCAACATAAGTCAGGCGATACAGCTCGGGCAAGGGACTGCGCGACCAGAGCAGGCAATTTGCGCCCAACTTGGCCCACAAACTGTTGCCAATTTAGCTACAATACGCGGGAAATGGCGAAGGATCTGGCGTGACAGCGTGGCGCGGGTCATTCATAGTCGGGTTAAGTTTTGTATCCAGAAAAACCAGTAAAGACATTATGTCACCACGTTTGACCGTTTTCTTCATCGTTGAACCGCCCAAGTATGAACAGATGGCCTGCTATCTGGCAGGGTCTTTGCGGCAGCAGTTCGGGCAATCGGTGGCTCTGATCGGCTATTGCCCCGACACCAAGATCGACAGCGTATCGAGGGATGTCATCGCGGTTCTGGCCAAGCTTGGCTGCGAGGTGCGGCCCTTCAAAGTTGCGGGCAAGTTCGATCCTGAATATCCACATGGCAACAAACTTTTGGCGACGGCCGAACCGCGCGACACCGAGTTTTCGGCTTTTTTTGACAGCGATGTTCTTTGCCTCCGTTCAAACAAGGTCGAAAACATCATCAAGGATGGGCATGTCTCCTTGACCCCGGCCGCGTCGATGATCTGGGGCACGAGCAAGACCTGGAACCTGATATACGAGATCTGCGGCCTGCCGCTGCCCGAAGACCGGATTAAATTGATGCGCCAGAAGGGCGCGCGTGAGAAGATTCCGTATTTTTCGTCCGGCCTTTTCACCTTCCCAGAACAGTATCGCACCGCCGAGGGAAAGTCGTTCCCCGAAATCTGGATGGAGGTGGCACAACTCATTGACAAACATGAAGACGTTCCGGGGCGTCGTCCCTATCTTGACCAAATCAGTTTGCCGCTGGCGATCCAAAAGGCCGGGTTGAAATGGAATATCCTTCCCGAAGAACAGCACTTCATTCTTGGGGGGTCGCTCCGCGGCGAGCCCTTGCCAGAGGGGCGTGAAATCTTCACCGTCCACTACCGGAAATGGGATATTTTACAAGAAGTCGGGCTTGCAAAACAGGCAAAACGGATGCTTGAAAAGCACGCGGGCGTGCGCAGGATCGATCAGATCGGCAAGGTGGCGGAGCATGCGAAGGACAAAGCATCGCAATGAGGCTTGCATTTGTGGAACAGTAGTTCACTATTCTACCATGGCACGCCCCAGAACCCAAACCGACTCAGCCGTATTTGCCCATTTGCTTGAATGTCTTGCACATTCAGGTGAGAAATCCGTCAGTTTTGGCAAGATTGCCGCGGTTTGCGGCCTGGCTCCAGCAACATTGGCACAGCGCTTTGGATCAATTGATGGCATGATCCGTGCCGCCCTGTTGTTTGAATGGAAACGCCTGAGCGATGCAGTTGAAACCACAGAATCCGAAGCACTTGTTTCGGCCAAAGGCGCACAGGCATTGCTGAAACACCTGCCAACGCCCTCGGCCCAGGTCATGGCGCTGTCGTTGCGCGACGATGCTCTTAGGACTGCAGCCGAAGATTGGCGGGTTCAGGTTGAAACCGCTCTTGCCGCACGCCGCGGCGGCGGTACGAAGGGCAAGGAAGCGGCAGCGTTGATCTTTTCCGCTTGGCAGGGGCGGCAAATGTGGGAAGCTGCAGGCGGCAAGAGTTTCCGTCTTTCAGACATGCTAAAGGCAATGCCGTAAGAAATATATCAATAATATAAGTATCTTAAAAGAAAATCGGTTTTCGGAGCCGCGTAGCGCAGCGCTACATTCAACTGCACTAGCTCAGGAAGGGTGGAAGCGCAAAGCCGCGAAGGAAGTCTTGCGGGACCATGGGCTTTTTGCCCTCTCGCTGTGCGAGCGTAATTTCGACAGCGCCGGTTCCACAGGCAACACGGAATGGGCCAATCAAACTGCCGGGTGACCCGTTTTCCGAACACAGGCGAGACCGCAAAAGCTTAACCCTTTCGTCGCCAGCCATGCACCACGCACCGGGAAAGGGCGAAAGTCCGCGGATTTGACGATCCACCTCCTCGGCTGAGCGAGACCAATCGATCCGCGCTTCTGATTTCTCGATCTTTGCGGCGTAAGTGACGCCATCGGCGGCTTGTGCCACGCCAACAGCAGGAAGCGTATCCAGTGCCTGAACGATCATTCGTGAACCCATGGCAGAAAGCCTGTCATGCAGATCCAAAGTGGTTTCTTCTGCCCCAATCGGGGTGGCCTGTCGCGAAAGGACCGCACCGGTATCGAGGCCAGCGTCCATTTGCATGATGCACACACCGGTTTCGCTATCGCCGGCAAGGATCGCCCTATGGATCGGCGCCGCACCCCGCCACCGCGGCAAAAGCGATGCATGGATATTCAGGCATCCATACCTTGGCGCATCAAGAATGCCCTGCGGCAGGATAAGCCCATAGGCCACCACCACGGCCACATCTGCGGCATGGGCAACAAATGCTTTTTCTGCATCTTCGCTGCGCAGCGAAACCGGGTGGCAGACCGCAAGGCCAAGGTCCAGAGCGCGCTCGTGCACAGGCGAAAGCCGATCAAGCTTTCCTCGGCCCGCCGGACGCGGCGGCTGCGTATAAACAGCAACAATTTCATGTGCTTCGTACAAAGCGTTCAGTGCAGGGACCGAAAACTCTGGCGTACCCATGAATATGATTTTCATAGCCGCTTCCTAAGCTTTTCAGCCTTTGCCAGCAGCATTTTCCTTTTCAACGGCGACAGATGGTCAAAATACATCTTCCCAGCGAGATGATCGATCTGATGCTGAACCGATGTCGCCCAAAGGTTCACGAAGTCACGTTCTTCCACATCGCCCGCCGCATTCACGAAGCGGACGGTCACGGCACGCGGGCGCGAGATCACTGCGGACACACCCGGAAGATTTGGGCTTGCCTCATCATGCTCGCGCGGTTGCACCGACGCGTGGAAGACCTCCGGGTTGGCCATTAGGATCGCCTGCCCACGCTCTTCGGAACAGTCCACGACCGCAAGGCGCATTGGCACGCCAATCTGAACCGCAGCAAGCCCGTATCCGGGCATCGCATCCATGGTATCCACCATATCCGCCCAGATTGCGCGGATTTCATCCGTTATCGCAGACACATCTGCTGCCGGGGTTTTCAAGCAGACGTTCGGCCAAGGCAAACAGCGTCGAACAGCCATCACGCCATCCGCGCGCGTTCACGCTTCAATTTTTCCATCTTGCGGGTGATCATCTGGCGCTTGAGCGGGCCGAGATAGTCAATGAACAGCTTGCCATCAAGATGGTCGATTTCGTGCTGCACGCAGGTCGCCCAAAGGCCAGAGAAATCGCGTTCTTGCAGCTTTCCGTCAAGGTCCATCCAAGCGACCTTCACCGCAGCCGGGCGCTTGACCTCGGCATATTGGTCCGGAATTGACAGACAGCCTTCCTCATACACATTCACATCTTCCGAAGCCCACAGAACCTGCGGGTTCAACAAGACCATAGGTTCCGGAGGGCCATCCTTGATGCAGTCCATCACGATGATGCGGCTCATCACGCCGATTTGCGGCGCGGCCAAACCAATGCCCGGCGCTTCATACATGGTTTCCAACATGTCGTCCGCCAAAGAGCGCAA
Source organism: Paracoccaceae bacterium (assembly GCA_021741465.1). Classification (GTDB taxonomy): domain Bacteria; phylum Pseudomonadota; class Alphaproteobacteria; order Rhodobacterales; family Rhodobacteraceae; genus Tabrizicola_A. Next base: position 65,422 of record JAIOXV010000001.1, read on the forward strand.
CGCGGGCGTGACCTCGGTCACAGCTTCGCAAAGCTTTTTCAGGCGCGGGTCGGGGTGTATCAGGATAGGTCGGATCATGTTTTCGGATTTACGGCGCGGGGGAGAATGGTGCAAGTAGGGTAGGCAACTTTCAATAGGCTGGCCATGACCGATTTTGATACCCCGATCAACCGTTTCGGCACCCATTCCGTCAAGTGGGACTCGATGGAGGGTTACTTTGGCGTGCCCGCCAAGGATGGCATCGCGATGTGGGTGGCCGATATGGATTTCCGTCCGCCGGCCTGCGTGCAGCGCGCGCTTGAAGGCATGTTGGCGCATGGGGTTTATGGCTATTACGGGGAAGAAGCCGAATATCTGGATGCAATTCGCTGGTGGATGAAGACCCGGCACGGTTGGGATGTAGAGCGCAATCACATCTTCACGACCCATGGCTTGGTCAACGGCACCTCGATGTGTGTCGATGCATTTACAACCCCCGGCGATGACATTGTCCTGACGACGCCTGTGTATCATGCCTTTGCGCGCGTTATCAAAGCGGCGGGCCGGGGCGTCACCGAATGCCCGCTGGTCGTGCGCGACGGCTGCTATGAAATGGATTTCGCAACTTGGGACGGCATGCTGTCCGGTCGTGAAACCATGATGATTCTTTGCTCGCCCCACAATCCCGGCGGCCGTGTCTGGACGACCGGGGAATTGCAGGGCGTCGCTGCGTTTTGCAAACGTCACAATCTGATTTTGGTGTCGGACGAAATCCATCACGATCTGGTCATGCCCGGCCAAAAACACACTGTAATGGCAAATGCTGCGCCCGATATTGCAGACCGTCTGGTGATGATGACGGCAACGACAAAGACCTTCAACATTGCAGGCGCGCATTCCGGCAATGTGATTATCGCCGATGAAGCCCTTCGCAAGCGGTTTTCCGAAAGGATGCTGGCAATGGGGATTTCGCCCAATTCCTTCGGGATGTTCATGGCCACCGCCGCATATTCACCGGAAGGTGCGGCTTGGGTGGATGAGGTCACCGCCTATATCGACGGCAATCGCAAGATTTTTGACGCCGGAATTAATGCCATCCCGGGCTTAAGGTCGATGCCGCTTGAAGCGACGTATTTGGCTTGGGTTGATTTTTCCGGCACCGGAATGCCTGCCGCAGAGTTCACGGCGCGTGTGGAAAAAGGGGCCAGAATCGCAGCCAATCATGGCGACAGTTTTGGCCTGGGCGGCGAAAGCTTTTTGCGGTTCAACCTTGCCACGCCGCGTGCGGTTGTTGTCGAGGCGGTTGCGCGCTTGCAAAAGGCATTTGCCGATCTGCAATAAGGCGGGCCACAGCCTTTTCATGCCGCATGGTGGCATCCCTTTCGGGGGTGCTGCCGGGTTGTTTGTTTAGCAAAGCCTGTTCTGAGGATCAGATCGTCAGATCATTTCTGGCGTCAGCTTCGGGGCAGATACGCCACCGGCGCATGTTCATCACGCCAATAATCCAGCGGTGCAGTATCACGCACGGCCGTGTTGCGCTTGAATTCGCAAACCAACTGCCCATGTTCAACCGAAGACGCAACGATCAGGCATTGGAAGATATGGCGGCTCCCGTCAAAGACATCGACCAGACCGCGCAGTTTTGGTGCCATATCGGCATCCAATGCAAAGCCATCGTGCCAGAAGCGCAACACCGGAAAGACCGCTTCGCCCACCTGAACCCGCAGGCGGGATTTACGGGTCGTCTCGCGGTTACGGGCCATGGCCAGACCTTCGACGATGTCCTTAGGCAGAAACTCAAGCATCTTCGCCTCCATTGCTGAAAAGACTATTTGCACCGAATGTATTAACAATATGGCAATCGGCGCACTCTTGCCGGTTTAGGGCCGATGTGGCCGATTTGTCGCACGACTGAGGCGAAACAGCCACGATTGCCCGCACCAACCAATCAGATAGGACTGCTTTGGCCCGAGATGGAGTGATTTATGTCCGCTGCGCTTTTGCTTCCTGCGATGCTGCTTGATGCCGCCTTGGGCGAGCCTAAGTGGATATGGAATCGCTATCCGCATCCTGCCGTTCTGATGGGCGGGCTGGTGGGGTGGTGCGATCGTCGTTTCAACACCGGAAGAAACACGCGGCTAAAGGGCGCTGCGGTGATGGCTGCGCTGGCCATGGGGGCGATGGGGCTGGGGCGGGTTATCCATTTGCTGCCAGACTTCGGGATTGTTGAAATCTTGGTCACCGCAATCCTTCTGGCGCAGAAATCCCTGGTCGACCATGTCAGCGCGGTGGCCAAGGGGTTGCGGCTGTCGCTCAAGGATGGCCAGCGCGCGGTGGCGATGATCGTGGGGCGCGACACCGAGGTGTTGAACCATTCCGGTGTGGCGCGCTCTGCCATCGAAAGCGCGGCCGAGAACCTTTCGGATGGGGTGATTGCGCCAGCCTTTTGGTATCTGATTGGCGGCTTGCCCGGGCTGATGCTGTACAAGATTACCAACACCGCAGACAGCATGATCGGCCATATGACCCCGCGCCACCGTGAGTTTGGTTGGGCCGCAGCGCGGTTTGATGACCTGCTGAACCTGATCCCGGCCCGGCTGTCGGCGGCCTTGGTTGCCCTGACCAATGGCTGGACCAAGCCCGCGCCAATCTTGCGCGACGCGCCCTTGCACCGCAGCCCGAATGCGGGATGGCCCGAGGCCGCCGTGGCCTGCGTGCAAGGCATCGCCCTGGCCGGACCGCGCAGCTATCACGGCAAGATGACAGATTACCCTTGGGTCTACCCCGAAGGCCGCCGCGACCTTGGTGCCGAAGACATCGACCACACCATCCGCACCCTGTGGCGGGCCTGGGCCGGGATGCTGGGTTTGGTCGTGGTTTTGGCAGTGGCCTTTTAGGCGGGCGTCACGCCACCAGCGCCTCGGCGCGTTTCAGATCCACGCTCACCAACTGGCTAACGCCCTGTTCCTGCATGGTCACGCCGAATAGGCGATCCATGCGCGCCATGGTAACGGCATGGTGGGTGATGACCAGAAACCGGGTTTCGGTGCGGCGGGTCATCTCATCCATCATGTCGCAAAAGCGCGTCACGTTGGCATCATCAAGCGGCGCGTCCACCTCGTCCAGCACGCAGATCGGCGCGGGATTGGCAAGAAAGACACCAAAGATCAGCGCCAGCGCGGTAAGCGTTTGCTCGCCGCCTGACAGCAGCGAAAGCGTCGAAAGGCGCTTGCCCGGTGGCTGGGCCATGATCTCAAGCCCTGCTTCCAATGGGTCGTCAGATTCCACCAAAACAAGCCGGGCCTCACCACCGCCAAACAAATGGGTGAAAAGCTGTCCAAAGTTGGTGTTGACCTGTTCAAAAGCGGTCAAAAGCCGTTCGCGACCTTCGCGGTTCAACCCGGCAATGCCGGCGCGCAGCTTCTTGATTGCCTCTTCAAGGTCGAGCTTCTCATTCAGCAGGGTGTCGTATTCGGTCTCGACGGTCTTTGCGTCTTCCTCTGCGCGCAGGTTGACCGCGCCCAGCGCCTCGCGCTGGCGCTTCAACCGCTGAACGTCCGTGTCTAAAGTTTCGGCATCCGGCATGCGGTCAGGGTCGACCTTCAGCGTATCCAGCAGCTCTGCCGGTGTGGCACCGGCGTCTTCTGCGATGCGTTCGGCGGCCAAGGTCACGGCGGCATGGGCTGCTTCGGAACGGGCTTCCGCGCGGGCGCGCACCTCACGGGCCTCGGACGCCAGACGTTCGGCATCGCGTTCAAGATCGCGGGCTTCGCGCAGATTGCCTTCGTTTTCGGCCAAGGCATCTGCCGCGGTTTTGCGGCGCGCCTCGGCTTCGGAAATTGCTTCGGCAAGTTCCTCGCGTTTGATCGCGATTTCTTCGGGCGCGGCAGAGGCGTCGGCAAGTTCATCTTCGGTTTCGGCCTTGCGGGCATCCAACTCGGCGATCCGCTTCGAGGCCGTTTCAAGCCGATGCTTCCAGCCGGACAATTCCTTTACGGCTTCTTGCCTGCGACGAACCCGCGCTTCGCCTTCGCGGCGCAGCTCATCATGCAATGACCGCCGGCTCATCATGGTGATACGGGCGGCTTCAACCGCGACCCGGGCAGTTTCGACAATGTCGCGCGATGCCTCTATGTCGCCCAACTCTTCAACCGAAGCCAGCGCGCCTTCCAGCCTTTCGCGTGCCTCCAGCGCTTCGTCCTGGTATCGGCGCACGGCAAGATTGGCCGCTTCCAATTTGCCATCAGCCAAAGACCGATCTGCCTCGGCGCGGGCTGCGGTGCGATTGGCCTCGGCGACCTTGGCATCAGCGGCACGGCGTGCATCGCGGGCCAATTGGTCTGCGCGCGCCAGATCGGCAAGCTGGGTTTGCAATGCCGCATGTGCCTGGGCCGCACCTGTTGCACGGGCGGCAACCTCTTCAAGGTCACGTTTCAATTGGGTGAGCTTGTTCAACTGCTGCAAACGCAGGGCCGCGGCCGAAGGCGCGTCTTCAGCGCCGGCGCGAAAGCCGTCCCAGCGCCAAAGGTCGCCTTCGCGGCTGACAAGGCGCTGTCCAGGCATCAGCTGCGCCTGCAAACGCCCGCCCTCTTCACGCGCAACAAGCCCGATCTGACCGATCCGTCGGCCAAGGGCCGATGGGCCGCTGACAAAGGCGGCAAGTGGCTCCACCCCGTCCGGCAAAGCCTGAGGATCGGCATAGCCCGGCAGGTCCAGCCAGCCCGAAGGCCGATCGGCTTCGATGATGGGCGCGCGCAGATCATCGGCAAGGGCCGCACCCAGCGCCTTTTCAAGGCCGGGCATGACCTCCATCTGGTCCAAGACCTGGCTGCCTGCGTTGGCCTCGCGCTGCACCATCTTCGCCAGCGCGGCAACTTCGGCACGGATGGCCGCAGCTTCGCCCTCGGCCGATGACCGGGCTGCGCGGGCCTCGGATTCGCGGTCTTGAACGGCGGCTCGGGCGTCTTCCGCCGATGCCAGCGCCTCGTCAGCGGCTTCGGCCATCGCCACAGCCTCGGTCTTGGTCTCTTCGGCCAAGGCCATGGCGTCT
>JAIOXV010000094.1 GCA_021741465.1 Paracoccaceae bacterium
GGTGCGCGATCTGTTCGTTGAAGGGCGGCAGGTGGTGCGCAGTGGGCAGATGGTCACGATCGATTTGCCCCGCGTGATCGAGCAGCAAAACCGTCTCGCGCGCCGCTTGGCCGGCTGAGCCCCAAATTTTCTCGAAAATTTGGTTGCGACGTCGCGAAACCTTTTGCGCCGTCCGCGCGGGCGGCGTTCTATGGCCCCAACCCGGAGGTGCCAATGACCACTCATCCCAACCCTGATCTTCTTGTCGGCGCTGACGCCCGGCCGCGCTGGAACTCGGCCCCTTATCGCCGCCATGGCTTTCACAATCTGCACCGGCTGTCGCGCTATGTGCAGTCGTTCCGGGCAAAGCAGGTCTGGGACCTTCGGCTTTCAACGGACGAGACGATTGCCGGGCGCGAGGATGTGGCGCGCCTTTGTGCCAACCCCTGGTTTTCCGCCATGGTGGTGGTGGAGGGAAACCGCATCCTTTACGAACGCTACGCCCCAGATTTTTCCGCCGACCAGCCGCATTCGGTCATGTCGATTTCCAAGACCGTGATGAACCTTGTCATCGGCACCCTTCGCGATGCTGGCAAGCTGCGTCTGGATCAGGCCGCGGGCGAAATTCTGCCTTGGCTTGGGGCGGGCTATGCCGGGGCCAGCTTGCAGGACATTCTCGATATGAATGTCTTGAATGACTATGACGAAGATTATCACAACCCCGAGGCCGCCGTTTTCCTGCACGAGGCGGCAACCGGCATGCGCCTGCCCACGGGTCCCGAGATGGGTTGCAAGAGCTTTCTTGCCACCATTGGGCTTGCGCCAAAGGCTGCCGATACGCGCAACTCCACGGGACTGTGCATGTATCGCAGCGCTAATACCGATGTGCTGGCAGCGGTGGCCGAGGCCGTCTCTGGCCGGTCCATGGCGTCCTTGCTGGCCGATCTGGCCGATGCCATCGGGGTCGAGGGCGCGGTGCATGCCGCAGGCGACCGGGCCGGCTTTCCCTTGATGAACGGCGGTCTGTGCCTGACCGCGCGCGATCTTGCCCGCCACGGGCTTTTGATCGCCCGCGCGGGGCAGGGGGTCGACGGTCAGTCCTTCGGCTCGGCCGCGTTCCTGACCGAGACGCTTGGCCGCGGCATCCCAATGCCCGCCCCACGCGGCCATTTGCGCTATTCCAACCAGATGAACACCAATGGCCGCTGGCTTGGCCATGGTGGCTATGGCGGGCAATACATGTTGGCCGATATGACCACCGGGCGGGTGGCGGTGTTCTTGTCGGTTCTGGATACCGAAGATGGGTATTTCGGCAACTATTACACCCCGATCATCCAGATGCTGGCCGAGATTTGCGCGGCAGATTGAGATTCGGCTTTTCAGGCATCGGGCCGCGCGCTATCTGGCAGGCATGATCGTACATGGCTTTCAGACCTGCCTGCCCCGACGCCGACGCTGAACGCGCCCGCGCCCGATCTTGCCTGGCCAAGTGCCACGCCTTTCCCGCATTGACCTTTCGTTCTGGCCTTGGCATCCCTTGGCCTTCCCTGAAGGAACCCACCCATGATTTCCGCCGTTCTGCCCACCTATAATCGTGCCCCTTTCGCTTTCGTCAAAGGCGAAGGCTGCTGGCTGACAGCCGAGGATGGCAGCCGATACCTTGACCTTGGCGCGGGCATCGCGGTGAACGCGCTGGGCCACGCCCATCCGGACCTGGTGGCGACCCTGACCGAACAGGCCCAGAAACTGTGGCATGTCTCCAACGTCTACCGCATTCCCGAACAGGAAAGGCTGGCCGAGGCATTGGTGGAAAAAACCTTCGCCGACACGGTGTTTTTCACCAATTCCGGGACCGAGACGGCTGAGCTGGCCATCAAGATGGCCCGCAAATACCACTATGAAAAAGGCCAGCCGCGCGCCGAGATCATCGCCTTCGAAGGCGCGTTTCATGGCCGCTCCACCGGGGCGATTGCTGCGGCGGGGTCTGAAAAGATGGTCAAGGGCTTTGGCCCGCTCATGCCCGGTTTCACCCATCTGCCCTTTGGAGACCATGCTGCGCTGAAAGCGGCCATATCTGACAAGACCTGTGCTGTCATTATTGAACCCATTCAGGGCGAAGGCGGCATCCGCACGCTTCCCGATGCTTGTCTGAAGGGCCTGCGGGACCTTTGCGACCAGCATGGCGCGCTGTTGATCTTTGATGAGGTCCAATGCGGCGTCGGGCGCAGCGGCAAGCTTTTTGCCCATGAATGGGCGGGGGTCACGCCCGACATCATGATGGTGGCCAAGGGCATTGGTGGCGGCTTTCCCTTGGGCGCGGTGCTGGCAACGGAAGCGGCCGCGTCCGGCATGGGCGCAGGCAGCCACGGTTCCACCTATGGCGGCAATCCTTTGGGCTGTGCGGTGGGCGCCAAGGTGCTTGAGATCATTTCGGATGACGCCTTCCTTGCCGAGGTTAGCCGCAAATCGGCCCTGTTTCGTCAGGGGCTGGAATCTTTGGTTGCACGCCACCCCACGGTTTATGAAGCGGTGCGGGGCCAAGGGCTGATGCTGGGTTTGAAGTGCAAGGCAACCAACACCGATGTGGTCAACGCCAACTATGCCCAGCATCTGCTGACGGTGGCGGCCGCTGACAACGTCATCCGCCTGCTGCCCGCGCTGAACATTCCCGACGTCGACATCACCGAGGCGCTTGCCCGCCTCGACCGTGCCGCCGCCAGCATTTCTTAACCCCTTCCTCTTGGCCCGAATACTCCAACAAGGGGTCCGGGGGGTGGGAAACCTCTCGGGGGCAGCCAGAAAGAACCCTAATATGAAACACTTCCTAGATATTCACAAAACCGAGGCGTCTGAACTTCGGGCCATGATCGACACGGCCCATGCCATGAAGACAGCGCGCAACAACCGCCCCAAGGGCACGCCAGATGATGACCAGCCGCTTGCCGGCCGCATGGTGGCGCTGATCTTCGAAAAGCCCTCTACCCGGACCCGCGTTTCCTTTGACGTTGGCGTGCGCCAGATGGGTGGGCAGACCATGGTGCTGTCGGGCAAGGAAATGCAGCTTGGTCATGGCGAAACCATCGCCGACACCGCCCGCGTGCTGTCGCGCTATGTCGATTTGATCATGATCCGCACCTTCGAAGAGGCGACGCTGCTGGAAATGGCCGAACATGCCACCGTTCCGGTTATCAACGGGCTGACCAACCGCACCCACCCTTGCCAGATCATGGCAGATGTCATGACCTATGAAGAACACCGCGGCCCCATTGCCGGTAAGAAAGTGGTCTGGGCGGGTGATGGAAACAACGTGGCTGCCTCGTTCCTGCATGCCGCAGGGCAGTTCGGGTTCGACTTTACCTTCACCGGGCCGGAAACGCTTGATCCTGAACGTGAATTCGTTGAATTCGCCCGTGCCAAGGGTGCGAATGTGCTGATCGAACGTGATCCGAACAAGGCCGTTACCGGGGCTGATCTGGTGGTCACGGATACCTGGGTTTCCATGCATGACCCTGAAAGCGCCAAGGAACGCCGCCACAACCAGTTGCGCGGCTATCAGGTGAACGAAGCGCTGATGGCCAAGGCCAAGGCCGACAGCCTGTTCATGCATTGCCTGCCCGCCCACCGAAATGATGAAGCGACCAGCGCTGTCATGGACGGGCCGCATTCGGTGATCTTTGATGAGGCCGAAAACCGCCTTCATGCACAAAAGGCCATCATGCGCTGGTGCCTTGGCGTCTAAGCCAATGGTGCCGCCAGGGCGGGGCACAGTCCTGGCCCCGGTTTGAAGCGATAACGGCACATTGGCGCAGATGTGGTCTTGCGGCCGGGCCTGCTTTGTCGCTTGATGGGCCTCGCGCGAACAGGAGGCTCCCATGCACGCACCCACCCCCCATTTCATCCATTCCCTGAAGGCTCTTTCGACCATTCTTGCCAAGGCCGAGGCCCATGCCGAAGCCCGCAAGATCAAGCCTGATGTTCTGCCCCAATCGCGCCTGATTGCCGATATGTTCCCGCTTTGGCGGCAGGTCGCCATCGTGACAGATCACGCCAAGGGCGCCTGTGCCCGTCTGGCCGGGCTTGAAGTGCCGTCCTATCCCGACACCGAAACCACGCTTGGCGAATTGCAGGACCGCATTACCAAGACGATAGCCTTTTTGCAGACCATTCCCGCCAGCGCCTTTGACGGCGCCGAAGCGCGGACCATCACCGTCAAGGCAGGCCCCCGAGAGCTGACCTTTCCCGCCATGCAATATCTGCACGGCTATGCGGTGCCGAATTTCTATTTCCATATGAGCACCGCCTACAACATCCTGCGCGCCAATGGGGTTGAAGTGGGCAAGGTTGACTTTCTTGGTGGCTGACGGTCCCGCACTCTTGCTGCTTGATGTGCAAGAGGGCTGCGAAGCGGGGTCCTTTGGGGGCAACCCAAAAGGCCCCTGTGTCACGGTTGTTGCGGAGGCGCTCATCAATTTCCAAAAGACCCTTCGGGATGGGCGTCTGATGCCGCCTGCGGATGTGCTTGCGGTGACGCTGGCCACGCTTGATGGCGGGTCTGCCCGCAGCCGTGGTAGCGCAAGCCTGATCCAGGAGATGTCAGCATGACCACCGCGCTTTTGTGCATCGACATGCAGATGGGCATGGCCGACCGCATCACATCGGGCCGCCCGATTGCCAATCCCGGGGCCGAGGCGCGGGTTGCCGACCTGATCGGGCTTTTCCGCGCGCAGGGCCTGCCGGTCGTGCATGTGCATCACGACGAACCCGGCACGCCCTTTGCCCGGGGCCTGCCCGGTGGGGAGCCGATGCCCTGCGCCATGCCCATGCCGGGCGAGACGGTCTTGTGGAAATCCCGCTCTTCAGCTTTTGCCGGCACGGGGCTTGATGCCCATCTCAGGCAGGCAGGGATTGACCGGTTGGTGGTGATTGGCGCGGTGGCGGCCTTTTGCGTGACCTCGACCGTGCGGGCCGCCTCGGACCTTGGGTTCAAGGTGGTTTTGCCCGGTGATGCGCTGCTGGCCTTTGACATTCCCGCCCATGATGGCGGGCAGATTGACCCGCAGACGGTCTTGCGTGTGACGCTGTCGCTGCTTGGGGCCGATTTCGCCCATCTGGTGACCGCCGATCAGGTGGCAGGTCTTATCTGATCTGGTCCGCGGCATGGGTGCGGCCTGCAAGGGCTGCCACCACCAGCAAAAGCAGGGCCAGCGCGCCATAGGTGGCGCGAAATCCGGCCGCTTCCGCGATATATCCGATCGAGGCAGGCGCAATCAGAATGCCGGCATAGCCCACTGTGGTTACCGCAGAAATCGCCACCCCTGCGGGCAATCCGGGGTGATTTCCCGCCGCTGAAAACATCACCGGGACCAGATTGGCCACACCCAGACCTGCAAGGCCAAACCCCGCCATGGCCAGAGTTTCGTTGGGGGCCAATGCGGCCAGAAAAAGCCCCGCTGCCCCAACCAGCGCTGAAATTCGCAGGGTTTTGACAGCACCAAAGCGGTTGCGAACCCGGTCGCCCGAAAAGCGCATCAGCGCCATGGACCCGGCAAAGAAGGCAAAGCCAAGCCCTGCAGCAAAGTCATCCGCCCCAAGTTCCTTGCCAAGATAAACCGCCGCCCAATCCATCACCGCCCCCTCGGGCACCATACAAAACAGCGCCAAAAGCCCCAAAATCCAAAGGGCCGCATCACGCGGGAAAAACCGTGTCGTCTGGGTTTGGCTTGTCGGCGATGGCGGGTCTGGCAATAGGTGGGGCAGGGCCAGCACCACAAGCGTGGCCACCCCTGTTGCCGCCAAAAACGCCTGCGCCACAGCGCCCCATTGGGCCAAGGCCCATGCCCCGATCGCCGCGCCGGCAAAGCCCCCAAGGCTCCAGAACCCATGACTGGCCGACATGATGGCCCGCCCAAGCGCGCGTTCAACCCGGACAGCGGCGGCGTTCATCGCCACATCCATGCTGCCCACCACTGCCCCGAAAACCGCAGCTGCGGCAAAGACCGCAGGCAACGAGGAGGCCAGCACGATCAAGGGCAGTGTCGGGGCCAGCGCCAGCGCAAAGCCTGTCAGCACCACCCGCCCGCCAAACCGCGCGATCAAGCGGCCGGTGAACAGCATTGCAGCCACCGCGCCCAAACCAAGTGCAAGGATAATCAACCCAAGCGTGCCTTCGGTGATCTGGTGGCGGGGCATCAAGGGTGGGATCTGCGGTGCCCAAGCCCCCATCATCAGCCCGTTGGCGGCAAACATTGCCGCAACTGCCCATCTTGCCCGCCGCGCCTCTTGCATCTTGTTCGTCCTTTGCGCGTTTGTCTGTTTCAACCGCGCGAAAAGCGCCATTCGGTCACTTGGGTTATCGGCGCGCCGGGGCGCAGTTGGATCGGGGGGAAGGCTGGATAGGAAGGGGCGTCGGGCCAGCCTTGGGTTTCAATGGCAATCCCTTCGTAAGCCCCCCTGCCGGGCCGCCTTGCCGCCCGGGCGTCATAGATCTGAACCCCGGGTTCGGTTGTGGCAACGGCCATCCGCAAACCGGACTTTCCCTGCAGATGCAGAACTTCGCGCAAGGGCATCTGCCCCCGCGACAGGCAAAAGCAATGGTCCAGCGCCGGAGCGTCAGGGCTGATCTGGCGCGGCTGGCGGAAATCCATCGCGCTGCCCTGCACGGAGGCAATTTCGCCGGTGGGACGGTCGACAGCATCGGTTGGCAACCAGTGATCGGCGGTCACTTGCACGTGGTGACCGGTGAAATCGGCGCCGCCATCCAAGGTCCAATAGCTGTGATTGGTGGCGTTCCACAGCGTTTCTGCATCGGTCTGGCTGTGAATTTCCAGCCTCAGACGGTCTTGGCCCAGTGAAAAGCGCGCTTCGGTCCGGCGGTTGCCCGGAAACCCGCCCAGCCCATCGGGCAGATCAAGCCGCAGGGTTGCCGCGTGCGGGCTTGCCGTAACCAGATCCCAGATTTGCAGATGCGCGCCTGTGCTGCCCGAATGCAGGCAATGCGCGCCAAGGTTCGCCTCGAACCGGTGTTCGCGCCCGTCGATGACCGCCCGCGCCATGCCGATACGGTTGGCCACCGGGGCCATGATTGCCCCGTGAAAGCGCATGTCGCCTTCGTAGTCGGCCAGATTGTCAGAACCCAGCGTCAGATCATGGTCCACGCCCACAAGCCGGACCGACTGCACCACCGCCCCCCATGTCAGCAGGCTGACGGCAAGATCCCCCTGCGCAAGGGTGATCTTGCGCACCAAACGCCCATCGGCGGTTTGCCCAAAGCTGTCGACCTGCGCCATGCCACCCCCATCTTTTCGCTGCAGACTGGCGGCAGCGGCCGGGCTTTGCAAGGCCGCTCAATCAGCACAATCGGCAATGGTGTCGGCCATGCCGCGCATCATCTGGCCGTAAAGTGCGGGGCCGGGGTCAAGCTGTGAACCCGAAGGGTCAAGCGCCCCTGCAACGGTCAGCCCGCTGGCTTCGGCCAGTTGTTGCACCAGCTTGGGGTCGTGGTTTTGCTCGGGCAAAAGGCAGGCCGGGCCAAGGGCCAAAAGCGCCTCGATCTCGGCGATGTGCTGCGCGCCGGGGGCGCTGGCATCGCCTTCGGAGACGGCTGCGGCAATTGTCAGGCCGTAATGGCCGGCAAAATAACCATAGGCATTGTGGTAGACGACCAAGGGAATGGCGCGGGCCGGTGCCAGCGTGGCGGCAATTTCGCTGTCCAGCGTGGCCAGATCGGCCTGTGCTTGGGCGGCGTTGGCGGCATAGGTTGCAGCATTGGCCGGGTCCAGCGCCGACAGATTTTTCGCGATCACTCCCAGCCAATGTCTGGCATTGCCCGGATCAAGCCAGGCGTGGGGGTCAAGCCCTTCATGGGCATGATCGTGTTCTGCGTCGTCGTGCCCATCTTGATCATTGGTCTGGGTCGCCGCGTCGTGGTCATCTGCTTCATGGTCATGCCCCGGTTCAGCGGCAAAATCTTGTCTATAGGTGCCATCGGCCGCCAAAAGCCGCAGCTGCGCGCCGGGGTTTATCCCCTCCAGCGCCCGGTCCAGCCATGGTGTCATCTCTGGCCCGATCCAGACCACCAGATTGGCCGCTTGCAGCCCCGCCGCCTGACTGGGCCGCATCTGGAACGCGTGGCCATTGGCCCCTTTGTCCAGCAAAAGCGTGGGTTGCCCAAGCGTGCCCATAACCTGTGCCACCAGGGAATGTACCGGCGGCAGGTCAGCCACGACGCGGGGCACCTCTGCAGTTGCAGGCAGAGCGGCGCTGGCCAAGATTAGGGATATGATATAACGCATGACAACGGCCTTTCCAATTCGGGTGAGGCGGGATATGTATGTTATACTATCACAAGTCAAGGCCCGTAAAATGACCCAGCACGTTGCAGACTGCCCCGGTTGTCAGACCCCCGATCTGGCCTTTGCAAGCCATGACCACGGCCATTGCCGCGCCGATGCGCTGGCGCGGGCCGAAGACATCGCCCGCGAACGCGGCCTGCGGCTGACACCGGTGCGTCGGCGGGTTTTGGAGATTCTGTTAGAGGCGCACAAGGCCATGGGGGCCTATGATGTGCTGAACCGGCTTTCGGCCGAAGGGTTTGGCAACCAGCCGCCGGTGGCCTATCGCGCGCTTGAATTTCTGGAAGAGCATGGGCTTGCCCACCGTATTCGGCGGTTGAACGCCTTTACCGCTTGCATGCATCCGGGTGAAGAACACGCCCCCGCCTTTCTGATCTGCCGGGCCTGTGACACCGTGGCCGAAGCCCCGGCCGCCCCGGTGATGGCCGCCCTGACCAAGGCCGCGGGCCAATCCGGCTTTGTGCTGGAACGCGCCAATATCGAAGCTGTGGGCCTGTGCCCCGTCTGCAAGGCTGCCGCATGACCACCGATTCCCCCCATAACCTTATCACCGCCGAGCGCATCTGCGTGCGCTTTGGCGGGGTAGAGGTCTTGCATGATGTGTCGCTCTTTGTGCGCCCGGGCGAGATTGTTACCATCCTTGGACCTAATGGTTCGGGCAAGTCGACGTTGATCCGCGCTCTTTTGGGCATCATCCCGGTTGCCCATGGCCATGTCGCCCGCGCGCCGGGGTTGCGGTTGGGCTATGTGCCGCAAAAGCTGGCGGTGGATCGGTCAATGCCGATGACTGTGCGGCGGTTCTTGTCCTTGCCCGTCCGGGTCAGCGATGCGGCTGCGGCCGAAGTGCTGCGGCGTGTCGGGGTCGAGGGGCTGGAGCAGCGCCAGATGGCCGCTCTGTCGGGGGGGCAATTCCAGCGGGTGCTCTTGGCCCGCGCCCTGCTGTCTGATCCGCAGCTTTTGATCCTGGATGAACCGACCCAAGGGTTGGATCAGCCCGGCGAGGCGGCGTTTTACCAGTTGATCGAAGCCGTCCGAAAGCAAACCGGCGCGGCGGTGCTGATGGTCAGCCATGACTTGCATGTGGTGATGGCCGCATCAGACCGGGTGATCTGCCTGAACGGCCATGTCTGCTGCGAAGGCACCCCGCGCGTGGTCTCGAACGCGCCCGAATACCGGGCGCTTTTCGGGCTTGGCACAAAGGGCGCACTGGCGCTTTACCAGCACGACCATGATCACGCCCATGACCACGACCAAGGCCACGGCCATGACCACAGCCACCCCCACCAAACCCACGAGCACAGCCATGCTGGATGATTTTACCACCCGCGCACTTTTGGCCGGGCTTGGCGTGGCTTTGGCCACTGGCCCCTTGGGCAGTTTTGTTGTCTGGCGGCGTATGGCCTATTTTGGTGATGCCACCTCGCATGCCGCCATTTTGGGTGTGGCGTTGGCGCTGGCGTTTCAATTGCCGCTGACGGTCGGGGTGCTGGGCGTGGCGCTGACCATGGCGCTGACGGTGTCGACCTTGGCCGCCAAGGGCTGGGCCATGGACACAACGCTTGGCGTTCTGGCCCATGCCGCACTTGCCTTTGGTTTGGTGGCCATTTCCTTTGTGCCCGGCGTCAGGACCGACCTTTCGGCCTATCTTTTTGGCGATATCCTTGTGGTGTCGCGCGCTGATCTGGCACTTATCTGGGGCGGGGCTGCGCTGGTGAGCGGCCTTTTGGCATGGCGCTGGCAGGCGCTTTTGACCGCGACCCTGTCAGAAGAGCTTGCCCATGCCGCGGGGATGAACCCGCATCGTGAAAGGCTGGTCCTGACCGTGGCGCTGGCGGTTGTTGTGGCTGTGTCGCTGAAAGTGGTGGGCGCGCTTTTGATTGCGGCCATGCTTATCATCCCCGCCGCCGCTGCGCGCGCTCTGGCCCGCACGCCCGAATCCATGGCCGCTTTGGCGGTGGCAATCGGCGGTCTTGCGGCCTTTCTCGGCCTGCAGCTTTCGCTTTGGCAAGACACCGACACCGGGCCTTCCATTGTTGCCTCTGCCGCAGTGATCTTTGCACTGGCCGCAATCATCGGCCAGTTTCGGCGCAGCTGACCAAAACCGCATGCAGCCGGATCGCCTGCAACCACGGTGCATACGCCGCAGCGATTGGAATTTGGCCCATCCGGTCCACCTGAGGCGGGTCGCGGCACGCAAAGTGATCGGCGCGGAAAATCCCTGACAAAATTGATATAATTTCGCCGCCGCGCCCGTGCCGCTTTCTGACATCGGTGTCGTTTTTTGCTGTCAGGTGTCGGGCGCTCTTGCCCAATTTTCAACGGTTCGGGCAGATAGGGTAAAACGCCCCTTTCGGAGTCATTCCATGAAAACCCATGTCAAAGCCCTTGTCGTCGGCGGTGGTGCCGTTGGCACCGGGATTGCCTATCACCTGGCCAAGGCAGGCTGGGATACCATGCTGGTCGAACGTGACGAACTGACCGCAGGCTCCACCTGGCATGCGGCGGGGCTTTTGCCCTTGTTCAACATGTCTTATGCCACGACCCATATCCACAAATACTCGGTCGATTTCTACAAGGGGCTTGAGGCCGAAACCGGCCTGAACGCCGGTTTTGCCGTGGTTGGCAACCTGCGTATGGCCCAACGTCAAGAGCGTATGGACGAATACATGCTCTATTCGTCGGTCGCTGAAACCGCCGGGGTCTATCATGAATTCCTGACCCCCGCGCAGATCAAGGAACGTTGGCCCTTGGTGCGCACCGATGATCTGAAGGGCGCGCTTTATCACCCGCAAGACGGCTATATCAATCCGGCCGATGTCACCCAGGCCATGGCCAAGGGCGCGCGCCAGCACGGTGCTACGATTGAGCGCAAGATTCAGGTCAACGGCTATCGCTGGACCGGGTCTGAATGGATCGTTTCGGTCACGCGCATGGAAGACAAGGGTGGCATGCTGGTGCCGACTGAAGAGACCTTCGACATTCATGCC
>JAIOXV010000095.1 GCA_021741465.1 Paracoccaceae bacterium
AAGCCGGTGCCAGAACAGGCAAAGGCATGACTGCCTATCAGAACCGCGACAAGACCTTGGCCTGGCTGGTGGGGGCTGTGCCCTATATCCGCTTTCTCGGCATTTGCTTTGACCGTCAGGGCGATGAAATCACGGCGCATTTGCCGTTCCAGCCAAAGTTGATCGGCAACCCTTCCGTCCCGGCCCTGCATGGCGGGGTAACGGCGGCCTTTCTGGAAGTGGCCGCGATCATCGAGCTTAGTTGGACCAACCTTTGGGAAGATCTTTCGGCGGGCCGCCTTGGCTCTGATGCGGTGGCAGCCGGGCAGTTGCCGCCCTTGCCAAAGACAATCGACTTTACGGTCGATTATCTCAGGGCGGGGCAGCCCAAGGATTGTTTTGCCAAGGCGCGCATAAACCGGTCTGGTCGGCGCTATGCCTCGGTGCATGTAGAGGCATGGCAAGAAGCGCGCGACAAACCCTTTGCCAGCGCGGTGGTGCATTTCCTGATGCCGGACCCCGAAGGATGAGCACGATCACCCATGCCCGCGTTGCCCGCATCGCACTTCCCGTGGTGCTTTCAAACGCCACAGTGCCGCTTCTGGGTGCGGTGGACACGGCCGTCATCGGCCAATTGGGCCAAGCCGCCCCTTTGGGTGCCGTTGGCATGGGCGCTGTGCTGCTTGCCATGCTCTACTGGGCGTTCGGCTTTCTGCGCATGTCCACCTCTGGTCTTGCAGCGCAGGCGATGGGTGCGGGCAATGCTGCAGAACGCACAGCGGTTCTTCTGCGCGCCCTTTTGGTGGCTGGACTGGCCGGTGCGGGGCTGATCCTTTTGCAATGGCCCCTTTTTGCTGCCGCCTTTGCCGTTTCCCCTGCCAGCGCCGAGGTCGAGCGACTTGCCCAAACCTATCTTGCAATACGAATCTGGGGTGCACCTGCAACGATTGCCCTATACGCGCTTACCGGCTGGTTGGTCGGGGTAGAGCGCACGCGCAGCGTTCTGCTGCTGCAGCTTTGGCAAAACGGTTTGAATATCCTGCTGGACCTGTGGTTCGTGATGGGCCTTGGCTGGGGGATCGAAGGGGTCGCCGTGGCCACATTGATTGCCGAAGTGTCCGGTCTGGGGCTGGCGCTTTGGTTTGCCCGCGATGCCTTGGGCAAAGCCCTGTTGCGCAGCGGCCTTGCCCGGTTGGCCGATCGCGCAGCCGTTTCTCAAATGTTCACCGCCAGCCGCGACATCATGGGCCGGACCATTCTGCTGCAGCTTTCCTTTACCACCTTTGTCTTTATGGGGGCGCGGTTTGGCGATGTAACCTTGGCCGCCAATCAGGTGTTGATGCAGTTTCTTGAAATTACGGCCTATGCGCTGGATGGGTTTGCAATTGCTGCAGAGACTCTGGTCGGTCAGGCGCTGGGCGCGCGGGCCGCGAATGATCTTCGCCGTGCCGGGCGCATCTCGATGCAATGGGGGTTTGGCGGTGCGGCTTTGCTGGCGCTGCTGTTCACGCTGGCAGGAGGGCCGATCATCGACCTGATGACCACGGCCCCTGACGTTCGGATCGCTGCGCGCAGCTATCTGTGGTGGCTGGCGGTTGCGCCCTTCATTGGCGTGGCAAGCTGGATTTATGACGGCATCTTCATCGGCGCGCTGCAAACGGCGGCCATGCTGCGCACCATGGCGGTTTCAGTCTTGATTTATGTGGCGGCGCTGACGCTTCTGATCCCACTCATGGGCAATCACGGGCTTTGGGCGGCGTTGATGGTGTTGAACCTGACGCGCAGCGTAACAATGTGGGCGGCCTATCCAAAGCTTCTGGCCCGGATCTGACCTCAGCGCAGCTGAACCCCGGTGCGCCAGACCGATTCCAGCCCGAGATCTGCATTCAGATGCACAAGATCAGCAAAGGCACCGGGGATAAGGCGCGCCAATCTGTCGTTTCGCAGCAGTTCGGCAGGGGTCAGGGTAACCATGCCAAGGGCGCGATCCAAGGGTAGGCCGACCTCTTGCACCATCACCTGCACCGCCCGTGGCAAGGTAAGATCAGCCCCCGCCAAAGTGCCGTCTTCAAGCATCAACCGCCCGTCGCGTCGCAAGATCTTGCGCCCCCCCAGCAGGAACTCTTGTGCTTCGCTGCCAGCGACAGCCATGCAGTCTGACACCAAAAACAGCCCTTCAGGACGCGCGGCCAGTGCAACACGCAGAGTTTCGATGGCCACATGATGCCCATCGGCAATAACCCCGGCCGCAAGGGTTGATGACAGTACCGCGCCCACCAGTCCGGGTTCACGGTTGCCCAAGGCGCTCATGGCGTTGAAAAGATGCGTCGCACAACGCGCACCCGCCGCGATGGCCGCACGGGCCTCTGCACAGGTTGCCTCGCTGTGACCCAGACTGACAATCACACCGGCATCTGCCAGCTGAGTGATCTGTTTTTCCGTAACAGAGGCCGGGGCCAATGTGACCATCAGCGCGGGCAAATCGCGCGCGGCCTGGCAAAGTTGGGACAGATCGCTTTCAGTCATCGGGCGGATCAGTTTGGCGTCATGCGCCCCCTTGCGGCGGGGGTCGAGATGCGGGCCTTCCAGATGCAAGCCAAGAAAGCCCGCAACTCCTGACCGGGCAGCTTCGATCCCGGCGGCGATGACACGGGCCGTGACCTCGGGCGTATCGGTGATAAGCGTTGGCATGATCCCTGTGGCACCAAGCCGCCCATGAAGCGCACAAAGCCGGGCCAGCGCAGCCGCATCGGTCGCGGCGCCGACCATTTCACCACCGCCACCATTCACCTGAAGGTCCACAAAGCCGGGGGCCAAAGTGCCGCCTGACAGCCGGACTTCCTGTGCGCCAGATGGGATATGGCCAAGAATACCTGACACGCGCCCGCCTTGCACCAACAAGACCGCGTCCTTGTGCAGGTTTGCGCCGTCAAAAACATCAGCTCCGACGAAAGCCTGTCGCATCACAACGTCTCCGTCACTTTGCGAAGATGGGGCGGGGTGTCAGGATCGTAGCCGCGGCGACGTGCCAGCTCTTCAACAAAGGCATAGAAGCTGACGATCAGCACCAAGGGGGCCACCAGTGGATGCAGGCCCGTTACCGTTGGCAGGCGGGTGCAACCGGTGGCATCGGCCCCGGTCACAAACACATCGGCCCCTTGTGCCGCCAGCCGTTCGGCGGTGGTCACGACATGGGCTAGGGCGGCATCTTTGACCCCCAGCGCAAAGACCGGAAACTGCGCCTGCACGATGGCGGCCGGACCGTGCAGAACCTCGGCCGCGGAATAGCTTTCGGCGTGCAGGCCCGAGGTTTCCTTGAACTTCAGCGCCACTTCATTCGATATGGCATAGGCAGGGCCGCGCCCCAAAACATAAAGCGATTGCGCCCGCACCAGCCTTTGCGCCAAGGGCGACCAATCCAAGGTCAGGGCTTTGGAAAAGGCATTGGGAAGGTCGGCAACCGCAGCGCGCAGCGCATCATCTGCCTGCCATTCAGCCAAAAGGGCGAGCCCCGCCAAGACCGAGTTCACAAAGGTCTTTGTGGCGGCGACCGAATGTTCCGGCCCTGCATTCAAGCCGATGGGATGGGAAACGGCCGCCGCCATTGGGCTGTCCAACTGGTTGGTGATGGCCAAGGTCAGCGCGCCACCCGCACGGGCCGCCTGCATCATCGCCACAATATCGGGGCTTTTGCCCGATTGCGAAATGCCCAGACAGGCTGCGCCTGCAAGCCGCAACTGCTGCCCATATACCGACGCGATTGAGGGGCCGACCGAGGCCACCGGTATTCCGGCCAAAAGCTCTACGGCATATTTCAGATAGGTTGCGGCATGGTCCGAAGACCCCCGTGCGATGGTGACGACAAGAGCGGGATCGGCCAGCCGCAGGGCAGCGGCAGCCTTTTGCACCGCACCCGACGATGCGGCAAGAAACCGCTCTGCCGCCTGCGGAATTTCGGCCACCTCGCGGGCCATGTTGGTTTGGCTCATTGCTCGACCCTTTCCTCATCGGGGGCAAGTTTCAGCTCTACCGCGAAATCATAGGCATCGCCGCGGTAGAGCGAGCGGGTGAATTCCACTACCCGCCCCGAAGACAAATAGCTGATGCGTTCAATCCTCAGCCCTGCCGCGCCCATGGGAACCCCCAGCAACAGGGCATCGCGGGCATCCAGACTGGTGGCGGAGATCCGTTGAACGGCACGGGCCGGGCGCAGGCCTCGGGTCTGCAATACTGCATAAAGCGAGGTTTCAACTTCCATAGGGTCGGGCAAAAGCGCGATGGGAAGGGTCGCGCGTTCGATTGCCAGCGGCACGCCATCAGAGCAGCGCACCCTTTCCAGCCGCGCCACCCGCTCGCCAGCGCCAAGGCCAAGCGCCATCACCTCTTCGGGCGCGGGGGAATCGATCCGGCGCGAGATCCATTGAGACACGACATCGCGGCCGCGCCGCGCCATATCTTCGGTAAAGGATGTCAACAGCGACAACGCCTGTTCCAGCCGTTCGACCTTTTGTGCCACATAGGTGCCAGAGCCGCGGCGCTGCACCAATTGGCCGGTTGCCACCAATTCTTGGATCGCCTTGCGCACCGTGACGCGGGAAAGCCCCGTCATAATGGCAATGTCACGCTCAGCAGGAAGGCAATCTCCGGGCGCAAGCCCTCCTGCGGCTAGGGCACTGGCAATGTGACGTTGCAGTTGCAGATAAAGCGGGCCAGAGGCCCCGCTGTCAAAATTATCGGCGCTGAAAAGGCGTGTCATGTCCCCTCCATCGCAAGCAAAAGCGCGCCGTCAAGGGCATT
Source organism: Paracoccaceae bacterium (assembly GCA_021741465.1). GTDB lineage: Bacteria > Pseudomonadota > Alphaproteobacteria > Rhodobacterales > Rhodobacteraceae > Tabrizicola_A. The sequence goes on from JAIOXV010000095.1 coordinate 4,777, forward strand.
GCCACGCGCCGGGCGTTGCGGCCAATCGGGCAAGCGGGCCGCAAAGGCAGGCCCAAGCCCACCAATGAAGGTAACTGGCAAGGCAGGGTCGGGCTGCAGGGCGGTGATGGTTGCGCGAACCTCTGCGACGGCCTGCACCACGATCGCCCCGGCGGCGGGGTCTTCGCTGACCCAAAGGCGCGGCGCAAAGGTGGCATAGTCACCGGGCTTTGCCGTCAGGCTGAACGCAACCAGCCGCTCGGGCGTTGCGAATTCTGCCAGGATTTCCTGCAAAAGAGGGGTCATGGGAAAAACCCCGTCAAGGGCGCGCAAGGACCGCGCCAGAAGTGCGCGCCCCAAAACGGCGCCGCTCCCTTCATCCCCCAGCCAAAACCCCCAACCCCCAATCTGCCGCAGATTTCCCGCATGCTGAATGGCAAAGACCGAACCCGTGCCGATTGCGGCAACGATCCCGTCATCCGCGCCCAAGGCCCCTTTGACGGCCGTGACAGCATCGGTTTCAATACGCGACGTGGCGAATGGCAGATGGTCAGCCAGCCAATCGGCAGCACCCGAAGCATTGGCCCCGGCAAGCCCCAAACCCGCCCGGACGCGGCCCATGGCAGCATCGGCCTCTGCGCCAACCGCCTGCGCCAGCGCCGCCTTGCTGGCCGTCATGATATTGGCAAGTGCGGTTTCAGGGTTTGAGGCAATGTTTGCCGGCCCGGCCTCGGCCCGCGCAAGGATGCGCCCTTGGCCATCGGCCAAAGCCACACGGCACCCCGTGCCCCCACCATCAACGCCCAAGAAAAATTCCATGCGAATCCCCTCGCCACCAGCATACAACAGTAATACCACTTTGAAAGGTGGTATCTAAGTTTGCGCTGCATTGTCAGTATTTGGATGAAGTTGAAGCCCGTTTCAAGCAATGACTTTACAACTGGCATTATTTTGGCATTATAAAATTACAGGGGGAATCGTATGGCCGACAGGCGCACGGAAATGCAGCATCCATTCGGCCCTGGCCTGCATGGCCAGCCGGCGGCAGCCGTTTTGGCGGCTGTTCTCGAAGGCCAGCGCGAAGCGCTTGGCTGCCTGAGCGCATCCCTGCCCGCGCTTGAGCAAGGGGCCGAGCTTGCGGCGAAATGCCTGATTTCTGGTGGGAAGCTGGGCTATGCCGGGGCAGGTTCGTCCGGGCTGATGGCCATGGCCGATTGCCTTGAACTGGCGGGCACTTTTGGCATTCCCCCATCAAAGACGCCAATGCTTTTTGCAGGCGGCACCGCCGCCCTGTTACACATGACAGGCGGGGTTGAAGATGACGCGGATCAAGCCGCCCGCGATGTTGCCTTGGCCGGTCTTGGCAAGGGCGATGCGCTTATCTGTGTCGCAGCATCCGGCGCCACACCCTATACACTTGCTGCCGCCCGAACCGCGCGCGCTGCCGGGGCGGCGGTGATCGGTCTTGCCAACGTGGAAAAGGCTGCTTTGTTCGACCTTTCAGATGTCGCGGTTCTGATCGACAGCGGGCCCGAAATTGTTGCAGGCTCGACTCGTCTTGGCGCCGCAACGGCACAGAAGGCTGCGCTCAACATGATGTCAGTGCTTATCGGCATTCGCCTTGGTGCGGTTCACGACGGCTATATGGTCAATCTTGTGGCCGACAACATCAAATTGCTGGACCGCGCCGCGCGCATTGTTGCGGCGGTTGCGGGAACCGACGACGCTCAGGCAAAAACTGCTTTGCGGGCCGCCAACGGCGCGGTGAAATCTGCCATCTTGGTTGCGCGCGGGCATTCAACCGAAACCGCTGTTGCCGCTTTGGCAGCCAGCGGTGGCAAACTTGCCCCCCATCTGGGCTAAATTCAAAACCGGGCCAATGCGCCCGACAACAGGGAGACTGCCATGAAATCCACGTTCCATATCGCGCTTCTGACCAGCACATTTCTAAGCGGTGCCGCTTGGGCAGAGGATGTCACGCTGACAATCGAAAGCTGGCGCAACGATGACCTGACCATCTGGCAGGACACGATCATTCCGGCTTTTGAAGCTGCAAATCCCGGCATCAAGGTGGTTTTCGCCCCCAGCGCACCTGCCGAATACAACGCGGCGCTGAACTCCAAGCTCGCCGCCGGTTCAGCGGGCGACCTCATCACCTGCCGTCCGTTCGATGCCTCGCTTGAACTTTACAATCAGGGTCATCTGGCCGACCTGTCGGGGCTGGCCAGCATGGCCAACTTCTCGCCCGTGGCCAAATCGGCCTGGCAGACAGATGATGCTGCCGCCACCTTCTGCGTGCCTATGGCATCGGTGATCCACGGTTTCATCTATAACAAAGACGCCTTTGACGCCCTGGGCATCGCCGTTCCAGCGACCGAAGCCGAATTCTTCGCCGCTTTGGACAAGATCAAGGCAGACGGCACCTATATTCCAATGGCGATGGGCACCAATGACCAATGGGAAGCCGCCACCATGGGCTATAACAACATTGGTCCGAACTACTGGAAAGGCGAAGAAGGCCGTCTGGCGCTGATAAAGGGCGAGCAGAAGCTGACCGATGCACAATGGGTTGCGCCCTTTGCGACCTTGGCAAAGTGGAAAGACTATCTTGGCGACGGGTTTGAAGCACAAACCTATCCTGACAGCCAGAACCTGTTCACCCTTGGCCGTGCAGCAGTCTATCCTGCGGGATCGTGGGAGATTTCGGGCTTCAACACCCAGGCGCAGTTCAAGATGGGCGCCTTCCCGCCGCCGGTCGCCGCTGCGGGCGATACCTGCTATATCTCGGACCATACCGACATTGCGATCGGCATGAACGCGAAATCGGCCCATGCCGAACAGGCCAAGACCTTCCTTGAATGGGTTGGCTCTGCCGAGTTTGCCAGCATGTATGCCAATGCGCTGCCGGGCTTTTTCAGCCTGAATTCGACCGCCGTCGAGATGCAAGACCCGCTGGCGCAAGAGTTTGTCTCATGGCGCGGCAAGTGCCAGTCGACGATCCGCTCCACCTATCAGATCCTGTCGCGCGGCACGCCGAACCTGGAAAATGAAACCTGGAACGCATCGGCGAATGTCATCAAGGGCACCGAGACGCCTGAGGCCGCCGCCCAGCGCCTGCAAGACGGCTTAGCAAGCTGGTATGCGCCGCAGCAATAAGCGCGACCGAAACCGGCAGGCGCGAGGCTTCACTCCCCCGGGCCTGCCGATCTGATCTTTTCACTGAAAGGATGGAAACATGGCTGCGAAAAAGCCTGTGCGCTGGCATATTGCCGTGTTTCTGGCCCCTGCATTGGCGGTTTACACCGCGATCATGATTATCCCCCTGTTCGGCACGCTGAACCTTTCGTTGTTCAACGAAGAAGGCAATGTGCGTGTCTTTGTGGGGTTGCGGAACTTCATCACGCTTTTTGGGGATCCGTTGTGGTCGAATGCCTTTTGGAACGCGCTTGGCAATAACGCCTGGTTCTTTTTGGTACATATGTTGGTCCAGAACCCGATCGGGGTTGCGCTGGCCGCGATCTTGTCCAGCCCGCGGCTGAGAATGGCTGTATTTTACCGAACCGCGATTTTTGTTCCCACCATCTTAAGCTTTGTGATCGTTGGCTTTGTCTGGAAGCTGATCTTGTCGCCAATCTGGGGGATTGCACCGGGGATGTTGGACATGATAGGCCTGAAAAGCCTGTTTGCACCTTGGCTGGGCAAAGAGGAATATGCCCTGACAACGCTGGCGCTGATTTCGGTCTGGCAGTTTGTCGGCATTCCAATGATGCTGATCTATGCCGCCCTTCTTAGCATCCCCGATGAGGTGCTTGAGGCCGCCGAGATGGATGGCATCACCGGGGCAAGTCAGTTCTGGAAGATCAAATTGCCACTGATCCTGCCCAGTATCGGGATCATCAGCATTTTAACCTTTGTAGGTAATTTCAATGCTTTCGATCTGATATACGTCGCACAAGGCGCGCTGGCTGGGCCAGATTACGCGACCGATATTCTGGGGACGTTCCTTTATCGAACCTTCTTCGGTTTTCAGTTGCAGCTGGGTGATCCCTATATGGGCTCGGCGATTGCGGGGGCGATGTTTGCAATCATTCTGTTGGGGGTTTGCGTCTACCTTTTCGGTATCCAGACCCGGCTTCGGAGGTATCAGTTCTGATGGCCGCTGCGCGACTTTCCAAGGGCCGCACCATTGCCGCCCATGCCATACTGATAACCTATACCCTGATCGCGCTGTTTCCGGTCTTTGTGACCGTCATCAACAGTTTCAAAAGCCGAAAGGCAATTTTTGCCGACCCTTTGGCGCTGCCTTGGCCTGAACATTTCGATCTGGTCGGTTATCAGACGGTTCTGAAACAGGGCGACTTTTTGGGCTATTTTCAAAACAGCCTGATTGTCACCTGTGTCAGCCTGTTCTTTGTTCTGCTGTTCGGTGCAATGGCGGCCTTTGCGCTTTCGGAATACCGCTTCAAGGGCAATACGCTGATGGGCCTTTATCTGGCGCTGGGGATCATGATCCCGATCCGGTTGGGCACGGTGGCGATCCTTGAGCTGATGGTGGCGGCCGGGTTGGTGAACACGCTGACCGCCCTAATCTTGGTCTACACGGCGCAAGGCCTGCCCTTGGCGGTGTTCATCTTGTCCGAGTTCATGAAATCAGTCTCGGATGATCTGAAAAACGCCGGAAGAATTGATGGGCTTTCGGAATATGCCATCTTCTTCACGCTGATTCTGCCGCTGGTGCGTCCTGCCATGGCGACGGTGGGGGTGTTTACGATGATCCCGATCTGGAACGACCTGTGGTTCCCGCTGATCCTTGCGCCGGCAGAAGAGGTGAAGACCGTCACCTTGGGCAGCCAGATCTTCATCGGGCAATTCGTGACCAACTGGAACGCGGTGCTGGCATCCCTGAGCCTGGCGATCGTTCCGGTCTTGGTGCTTTATCTGATCTTCTCGCGGCAACTGATCCGCGGCATCACGGCGGGGGCAGTCAAATGATCCGAGTTCTGGTAGCCGGTTTGGGCAATATGGGACGAAGCCATGCGCTGGCCTATCATCGCGATCCGGCGTTTGAGCTTGTGGGTCTGGTGAACCGCAGTGCACCCACGCTGGACCCGGCCTTGGCGGGCTATGCCGTGACCCCTGATTTCCACGAAGCCTTGGCGCGGCTTAAACCCGATCTTGTCTGCGTGTCGACCTATTCCGACAGCCACGCCGACTATGCCATTGCCGCTATGGAAGCAGGCGCGCATGTGTTCGTTGAAAAGCCCTTGGCCACAACCGTGGCCGATGCCCGCCGGGTGGCGGATTGCGCGGCACGCACCGGCAAGAAGGTGGTTGTCGGCTATATCCTGCGCCACCACCCCAGTTGGATGCGGCTGATCGCCGAAGCGCGCGCGCTTGGTGGGCCGTATGTGTTCCGGCTGAACCTCAATCAGCAATCAAGCGGGCCCACGTGGGACGTGCACAAGGCGCTGATGCAGACCACCCCGCCGATCGTGGATTGCGGGGTGCATTATGTCGATGTGATGTGCCAGATCACCGATGCCCAACCTGTCGAGGTGCGCGGCATGGGGCTGCGCCTGTCAAACGAAATTGCCGCCGACATGTACAATTACGGCCATTTTCAGGTGCTGTTCGAAGACGGCTCTTTGGGCTGGTACGAGGCGGGATGGGGCCCGATGATGTCGGACACCGCATTTTTCGTGAAAGATGTGGTCAGCCCGAATGGCGCAGTGTCTATCCGCATGCCGGAAACGGCGAAGTCGGATGATGTCGACACCCACACCAAGACCAGCCTTCTGCGGGTGCATAAGGTGGGGCAGGCGTATCAGGACATCTCGATGGCCGATGAGCCGGGGCATCAGGAACTTTGCGAACGCGAACAGTCCTATGTTGCCCGGGCAATCCTGGAAGATCTGGACCTGACGCGGCACTTGAATGATGCGGTGCAATCCTTGGCCATTTGTCTGGCGGCGGACGAAAGCGTTCGCACCGGGCTGGCCGTCAAACTTTAAGGAGGCCGCGATGGGTGCGCTCGAACTGAAAGACGTCAGCAAATCCTTCGGGGCGACGGTCGTGATTGACGGTGTAAATCTGACCGTGGAAGAGGGCGAGTTTTGCGTCTTTGTCGGACCATCGGGCTGTGGAAAATCCACGCTTTTGCGCATTATCGCCGGGCTGGAAGATGCCAGTGCGGGCGATATCCTTCTGCATGAAAAACGGGTGAATGATGTCGCCCCCGCCAAGCGCGAACTGGCGATGGTGTTTCAGTCATACGCGCTTTACCCGCATCTTACAGTGCGCGAGAACATGGGCCTCGCGCTGAAAC
>JAIOXV010000096.1 GCA_021741465.1 Paracoccaceae bacterium
ATGCCGATGCCAAGCCGATCGCGGCCACCGAGGCGGCCCTGCTTTATGACCTGCTTGGCCTGCAAGCCCCGGCGCAGGCGGCGCTGGAACATTTGCGTGGCATCTCGCCGCTTTTGCCAGCCATCCAGCCTGCGGTGGACCGCTTTGCCACCCGGCTTGCGGCACTGTCGGCGCGTGGCATCGACATTGGCAATCTGGCCTTCGAAGCCAGCCTTGGCCGCACCACGATGGAATATTACGACGGTTTCACCTTTGCCTTCGTTGGTCCGGCGGACTTGCCTCCGGTGGCATCGGGTGGGCGCTATGATGCGCTGACGGCCGTGCTGGGGCAGGGCCGGTCGATCCCCGCTGTTGGTGGCATCATCCGGCCCAATCTGGTCGTGGCACTGAAAGGCGGCGCGCAATGCTGAAAATCGGCGTGCCGTCCAAAGGGCGGCTGATGGAAAAGACCTTCGATTGGTTCGGCGCGCGTGGGGTGGCCATGCAGCGCACCGGCAATGAGCGGGAATATTCCGGCGCCGTTGATGGGATTGGCGGGGTTGAGCTGGTGCTTTTGTCGGCAGGGGAAATTCCGCGCGAACTTTCGGCCGGGCGCATTCATCTTGGTGTCACCGGCTCTGACCTTGTGCGCGACAAGCTGGCGGACTGGGAGGCTCAGGTGGCCGAACTTGCCGCATTGGGCTTTGGTCATGCCGATCTTATCATCGCCGTGCCGGATGCCTGGATTGACGTTGATACGTTAGATGATCTGGACGCTGCCGCCGGGGCCTTCCGCGCCCGCCATGGTTTCCGTCTGCGCATTGCCACGAAATATCACAGGCTTGTGCGCGAGTTCCTGACGGCCCAAGGCGTGGCCGATTACCAACTGGTCGACAGCCAGGGCGCCACTGAAGGCACGGTCAAGAACCTGACAGCCGAGGCGGTTGCCGACATCACCTCGACGGGCGAAACGCTGCGCGCCAACCATCTGAAAATCCTGTCGGATGGGCTTGTTCACCAAAGCCAGGCCACACTTTACGCCGCACGCGCGGCTGATTGGGGGCAGGCGGGTGCGGTGTTGCACAGTCTTGCCAGCCGGCTTGGGGTGGTGCTTCCGCAGGGCCTTGCCGGACCCAACTGACCGGTCCTTGACCCGTGCTGCAAAGCGACTAACCTTGATCCATTGTATCAAGGTGTTTCCATGCGCTTGTCCGTGTTCGCCTGTGCCCCGTTTGCGCTTTGCATGTTGTGCCCGCCTGCCTTCGCGCAGGATCTGGCCTCTGCCGATCAGGTGCGCGGCGCAATCATCGGCAACACCGTGATCGGGACCATGGCCGCCTCTGGCCCCTATGCCGAATTCTTTGACCCCGATGGCACCATTCGTGCAGCCGATTACGCCGGACGCTGGGCGATACGGGGGAACAAGATGTGCTTTGACTATGACGAAGGGCCAAGCGGTTGCTGGGCTGTGGCCATTACCGGCTCGACGCTGGTCTGGGTCGGGTCAAGCGGCGCAGAGGGGTCAGGTACCATCCGTGCCGGCAACCCGTCGGGGTGGTGAGGCTTTGACGCTGACCAGCGCCACGCCAAGCCCTGCCAAGCCCATTCCCGCCCACCCCAGAAGCGGCATCGCCTCGCCCAGCATGGGCCAGGCGAAAAGGGCGGAAAGTGCAGGCACCAGGTAAAAAAGCGAGGAGACACGCGCCACCTCTCCGGCGCGGATCATCGCCAGCAAAAGCGACATCGCCAAAAGCGAATTCGCCAGCACAAGATAGGCCATGGCCCAAATAAATTCCGGGGCCCAGTCAATGGTGATGTCTTCCATCAAAAGTGCGGCAGGCAGGCAAAAGGCTGCCCCCACCGCGTATTGAATAAGGTTTGACGCCACCGGGTGATGCGAAACACCAAAGCGCTTTTCCCAAAGCGTGCCCGCCGTAATGCCAAGAAGCGCGAGAAAGGTCAGCCCGACGCCAAAGGCGTTTTCCGCAGCGATGGCCGATCGCCCGGCGATTGCCATTGCCGCCCCTGCAAGGCCCAGCGTCAGCCCCAGCCAGCCCCGTGGACTGATGCTTTCCCCAACAAAGCGCGGTGCGACCAGCGCCACGAGGATAGGTTGCAGGCAGACGATGATCGACACAGCCCCAGCCGAAACCCCTGACTTGAAGGCGACGTAGCACAGGCCAAAATAGACCACCTGAATAAGAAATCCCACGATCGCCACATCAAGAACCCCACGGGCCGAGGGCATCTTGGGCCGTACCACCAGCGCCACCGGGATCAGCAGCACAAGCACAAGGCAATAGCGCAAGGCCAGCACCGTCAAGGGTGCCGCGTGGACAACAGCGATCTTTGCAATTGCAAAGCCCGCCGACCACAGCAGCAGAAACACGATGGGGGCGGCGATCAGCCAAAGCGGGCGTTGGGTCATGCCTGCTGTTTGGCGTGCAGCCCAAACAATGGCAAGCCGTATTGACGCAAAGCAGATCTGATCTAGCTGAGGTCAACCATAACAAGGATCAATCCACGATGCGCGCACTGACCTTACTTTCGGCCGTTTTGCTTGCAGCCCCGGCCTTTGCCCAAGACGTTGCCACCGGCGATGCCATCAAGATGGCCGTATCGGGCAACACCATTCAAGGCAACATGACAAGCTCTGGCCCCTATGCCGAGTTCTACGCTGAAGACGGCACGATCAAAGGCGACGGTTACACCGCCTCATGGTCGATTGAGGGCGACGCAATGTGCTTTACCTATGAAGGTGCAGCGCCAGATTGCTGGGCGGTGCGGATCAACGCCGATCAGGTGACATGGATCAAAGACGGCGCCGATGGCGGGACCGGCACCATCGTGGCCGGAAACGCCAACAACTTCTGATCGCGAAACCCTGCTTACCGCAGGCCGATCTCGGCCAAGGCCTGGGCAAGATTGGGCGGCAGTTTGTCATCCAGAGCCCGGCCTTTTGGTAGGTCACGCGGGCTGTCGACCGGGTCCAGATAGCGCCAGCCCTGAAAAGGGCGGCGCAGGGCGGCTTCGGTGCGCACGACCTCGGCATCCAGAACAAGGGCGCAGCGGGCAATCCCGTCTGACCCGCGCCTTTCTTCAAGGCGCAGGATGCGTTGGCGGGCCGTGACCTGCCCTTTTATGATCCAGTAAAGCGACCCGCCGGCCAAGATTTCTTCTGCCCGTTTCGGCCACATGCGTGTAACATGTTCGGCCGTGCCGGGGGCCCAGCGCACCGCATTCTGGCGCTGCCAGTCAAGCAGGTCCTCGACCGATTCTGCGCCGACGCACAGTTTGATGATATTAAGATGATCCACGATTCCCCCGATGCTCCAATGATAGGCTGCTTCGTCAGATAGGCAAGTTGACCCGGCCTTGTGCGGGGCGTATCTTGGGTGTTCCTCCGTCACGCCCACAAGGAATGCCCCCGATGTCGCCTTTTTCTGCGCCGATTGCTGAAGCCATTTGGGACATGAAGTACCGTTTCAAAGAAGCGGACGGCACGCCGATTGACGGCACGGTCGAAGACAGCTGGCGCCGTATTGCCCGCGCCCTTGCCGAAGTGGAAAAAGACCCAGCCCATTGGGAAGAGCGTTTCTACAAGGCCTTGGAAGGGTTCAAGTTCCTACCAGCGGGTCGCATCACCGCAGGGGCTGGCACAGGGCGCAATGTGACGCTTTTCAACTGCTTTGTGATGGGCACGATTCCTGACAGCATGGGCGGCATTTTTGACGGGCTGAAAGAGGCCGCGCTGACCATGCAGCAAGGCGGCGGCATCGGCTATGACTTTTCCACCGTCCGCCCACGCGGCGCGGAAGTGAAGGGTGTGGCCGCAGATGCCAGTGGGCCGCTCAGCTTCATGGATGTCTGGGATGCCATGTGCCGCACCATCATGTCCGCTGGCAGTCGCCGCGGCGCGATGATGGCCACCATGCGGTGCGACCATCCCGATATCGAAGCCTTTATCGAGGCCAAGAAAGACCCGGCCCGGCTCCGGATGTTCAACCTTTCGGTTCTGGTGACCGACCCGTTCATGGATGCAGTAAAGGCCGATGGCCCGTGGGAGCTGGTATTTGGCGGCAAGGTTTATCGCACCATTCCGGCGCGCGATCTGTGGAACAAGATCATGCGCAACACCTATGATTTTGCCGAACCCGGTGTGATCTTCATCGACCGGATCAACAACGCCAACAACCTTGGCTATGCCGAAACCATTGCTGCCACCAATCCCTGCGGCGAGCAGCCTTTGCCGCCCTATGGCGCCTGCCTTCTGGGCAGCATCAACATGGCGACGCTGGTCACTGGGGCCTTCACCAAAAAGGCCCAGCTTGACGCCGCCGCGCTGGAGGATCTTGTCCGCACCGCCGTGCGCATGATGGACAATGTGGTGGATGCCAGCCGCTTTCCGCTGCCCCAGCAACGGGCCGAGGCGCTGGCCAAACGCCGGATTGGCCTTGGCGTGACGGGGCTTGCGGATGCGCTTTTGATGCTGGGCCTGCGCTATGGCAGCGCCGAGGCGGCAGCCCAGACCGAAAAATGGATGCATGCGATTGCGCGGGCGTCTTACTTTGCCTCGGTCGATCTGGCGCGTGAAAAAGGGGCCTTCCCGCTTTTTGATGCCGAGGGTTATCTTGGCTCGGGCAATATGATGCAGATGGATGAAGACCTGCGCGCGGCCGTGCGTGAACATGGCATCCGCAATGCGCTTTTGACCTCGATCGCCCCCACCGGCACCATCAGCCTTTATGCCGGCAACGTCAGTTCTGGCATCGAGCCGGTCTTTGCCTATGCCTATACCCGCAAGGTCTTGCAAAAAGACGGAAGCCGCACCGAAGAAGAGGTGGTCGATTACGCCGTCCGCCTGTGGCGTGAATTGCATGGCGATGCGCCCTTGCCCGACTATTTCGTCAATGCCCAGACCCTGCCGCCGCTTGACCATGTCCGCATGCAGGCCGCTGCGCAAAAATGGGTGGATTCGTCGATTTCCAAGACCATCAACTGCCCCGAAGACATCAGTTTTGACGCCTTCAAAGAGGTCTACATGGCAGCTTGGGACCAAGGCTGCAAAGGCTGCACCACCTATCGGCCCAATGATGTGACGGGGTCGGTTCTGACCGTGTCCGAGGCCAGCGACAAGACCCCGTCCGAGGCCCCCGAGCAGGCGCAGGGCGGCGAGGTGGTTTACCTGTCGGAACCTTTGGAACGTCCCGCCACGCTGGAAGGGCATACTTACAAGGTCAAGTGGCCCGGTTCCGAACACGCGCTTTACATCACCATCAATGACGTGGTGATTTCCGGCCATCGCCGGCCGTTTGAGGTGTTCATCAACTCCAAGAACATGGAACATTTCGCCTGGACCGTGGCGCTGACGCGGATGATCTCGGCGGTGTTCCGGCGCGGGGGCGATATTTCGTTTGTGGTGGAAGAACTCAAAGCCGTCTTCGACCCGCGCGGTGGGGCATGGATGGAAGGGCGCTATATCCCGTCGATCCTGGCGGCAATCGGTGGCGTGATCGAACGGCACCTGATCGCCATCGGGTTCATCGAAGGCGAGGGGCTGGGCCTGAAATCAGACCCCAAGGCCGAGGTGATGGTGGTCGGCGGCAGCCCCAAGGGCAAGGCCTGCCCGTCCTGCGGATCTTACGCGATGCAGATGAAAGAGGGCTGCATGACCTGCAACGATTGTGGGCATTCGAAGTGTGGGTGATCCGCGACCCCGCATCTTGCGGGGGAAAAACAGTCCAGTGGACTGTTGAGTGAAGCGAACGCCCGCGCACATGTGCGCGGGCCGGGTAAGGCAGCACGCCCACCACAAGCGCCCACTTCGCCCGGAATCAAGGCGCGAATGCGCCGCCGGGCCGCGCCCGACCCTCCCCCCGGGAGGGCGCGTCTGCTACAGTTGCCAGCAGAAATTCTGGGGAAGAACTGGAACCATAAAGTGCCTAGATCCAATGTTGGCGCGCCATCCCGAGGTCGGGCGCGGCCCTCGTGGTGGGCGCATCAATAACTGTTGGCCGGCCCATCACGTTGCGTTATGCTCTAAGTTGTAATTTTGTGAGGAGAAACTAGTGACAATAGAGTGGGTCTTGGAGACAATTAAAGGCGCTACAGAACTCGCTGAGTTTGCCAAACAAGAAGCGACTAATCGAAGCTAAACACGTCGCGCTCGGCAAACACAAGAAATAGTTGAAGCGCTTCGTTTGATCTATTTTTCGCCAAAAGGCGTGATCAAACTTCTTGATGGCATTGCTGAAGGCAATGACCCTACCGAGGATCAAATTTCAATGATCCTGCCAGAGTTCAACGACTATGAGTTTCGTGTCCTAAGGATGCTTGACATGATTGATCCACCAAATGAACGTGTTCGAGGTGGTTTGACGCTTAAGGCAGAAAGAGTTTTGCGCGAGATTTCATACGGAAAATCTGGTGTAAGATCGAAAGTGAAAAACCTACTGAACGAGGCACTCACCTTGGGAGTGCCGGTGTCGAGAGAAGACGCAATGGCGCTACGCGACGAAATAGTCGCTTTGAACGTCGCAATTGAGGAAGCCGAAATAGCCATAGTTTCGACAATCCGCTAGTTGACGATGTCCCCCCCGCCCGCGAAAGCGTTCGCGGGCGTTCGGCGCTGAAAACGCTCCATTGGAGCGTTTTCTCCCCGGCAAGCCGGGGCCGTCCCTTACCCCTGCAGCGTCCTCACCCCATACCCCTCACCCCTTGCCTTCATCGCGGCTACCACGGCAATGCTTGCCGCAGCGGTGGTGAAATAGGGGATCTTGTCCATCAGCGCCACGCGGCGGATATCGCGGCTGTCGGAAATTGCCTGGGTGCCTTCGGTGGTGTTCATCACCAGCGCGATATCGTTGTTTTTAAGCCGGTCCACGATGTTCGGGCGGCCTTCCCAGACCTTGTTCACCTGCGTGGCGACAATGCCTTCGGCCGTCAACCATTGGGCGGTGCCCTTGGTGGCAACGATTTCAAAGCCCAACGCAATAAGATCGCGCAGCGCGGTTGCGAAGGCCGGGGTTTTGTCCATGTCCTTGATCGACACAAAGGCGCGGCCAGTTTCAGGCAACACCACACCTGCCCCCATCTGCGCTTTCAGGAAGGCCAGCGGGAAGGTGCGGTCCCAGCCCATGACCTCGCCAGTTGATCGCATTTCCGGCCCCAGAACCGGGTCAACGCCGGGGAAGCGGGCGAAGGGCAGCACGGCCTCTTTCACGCTGAACCAAGGCGTGATCGGGTCGGCCAGCGTATGGGCATCGGCCAAGGGCAGCGGGCTGTCAGGGCCAACGCCTGCCGGATAGGCGGCGCGTTCGGGGAAGTTCGCCAAAGGCTCGCCCGCCATCAGCCGTGCCGCGATCGAGGCAATGGCAGAATCGGTGGCCTTGGCCACGAAGGGCACCGTGCGGCTGGCGCGCGGGTTGACTTCAAGCACATAGATCGTGCCGTCCTTGATGGCGAATTGCACGTTCATCAGGCCGACGACATTCAGCGCCTTGGCCATGACCACCGTCTGGCGTTTCAACTCGTCCACAGTGGCGGTCGAAAGCTGGTGCGGCGGCAGGCAGCAGGCAGAATCGCCCGAATGCACGCCGGCCTCTTCGATATGTTCCATGATGCCCGCAACATGGACGTTTTGTCCATCCGACAGCGCATCGACATCCACCTCGACTGCCCCCGACAGATAGCTGTCAAGCAGCACCGGGCTGTCGCCGGAAACCTGAACGGCCGTGGCGATATAGCGTTCCAACTGGGCATCGTCATGGACGATTTCCATGGCGCGGCCACCCAGCACGAAGGACGGGCGGATCACCAAGGGGTAGCCAACATCCTTGGCCACAGCAAAAGCCTCATCACGCGACCGCGCGGTGCCATTGTGCGGTTGTTTCAGGCCCAAGGATTGCAAAAGGCCCTGGAAACGCTCGCGATCTTCGGCAAGATCAATGGCATCGGGGGTGGTCCCAAGAATAGGGATGCCTTCGTCGTTCAGCGCATTTGCCAGCTTCAACGGGGTTTGGCCGCCGAACTGCACGATAACACCGTGCAGCGTGCCGTTTTCCTGTTCTACGCGCAGGATTTCCAGCACATGTTCCAAGGTCAGCGGTTCAAAATACAGCCGGTCCGAGGTGTCATAGTCGGTCGACACGGTTTCTGGGTTGCAGTTGACCATGATGGTTTCATAGCCCGCAGCCGTAAGCGCATAGCAGGCATGGCAGCAGCAATAGTCAAACTCGATCCCCTGGCCGATCCGGTTCGGACCGCCGCCAAGGATGACAACCTTTTTGGCCGCCGTGGGGCGGGCTTCGCATTCCACATCGCCCATCGCGGGGGCCTCATAGGTGGAATACATATAGGGGGTCTGGGCCTCGAACTCGGCCGCGCAGGTGTCGATCCGCTTGAACACGGCGGTGACGCCAAGGTTGCGGCGGGCGCGGCGGATGTTTGCCTCATCCCGGCCTGTCAGCGTGGCAAGGCGCGCGTCGGTAAAGCCCATCATCTTCAGCTTGCGCAGACCTTCTGCCGTCATCGGCAGGCCGGATTTGCGCACCTCGGCTTCGGTGTCGATGATCTCGCGGATCCGATTCAGAAACCACGGATCAAAAGACGTGGCCGCGATGATGTCGTCATTCGTCAGGCCAAAACGCATGGCCTGGGCGATGACGCGCAGCCGGTCGGGCGTGGCCTGACCCAGTGCCTTCATGATCGACGCCTTGTCGGGCGCGCCGGGAATGGCGATTTCGTCAAAGCCGGTAAGGCCAGTTTCAAGGCTTGCCAACGCTTTTTGCAGCGATTCATGGATGGTGCGGCCAATCGCCATCGCCTCGCCCACAGATTTCATGGCGGTGGTCAGGTTCGGCTCGGATCCGGGGAATTTTTCAAAGGCAAAGCGCGGGATCTTGGTGACGACATAGTCAATCGAGGGCTCAAAGCTGGCCGGTGTCACCTTGGTGATGTCATTGTCCAACTCGTCCAGCGTATAGCCGACAGCCAGCTTGGCCGCGATTTTTGCAATCGGGAAGCCGGTGGCTTTAGAGGCCAACGCCGAGGACCGGCTGACGCGGGGGTTCATTTCTATCACCACCATGCGGCCATCGGCAGGGTTGATAGCCCATTGCACGTTTGACCCGCCGGTCTCGACCCCGATCTCGCGCAACACGGCAATCGAGCCGTTGCGCATAATCTGGTATTCCTTGTCGGTCAGCGTCAGGGCAGGGGCCACGGTGATGCTGTCGCCCGTATGCACGCCCATCGGGTCGATGTTTTCGATAGAGCAGACGATGATGGCGTTGTCGGCCTTGTCGCGGACAACCTCCATTTCAAACTCTTTCCAGCCCAGAAGGGATTCATCGACCAGAACCTGCGCCACGGGGCTGGCTTCAAGCCCTGATTTGATGATCGCCTCATAGTCGTCGCGGTTATAGGCAACGCCACCCCCGGTGCCACCCATGGTAAAGGCGGGGCGGATGATGGCGGGCAGGCCCACATAGTCCAGCGTCGCAATCGCTTCGCGGATGCCGGCTGCGATATCAAACTTGCCGTTCACTTTGGGGGCGGCGATGATGGTGGCCTTGGGGTTTTCCAACCCGATACGGTCCATCGCTTCGCGGAAAAGTTTGCGGTCTTCGGCCATTTCGATGGCCTCACGCTTGGCCCCGATCAGCTCGACGTTGAATTTCTCCAAAACCCCCATATCGGCCAGCGCCAGCGCGGTGTTCAGGCCTGTTTGGCCGCCCATGGTGGGCAACAACGCATCGGGGCGTTCTTTTTCGATGATCTTGGCGACGACTTCCGGCGTGATCGGTTCGATATAGGTGGCGTCGGCCAGACCGGGGTCTGTCATGATGGTGGCAGGGTTCGAGTTTACAAGGATAACCCGGTATCCCTCTTCGCGCAAAGCCTTGCAGGCTTGGGCGCCAGAGTAGTCAAACTCGCAGGCCTGTCCGATCACAATAGGGCCGGCGCCAATGATCATGATCGACTGGATGTCGGTTCTTTTCGGCATGGCGGCCCCCTCGGTATGCGCAAATTGTCGGGGGTTATAGCCATGGGGGGGCGGGGTGCAAGGGGATTCGGGCCCGGCACCAAGACCCAGATCGCGCTGAGCGGTTTTCCGAAGATGCATACTCTGCGGCTTGGTCGGAAAATGGGGCAAAGAGGGCGGCACAGCACTGGTCAGCGCGCTGGGATCGGCTTAGCTATGAGGCATGAAAACGCAGAAGCCTTCAGGTCTGGAACAGGTGCTGGTCGAGGACGGTCCCGACGGGCAGCCTGCACTTTTTCAAGGCGCGCAGGCAGTCTTGATCGCGCAGAGCGGGGCCGAAGTGCCCGGGCTTTTGGCTGCCCTTGATGCGGCGCGGGCCGAAGGGTTCTGGGTTGCGGGCTATCTCAGCTATGAAGCCGGCTATGCACTGGAACCGAAGCTTGCCGCGCTTGAGCCCGCCGATGGCGGGCCCCGTGGCGTGTTTGGCATTTTTGCCAAGCCCGAGGCAGCAGGCCCATTCTTAGACCGCGCGCAGGCACAAGCCAAAGGCGTGGCCCTTTCCCCGCCCGAGCCGTTGATCTCGCGAGAGGCCTATGATGCGGCCATGGCGCGCGTGATGGCCTATATCGGCGCGGGCGATTGCTATCAGATCAACCTGACTTTTCCGATGCAGACCCGGCTATTGCAGGGCACGGCACTGGGGCTTTACGGCGCCTTGCGCGCCCGGCAAGCGGTGGGGCGGGGCGCGTTTGTCGATCTGGGCGCGGGGCCGGTTTTGGTGTCGCGCAGCCCGGAGTTGTTCATTGCGGTCACGTCCGAAGGCCGGATCGAGGCACGCCCCATGAAGGGCACCGCGCCGCGTGATGCAGACCCGGTGCGCGATGGCGAATTGGCCGAAGAATTGCGTGCCAGCGAAAAAGGGCAGGCCGAAAACCTGATGATCGTAGACCTTTTGCGCAATGACATCAGCCGTGTTGCGCGGGTTGGT
>JAIOXV010000097.1 GCA_021741465.1 Paracoccaceae bacterium
GATCAGCGTCAGAAATTGCGGGGCCCAATCGGCGTGGGCCATGGCCGCGGCCAAAAGCTTGCGGCCAAGGCCCAAGCCCCCGCCCTGCGGGCTGACATAGATATCCTGCACGAAAAGCCCCATTTCCCCGCGCCATGTCGAATATTCGGGAAAATACAGGATCAGCCCCAACGGCCCATTTGGCCCTTCGGCAATCAAGCCCTGAAAACGGGGCGTGGCGCCAAAGCCATGGGTCAAAAGGCTTGCCTCAGTAGAGCCCACGGTTTCGCCAGCCTCTTGCGCCATGGCTGCAAGAAAGCGCAGCATATCCGGCACATCGGCGGCTGTGGCCCGGCGAATGGCGGTCAAAACCCGACCTCTTCGGCACCTTTCAAGCCCAGCATCGCCCGCGCCTCGGCCGGGGTGGCAACCTTGCGGCCCATCCCTTCGACAATGGCCCGGA
Source organism: Paracoccaceae bacterium (assembly GCA_021741465.1). Taxonomy (GTDB): domain Bacteria; phylum Pseudomonadota; class Alphaproteobacteria; order Rhodobacterales; family Rhodobacteraceae; genus Tabrizicola_A. Next base: position 443 of record JAIOXV010000097.1, read on the forward strand.
TCTGCGCCACCTGCTGGGCATTGCTGGTGGCAAGCACGCCTTTTGCGATGTAAAGGTTGTCCTCCAACCCCACACGCACATGCCCGCCCATCGCCGCCGCCATGCTGGCCATGGGAATTTGCTGCCGCCCAGCGGCCAGCACAGAAAAAAGATACTGATCGCCAAAAAGCCGGTCTGCCGTGCGCTTCATCAACACCAGCATGTCAGGGTCAGCCGCCATGCCCCCCAAAACGCCAAAGACAAACTGAATGTACAATGGCCCCGTCACCGCACCGCGATCGACAAAGTGTTTCAGCATGTAAAGATGGCTGACATCATAGCATTCAAATTCAAACCGCGCAGACCGGGCGCCCATTTCAGCCAGAACATGGGCAATGTCGCGCGGGGTATTCTTGAAAACCAGATCGTCCGTACCTTCAAGAAAGGGTTTTTCCCAGTCGAATTTCCAGTCCGTTATCCGCGCGACCATCGGATAAAGGGCAAAGTTCATCGTGCCCATGTTCAGGCTGCACATCTCGGGGGCAAAGCGCATGGGCGCAGCCAATCGCTGATCCAGCGTCATGACCGCACTGCCCCCTGTGGTCATGTTCACGACACCCGCGCAGCCGGCCTTGATCGCGGGCAAGAACCCCGCCCAATGGGCCGGATCGGCCGAAGGCCTACCGTTTACGGGATCACGGGCGTGCAGATGCAAGATCGTGGCGCCCGCCTTTGACGCCTCGATCGCGGCTTGGGCAATATCCTGGCCGGTAATGGGCAGATGGGGCGACATTGACGGGGTGTGAATGGACCCGGTTATGGCGCAAGAGATGATGATCTGTGACATGGGCCCATGATTGGCCCGATGGCGCGCGCTTCGCAAGCCCTTCTGACCCGCCGCTTAGACCCGCCCGAGATGCGGCACCAAAAGTGCCTCTACCGCCTGACGCGCGCGTGGAAGGCTCATCCGGGATGGGGCGATGCACATTTCAACCCAAAGCCCGTCGAGAAGCGCGATAAGCGATGAGGCAAGCATCTCTGCCGCTACCTGCCGCTCCCCTGCAAAGGCCGCGATGGATGCGGAAATCGCCGCATGGTAGCGGTCATATTGGCGCAAATGTTCCGCCCGCAGCCCTTCGTTGACCCCGATCTCGGCCCAGAGCGCCAGCCAGATGTTCAAACTTTCACGCCTGAACTGGCGGTCGGACAACAGCTCGTCCAGCAGGTCTGGCAAGGGCGGTGCTGTGCCATCCTTGGCGATCACCTGCAACAAGGGCGCATAGGCCGCGGCATAGCACGCCGCCAAAAGCCCGTCCTTGCCGCCAAAATGGTGCCCCACCAGCCCGCGCGATGCCCCTGATGCCTTGCAGATATTGTCGATGGTAAAGGCGGTGATGCCGCCCTTGGCCAAGACACGCAGCCCCGCCTGCACCAGTTCGGCGGCGCGGTCTTCGGGCGTCAGGCGTTTGTATTTCGGTGCCGTCATGGCCCACTGATCTTCCCTTGTTGAACGGATGCGCCCCGGTTTGTTGTTGAACGAACATACAACAGTGCTACCCTGCCGCAAAGGGAAAGATCATGGACCCAAACCACGCAATCTTGTTTGAACCGGTGCAAATCGGCCCGGTTACCGCGCCAAACCGGTTTTACCAAACGCCGCATGCCACCGGCTTTGGCTGGCAGCGCCCGCAATCGGGCGCAGCTTTGCGCGGGGTAAAAGCCGAAGGCGGCTGGGGGGTGGTCTGCACCGAATACTGCTCGATCCACCCATCAAGCGACGACAGCCCTTACGCCTTTCTGACCCTTTGGGAAGATGCCGATATCGCCCCCCTTGCAGCCACCGCCGAGGCGGGTCACGCCCATGGCGCGCTGGCCGGGATAGAGCTTTGGCACGGGGGCTTTCACGCATCAAACCGCATGACACGGGTGCCGGGGGTTGGGCCACAGGTACAGCCGTCGATGTTCCATCTGCCCGCCACCACGCGCGCGATGGACAAGGCAGATATTCGCGCCTTTCGGGGCTGGCAGCGTGATGCTGCCAAACGGGCGAAACAGGCGGGCTTCGACATCGTCTATGTCTATGCCGGCCATGATTACCTGCCCTTTCAATTCCTGTCGCGCCGGTCGAATACCCGCGGTGACAGCTATGGGGGCACGCTGGAAAACCGTGCGCGGCTTTTGCGCGAAATGCTGGAAGACACCCGCGAGGCGGTGGGCGACACCTGCGCCGTGGCGATCCGGCTTGCGGTGGATGAATTGCACGGCCCGGCCGGCATCTGCGCCGAAGACGAAGGCCGCGATGTGGTGGCGATGCTGGCCGAAATCCCTGATCTTTGGGATGTGAACGTGGCAGGCGCCTTGGGCAATGACAGCAAATCCGCGCGCTTTTCGGCAGAAGGCTATCAGGAAGACTACATCCGCTTTGTCAAAACCCTTACCTCAAAACCCGTGGTTTCGGTTGGCCGCTTTACCTCGCCCGAGCGGATGGTCCAGCAAATCCGAAATGGCGTGCAGGATTTCATCGGGGCCGCGCGACCTTCGATTGCTGATCCCTTTCTGCCGCTGAAAATCCGCGAAGGCCGGGCAGATGAAATCCGCGAATGCATTGGCTGCAACATCTGTCGGGCCGCGAATAACGAGGCCGTCGGCCTGCGCTGCACCCAAAACCCGACGATGGGCGAAGAATGGCGGCGTGGCTGGCACCCTGAACGCATCGCCGCTTATCCGCGGCGCGAAACCGCCCTTGTCGTGGGGGCAGGTCCTGCCGGGCTGGAGGCGGCCCTGACGCTGGCACGGCGCGGGCTTGAGGTCACGCTGGCCGAAGCACGGCGCAGCCTTGGCGGGCGCATCAGCTTTGAATCCACCTTGCCGGGGTTGGCAACCTGGGGCCGGGTGCGCGACTGGCGCATGACCATGTTGGCCAAATTGCCGAATGTGCAGATTTACCGCGAAAGCCGCATGGCGGCAGGCGATATCGAGGATCTTGCCCCCGATCATCTGATCCTTGCCACCGGGTCGCAGTGGCGGCGCGATGGGGTCGGGGTTGTGGGGATGGAGGCGCGCCTTTTCGAAAGGTCCCTGACCCCGGACGACATATTTGCAGGCGCCAAGGTGACAGGCCCGGTGCTGATCTATGATGATGAACATTACTTCATGGGCGGGGCGCTGGCCGAAAAGCTTGCCCGTGACGGCCATAGGGTGCGCCTTGTCACCCCCTATCCGCAGGCTTCAGGCTGGGCGATCTATACGGACGAACAAGGTTTCATCCAAGAGCGCCTGATGGGGCTTGGCGTGGAAATCATCCCCCAGCACATGCTTGCCGCCCAAGGAACGGACACGGCCACCATCACTGATACGATGGGGCAAAGTCGGGACGTGCCGTGCGAAACCCTGATCCTTGTTACCGGCCGCCTGCCCGACGACGGCCTATGGCAGGCGCTGCACACCCGCCCGGGCACCGCCCGCGTTGGCGATTGCCTTGCGCCCTCCTCCATTGCCGATGCGGTCTATTCCGCGCATCGCCACGCCCGGCTTCTGGGCGAAGCCGATACCCCGCCACGGCGCGAGCGCCCCCCGCATAAAGGCACATGATGCGTCAACGCCGTCCCACCCGCAGCATGAATGCCATCCCGCAAAACCCCTTTGGCCAGGTGCCGCGCGGCTATGACCCGATCCGGGTGATCTCGGACGATCAGGTTGCCGCAATCCACACTGCCGCGCTGAAACTTCTGGCCGAACAGGGCATGCGCGTCTTGAACGCCCGGGCGCTGGAATATTATCGCGCTGCGGGCGGGCGCATCGATGGCAATATGGTCTATCTTGACCCCGCACTGGTTATCGAGCGGCTTGCCACAGTGCCGCGCACCTTCACCATCGCCGCACGCAACCGCGCCAAGGACCTGCGCTTTGGCGGCAATGACATGGTGTTTTCTTCGGTCGGCGGTCCAGCCTATGTGATGGATCTTGATCGCGGGCGGCGCGATGGCACGCTGAAGGACATGCAGGATTTCCTGCGCCTGTGCCAAAGCCTGAACGTTATCCAGCAGGAATCCGGCGGGCCCTTGGAACCGATGGACCTGCCCGCCAGCACCCGGCACCTTGACCTTTACATGTCGCAGATCACCCTTCTGGACAAAAGCTGGAACCTGAACGCCCTTGGAACCCAGCGCACGATGGATGGCATCCATATGGCCGCCATCGCCATGGGGTGGAGCCTTGATGACCTTGCCCGCACCCCGTTGATGATGGGCGTCATAAACACCAATTCCCCCCGCCAGCTTGATGATCCGATGAGCCAGGGCCTGATTGCGCTGGCAGAACATGGGCAGGTGGCGATTGTCACGCCCTTTACCCTTGCCGGTGCAATGGCCCCGGTCAGCTTGGCGGGTGCCTTGGTGCTGCAACATGCAGAGGCGATGTTCGGCGTCGTGCTGACCCAGATCGTGCGTCCCGGCGTACCGGCGATGTATGGCGGCTTTACCTCGAACGTCGATATGAAAACCGGTGCGCCCGCCTTTGGCACGCCCGAATATACCAAGGCCGCCCAAGCCAGTGGCCAGCTTGCGCGGCACATCGGCGTGCCCTTCCGGTCGTCGAATGTCACCGCCGCGAATGCGCTGGACGCCCAAGCAGCCTATGAGGCCCAGATGTCGCTTTGGGGCTGCCTGATGGGTGGGGCGCATCTGGTGATCCATGCCGCTGGCTGGATGCATGGCGGGCTGACCGCCAGCTTTGAGAAGCTGATCCTGGATGCTGAAATGCTGGGCATGATGCAGGCCTATTTCAAGCCCATGACCGTGACCGAAGAAGCGCTATCCCTTGAAGCAATTGCCGAGGCAGGGGTGGGCGGGCACTTCTTTGGAACCGCTCAGACCATGGCCCAATACGAAACCGCCTTTCACGCACCGATGCTGTCGAACTGGGACAATTACCCCACATGGCTGGCCCGTGGTTCGCAAGAGGCCCCCCAGCGCGCCAACCGCATCTGGAAAGACCTTCTGGCCAATTACGAAGAACCCCCGCTTGATCCGGCCATTGCCGAAGAGCTGCACGCCTTCGTCACCCGCCGCAAGGCCGAAGGCGGCGCGCCCACCAACTAGGCGCAGGCAGTCGCCGCTTCGCAGCGGGCATCTGGCACGGACGAAAGACTTGGGGTTTTTCTGCCTTCGCGGTAGCGTGGCCGAAAACGGGGACGAGTATGTTTGTAACGGTGACACCGAAATGGCAAAACTTGGGCGAAGATCTCATGACCGAGATCTCCGGGCGCTTCACAACCGCACGGGCCGAGGCGATGGCGCTTGTCATTGCTCAGCCCGGGGCTTTCGGGGTTGAGGGCTTTGTGCACCGCGGCGATGTGCCGATCTACCCCTGCAGCCTGGTCAAGGCCTTTCACCTGATCCATGCGCTGGCAGCCCTGGACGAGGACCGCATCGAAGCCCATGGCGAGCTGGACCGCGCCCTGCGCGACATGATCCTTTGGTCATCGAACACGGCCACCAACTATGTCATTGATATTCTGACAGGAACCACTGGCGACACATTGCTGGACGGCGCCGAATACCTGGACTGGAAGTCCAAGCGCGAAAAGCTGAACCGGTTCTTCTGGCGGCTGGGCTGGCCCGAATGGGAAGGCTGCCGCATCGCGCAAAAGCTGATGGACGATACCCGCTATGGCCGCGAAGCCCGCTTTGCCAGCGAAGGCGGCGACAACCTGAACCGCCTGACCGCCCTTTCCGGCGCGCGGCTGTTGTGGGACCTGTTCGACGAGGAACTGCCGTTGTCAGTGCCCGCAAAAGGCCGCGCGCAGGCAATCTTGTCACGCAACCCGGCAGGGCCGGACGCGGCAGATCCCAACTATCAGCTGAACGGCTATCTGGGCGGGGATCTGCCTTCAGGCGTTTCTGTCTGGTCCAAGGCCGGGCACAATCTGTGGACCGGCGACGCGGCAACCAGTTGGTTCAAACATGACATGATCCGCATCGAAGCCCCAGATCGCGCACCACTGATCGTGGTTGCAATGACCCAAGGCAAGGATCTGGCCGAAGACGCAGATCTTCTGCCCCACCTTGGCCGTCTGATCTGGGACCGTGCGGGCAATCTATCCTGACATAAGCGGCGCGCCGCGCTCCTGCGCGCTTGGTCGAAGCGACGCGCGCCAAGATGCGCGGACGGCCCCTTTGGAAGCCGCGCCTTGGCAGCAATGGCATGCGGCACGAAATTGGCATTGTCAGCGCAAGCGTCACGGCACAGCGCCAAAATCCGCTATCCTTCTTCGTCAGGCTTGATGTAGCGTCACGCCATGACACATGCGCCTAAATCTGTGATGTTGCTTGGGGCGACGGGAACCATCGGGCGCGCCACGGCCAAAGCCCTTGTCGCGGCCGGCCACACCGTAACCGCCCCCGTACGCAAGGGTGCCGATGTCAGCGCAATGCCCTTTGCGGTTCAAACCACATTGACACAAGATGCGCTGCTTTCCCTGATGCGTGCGCATGCATGCGAAGCCGTCATTTCGTGCATCGCTTCGCGCAGCGGTGTGCCGCAGGAAGCCCGTGCAATCGACCATGACCTTAACAGCGCAGCTTTGCGCGCGGCCTTGGGTGCTGGCGTCACACAATTTGTTCTTTTGTCAGCGATCTGCGTCCAAAAACCGAAACTGGCCTTCCAGCAGGCAAAATTAGCCTTCGAGGCAGAGCTGCAGGCCGCGCCTTTGACCTGGTCTATCGTGCGCCCGACGGCATTTTTCAAATCATTGTCGGGTCAGCTGAACCGCCTGCAAGACGGCAAACCGTTCCTGCTTTTCGGGGACGGAACGTTGACCGCATGCAAACCGATCAGCAACGACGATCTGGGCCGCTATTTGGTAAAGTGCCTTGCGGACGAAACCCTGCAGAATCGCATATTGCCAATCGGTGGGCCGGGCCCGGCGATCACACCCCGCGCACAGGGCGAAATGCTGTTTCAGGCGTTGGGCCAGCCGCCGCGTTTCAAACAAGTGCCGGTCGGGCTTATGTCAGCGATCATTGCGGCACTGGCCACGCTTGGAAAAGTTTCATCGCGCTTGCGTGACAAAGCGGAATTGGCCCGTATCGGCCGCTATTATGCCACTGAATCCATGTTGGTCTGGGATGCTGCTGCTGGCAGGTACGATGCCGATGCCACCCCAGAGTTTGGCACCGAAACCCTTGCCGATCACTACCAGCGGCTGGCAAGGGGCGACATCGCAGATGATCGTGGAGAGCATGCGGTCTTTTGACATCCAGACCGATGGAGGTGCGACCCTGAAGCAATGGGCAGAAATGACTGTCCCTGAAGCCGCCATTCTGGGTTGCAAACAGAACCCCAAAAATTCCGCAACGCATTCAAAAGATGAAGTTTTAGATCATTCTTTTGTCGACCAACGTCCGCCGCGTTACGGTTTAACGTGATGGCTGGGGGAAGAGCAGACTGAAGCGAAGGGCAGCAGGCTTTAGATGGCGAAGCTAAGAAACTAGAAAATCCGGCCAGCAGAACGACGTCTGCGCGGCCCCAAGATCGTCCTCTCGGGCGTCAGGATCACCGAAACGGTGAAATGCTGGCCATGAAACACGAACGGGCCCTGCCGCTAGGTGGCGTCTGCATTGACCGGCTGCGACAGAGTCACATCAAGGGCGCCAATTCCATCTATCACCACGCTAACCTGATCGCCGATTTTCACGGGCCGCACACCCAAAGAGGTTCCGACCGCAATGACATCGCCGGGCTCAAGGGTCATGTCAAAGGAGAGTTTGCGCACAATGTCAGCTGGCGGCAAGATCATGTCTGACGCCGAATAGGCCTGACGTTCGCGCCCGTTTACGAGCACCCGGATCGACAAATCGCGCCAGTTCAGCCCTGTGGCGATCACCGGCCCGATCACGCCAAAGCCATCAAAACCCTTTGCACGCGCCCACTGCGGAAAAGCGGGGTTCGCGTTCAGCACATCAAGAGATGTCAGATCGTTGACGCAAGTGTAGCCAAAGATCGCTGACTCTGCCTCGATTGCGCTTGCCATATGGCAGCGTTTGCCGATGACGACGGCCAACTCCCCTTCAAAGATCACCCGCCCCGCAGCGATTGGAAGCGCCACCTCGGCGCCATGCCCCACTATGGATGAAAGGGGTTTCAGAAACCACAGCGGATGGTCTGGAATTGCATGACCATTCTTCTCTGCCGCCGCATGGTAATTGTTCCACAGACCGATGAATTTGCCTGGAACACAGGGGGAAAGCCAGATTGCATCTGCCAATGAAAGTGCGGCTGTATCGGGTACAATATCCCCGAGCCCTGTACCGGGGATGATATGTCCATCCCGGATTTCACCCGAAATGATGTCGCCCTCGGCGGTTTTGACACGTCCCCATAACATCAGAGTCTTCCTTCTTCCCGTCGATTCCCGTGTGGCCGAACTATTAGGCCATTTGGTCAATAAAGCCCCTCTACCCGCGCCCGAAGGGCAATCAGCGCCAAAACCGTGTCAATCGTCGCGGTTGGCAAGTCAACAATTCTGCCCAGTTCTTGCACCGATCTTATGAGCGCGTCGATTTCCATCGGGCGCCCCGCATCAAGATCCTGCAGCATCGACGTTCGGTGCGCGCCAACTGCAGCACCACCGTCAATGCGGCGCTCAACATCGATGGGAAACACCACGCCCAGTGACTCGGCGATTGCCTGCGCCTCAACCATCATGCGGCGCGCAACATCGCGGGTTCCAGGATCGGTGCACAGCACATCCAAGGTCGCATGCGTAAGGGCGGAAATCGGGTTGAAAGACAGGTTACCCCAGAGTTTGACCCAGATCTCATCACGCAAACGCGGACGAACAGGTGCCTTAAGCCCAGCAGCCTGCAAGGCCTGCGACAGGGCCATGGCTCTGTCAGACTTTGATCCATCGGGTTCGCCCAAGGAAAACCGATTGCCTTCGACGTGACGGATTGTGCCGGGGGTTGAAACCTCTGCTGCCGGATAGACGACGCAGCCCAGCACACGGTCTGGCCCAAGGCCATCCCACTGTACATTGCCGGGGTCAACCGAATGCAGCCTGGTCCCTTCCAGCGGGCCACCAATCTTATGGAAATACCACCACGGCACACCGTTTACGCCGCTTACGATGGTGGTGTGATCGCCAATCAATGGTTGCATTGCCCCGACGACCGCTGGCACCGAATGGGCTTTAAGCGTTACGATGACATAGTCTTGTGGTCCCAGTTCCGCAGGATTGGCCGTTGCCCGCACCGCAACAATGACCGGATCACCTGACTCTTCGATCAGTTTCAGGCCCTGGCTTTGGATCGCATCAAGATGCGGTCCTCTTGCAACAAGGCTGACATCCGCGCCAGCCAGTGCAAGCTTGGCCCCCATATAGCCACCGATTGCCCCGGCACCGAAAATGCAGATTTTCATCTTAGATCCTTCACTTTGCCTTCAAGCATGCCGCCCTTCGTCAGCTTCAGCTGACCAAAGGCGCGAAATACCATAAGCCTTGATCCGCTTCAGTCGGCGCCGCCAAGGCCAAGCTTTTCGGCAAGGCCGATGCGCTGCAGCTTGCCAGTGGCGCCTTTGGGGATTTCGTCCAGAATGACCACCCGCCGCGGCACCTTGAAATCAGCCATCCGGCTGGCCGCAAAATCGCGTATCTCGCGTTCTGTGGCGCTGTGCCCTTCGCGCAAGACCACGGCCGCCGCGACCTCTTCGCCGAGTTTGGGATGAGGTGTGGCAAAGGTAACGACCTGAACCACCGCCGGGTGATCCATCAGCACGCCGTCCACCTCCAGCGGACTGATCTTTTCCCCGCCACGGTTGATGATCTCTTTCAGACGGCCCGTCAGCGACAGATACCCTTCGCTGTCCAAAGCGCCCTGGTCGCCAGTGCGGAACCAGCGCTGCCCGTCCTGAACGAAGAAGTTCTTGGCGTTGGCATCGGGATTGCTTTCATAGCCGGGCGTCACATTCGGCCCCGAAATCACAACCTCGCCTGTGCCGTCGATCAAGCGGTTTTCGACTTCATGGGCAATGCGCAATTGCGGGCCTGCGGCAATGCCGACCGATCCGGGTTTTTGTGCGCGCGGCGGCAAGGGGTTGCTGGCCATCTGATGGGCAGCTTCTGTCATGCCGTAGGCTCCAATGACAGGGGCACCAAAG
>JAIOXV010000098.1 GCA_021741465.1 Paracoccaceae bacterium
ACACGTTCGAGCAGCTTCCCAAGCGGGAAGACTGGGACAAGGTGCACGCCCACTAAGGGTTTGAGTTGACCAAAGGCCCCGGGGGAAACCTTGGGGCCTTTTGCTTTGAACGTGGGGGAATTATGTCGCAAAACACGGCAAGTCTGGTGCCAGAGCTTGAGGTGACAGGCGCCGCCCTGTCGCTAGACTTTTACACCCGGATATTGGGGTTTCAGATCGTCTACCAACGCCCCGAAGAAGGCTTTGCCTATCTGCGGCTGGGCACGGCGGAATTGATGCTGGACCAATACAGCCTTGGCCGCACCTTCGACACCGGCACAACCCCGATGACCCGCCCCTTTGGTCGGGGCGTCAACCTGCAAATCCGGGTGCCGCAGGTTTCCCCGATCATTGCGGCCCTGACAGCGGCCAACCATCCGCTGTATCTGCCGCTGGAAGATCGGTGGTATCGCAAGGATACCGTCGAGGTCGGCAATCGTCAGTTTATCGTCGCAGACCCGGACGGGTATCTGTTACGGTTCTATCAGGACCTTGGCCAGCGCCCCTGCCAACCGGGTTGATCTGCTGCGTCCCACAAGTGATCACCACTTCGAATCGCATCATTGGATCAGCCACGCCTCAGTCGGGTTAAAACCCCCAAAGCGCCGCCTCTCCCACCTCGACCGAATTCCCTGCCGGATCGCGGATATAGACCGACCGCGCGCCATTCGGCCAAAGATGAAGCCGTTCGATCGCGATGCCCTATGCCGCGAAATGGGCGCACCATGCGTCAATCTCGGCCCCATCGCGGGCGCGAAAGCAAAAGTGTCCCGCGCCTTCGGTGCCATGTCGAGGGAGAACGATTGTGGGATCTGCCGCGCGTGACTTGTCCGGGTTGAACACCAGCAGCATCTGCGGGCCGCATTTGAAGAACACCAGCCGCCCCGGCACCCGCTCGATCAGGTCAAGTCCGAAGACATCGCGGTAAAATGCCTCGGTCGCGTCGAGATCGCGCGCATAGATCACGGTTTCCAAGATGCCTTGCGTGGCTTTCATGGGCGTTGGCCTTTGACGGATGGCTGGGCCTTTGCAGTCTGCGACTGCGTGCACGAAAAGTAAATCCTCACCCCAATTCCACGTGTCGCATTTCGCCGCGCCCCATTCCCCTTTTCCCGGCACCAAGGTATCTTGCGCCATGCCCTATGAATGGCTTCCCCCTTCCGGCGACAACCGGCGTCTGCATCTGTGGCCCTACCGGTCCTTGCCCCGGCGCGGGATGGTTTGGTTTTTGGGGGGCACGGCGATATTCATCGCGGTGCCTTTGCTGGGGTTGATTGGGTCACCCATGCTGTGGGGTCTATTGCCCTTTCTGCTGGCCACCATTGCAGGCATCTGGTGGGCGCTGGAGCGCAGCTTTCGCGACGCTGAAATCGTCGAAGACCTGACCCTGACGCGCGACCAAATCACCCTGACCCGCCACGGCCCACGCGGGAAACGGCAGGACTGGCAGGCCAACCCCCATTGGGTGCGGCTGACCCTGCACGCCACGGGCGGCCCCGTGCCGCAATACCTGACGATGAAAGGCGAGGGCCGGGAGGTTGAGCTGGGGGCATTTCTGACAGCCGAGGAACGTCGTCAGCTTTGCGATGAAATCAGCACGTTTCTGCGCGCGCGCCAGTGATGAACCGGCTTGACCGGGGGGCCTTCTGGGCGGCAGGCTGGGTGCATTGCAGCCAAAGAGGTTTATCATGCAACAGAGATTTGCCGCATTGGCGCTTGGCCTTGGGCTTTTTGCCCTTCCGGCCAGCGCCTTTGAACTGTCATTTGAGTGGGGGCCGCTAAAGTCCTGTACGTCCGGCAGCCCCAACACCGTGGACAACCCCGTCTTCACCCTGCAAGGCGTGCCGGATGGCACCAAGTTCATCCGCTTCAAGCTGACGGACAAGAACGTGCCCGGTTACAATCACGGCGGCGGCACTGTGGCGTGGAACGGCGAAGCGGCAGTGCGCGCGGGCGCTTTCAAATACCAAAGCCCCTGCCCGCCCAATGGGTCCCATGTCTATGAATGGACCGCCACCGCAATGAGCAAGAAGAACGGTGGCAAGCTGGCCGAGGCAAAGGCCAAACGAAAATACCCAGAGTAAGCCGCACCTTTGTCCCACCGGGGGGATGGATTACGGACAGACTTCCCCTGTGCGGGCCTTAGCCCAACATGTCCTTGATACGCGGACCAACTGCGCCAAAGTCCATCTGCCCGGTGTATTTGCCCTTCAGCACCGCCATGACCTTGCCCATGTCGCGAATGCTGGTCGCCCCCGCCTCAGTAATGGCGGCGGCGATGGCTTCGGCGACTTCACCGGCATCCAATTGGCGTGGAAGGAATTCCTCGATCACCCTGATTTCGGCAGTTTCCTTTTCCGCCAGCTCCAGCCGCCCCGCCTCTTCATAGGCGCGCGCTGATTCTTGGCGTTGCTTCACCATGCGGCCCAGAACCGACAGGATTTCGCTGTCAGGAATGGTGCCGTCGCCCCCTTCACCGCGATTTGCAATGTCGCGGTCCTTGATGGCGGCGTTGATCAGCCGCAGGGCGGACAAACGATCGGCCTGCTTGGCTTTCATCGCCTCTTTCAAGGCGGTTTGCAGCTGGTCGCGCAAAGTCATCACGGCTCCATCCTCATGGATTTCAAAACGCGTGCACAATAACGCGAACTGCGCGATGACGCAACCGGGGCCGATTTAATCAAGGTATTGATTTTTCATAACAATTCGATTTTCCACAAAGCCTTGACCCCAGACCGCCAGACCCTTAGGTTCCGGCAAATTTGCCTGCAGGGAGTCGCCGCCATGCCCACCCCGTCTGAAACCCCCACGAAACCGACCGCCTGCATTGCATTGGCCGATGGCACGGTGTTTTATGGCCATGGCTTTGGTGCAACCGGCGAGACGGTGGCCGAACTGGTCTTCAACACCGCAATGACCGGCTATCAGGAAATCATGACCGACCCCAGCTATGCGGGCCAGGTCGTGACCTTCACCTTCCCGCATATCGGCAACACCGGCACCACCGCAGAAGACGATGAAACCGCCGATCCGGTTGCGGCCGGCATGGTGGTGAAATGGGACCCGACCGAGCCTTCGAACTGGCGTGCGACCGATGATCTGGTCACTTGGCTGGCCAAAAAGGGCCGCATCGGGGTGGGCGGCATCGACACCCGCCGCCTGACCCGCGCGATCCGTCAGCAAGGTGCGCCCCATGTGGCCTTGGCCCATAATCCCGACGGGGTGTTCGATCTGGCGAAACTCGTCGCCACCGCACGGGCCTGGAAGGGCCTTGTCGGGCTTGATCTTGCCAAAGAGGTGTCCTGCAGCCAGTCCTACAACTGGGACGAAAAGCGTTGGGCCTGGCCCGAGGGCTACACCCGCCGCGAAGGGCCGGGCCTGAAAGTTGTTGCTGTGGATTACGGCGCAAAGCGCAACATTCTGCGTTGCCTTGCCTCGGTGGGCTGCGAAGTCGTCGTGCTGCCCGCCACGGCCACCGCCGAAGAGGTTCTGGCCCATAACCCCGAAGGGGTGTTCCTGTCGAACGGGCCGGGCGACCCGGCCGCGACTGGCGCCTATGCCGTGCCGATGATTCAGGGCGTTCTCAAGGCTGATCTGCCGGTTTTCGGCATCTGCCTTGGGCATCAGATGTTGGCGCTGGCGCTTGGGGCCAAGACCCGCAAGATGAGCCACGGCCACCATGGCGCCAACCACCCTGTCAAGGACGTGACCACCGGCAAGGTGGAAATCACCTCGATGAACCATGGCTTTACTGTTGATGCCGCCACCCTGCCCGCAGGTGTGATCGAAACCCATGTCAGCCTGTTTGATGGCACGAATTGTGGCATCGCGATCGAAGGCAAGCCGGTTTATTCGGTGCAGCACCACCCCGAAGCAAGCCCAGGCCCGCAAGACAGCTTCTATCTGTTTGAACGCTTTGCCGCAGCGATGCGTGCCCGCCGGGCGGCCTAACGGGCGCCATTTGTAAGGTCTCGTTTACCTTAACCCGCCATTAACCCTTCTGCGCCACAGTGTCGTGACGCGCAGGAGGGACCATGGCCGCTGTCATCGCCTTTGAAAGCCGACCCAATATCTTGCCCGATCTGGGCGAGACGCTGACGCAACAGCCCAGTTTTTGCGAAGCGCTGTCGCAGGCGCTTTTGCGGGAAAAACTTGTCACGGCGCATGACATGGTGGATGCCTTGCGCCTGCACAAGGCGCGTGGCGGGCGGCTTGCCGACATTCTGCTTGCGCGTGGCTATGTGGCGGAAGGGCCGCTTTTCCGTGTCTTGTCAGATGTTTGTCAGGTTGGCACCTTTACGGCACAACATCCCCCACCCGATCCACGCCTGATTGATGCCTTTGGCGCTGTCGACTGTCTGTCGCTGCATCTGCTGCCCTGCCGGGTGATCGGGGCTGGCACTTTGGTCGCCACGGCGCATCCCGAAGATTTCCACCGCCATCGCCCCCGACTGGAGGCGATTTTTGGGCCAGTCCTCATGATGCTTGCCCCGCGCAGCGTGATCGAGGCCGCCCTTCTGGATACACGCGGCGCCGGTCTGGCGCGTCTGGCCGAAAGCCGGGTCGCGGCGGGGGACAGTTGCCGCAGCTACCGGCCAGAAATGCTGCGCCTGCCCTTGGCCAGCCTTGGGTTGATCGCCGCCGTGGCCATAATTCTGTGGCCAGCTTGGGCGGTTCTGGTCGTCACACTTGTCGCGCTGTTGTCAGGCATGGCCTTTACCGGGCTGAAGATGGCCGCGCTTTTCGGGGCTTTGCGCCGTGCGCCGGAACCGCCCACGCCGATCATTGCACGCCTGCCGATCGTGTCGCTGATGGTGGCGCTTTACCGCGAAAGCGATATTGCCCCAAGACTGATCAAGAGATTGGAATTGCTGGATTATCCCCAAGAGCTTTTGGATGTTCTCTTGGTGGTCGAAGCCGAAGATCACACGACGCGCGACGCGTTAATGCAGGCTGATCTTCCGGGGTGGATGCGCGTGGTCATCGTGCCGAACGGGTCGGTCAAGACAAAGCCGCGCGCACTGAACTTTGCGCTGGACCATTGTCGGGGCAGCATCGTTGGGGTCTATGACGCCGAAGATGCCCCCGAGCCCGACCAGATCCGCAAAGTTGTGCACCGATTCTACACCCGTGGCCCTGATCTGGCCTGCCTGCAAGGCCGGCTTGATTTCTACAACCCGCGCGTCAATTGGTTTTCTCGGTGCTTTACCATTGAATACGCGGCCTGGTTCCGGCTGCTCTTGCCGGGGATTGAACGTTTGGGGTTGGCTGTGCCGTTGGGGGGCACGACGCTTTTTTTCCGCCGGGCGGTTTTGGAAAGCCTTGGCCGCTGGGATGCCCACAACGTCACCGAAGACGCCGATCTGGGAATGCGCATTGCGCGGCGCGGCTATCGGACCGAGCTGATCGCCACCACAACCTTTGAAGAGGCCAATTGCCGCCCCAGATCCTGGGTCAAGCAACGGTCGCGTTGGATAAAGGGCTTTATGATGACCTGGCTTACGCATATGCGCGACCCGGTGCTGTTGTGGAAAGAGCTTGGTCCGCGCAAGTTCATTGGCTTTCAGCTGCTGCTGGCGGGCTCTGTATTGCACGCGCTGCTGGCCCCGGTTTTGTGGACCTTCTGGCTTTTGCCGCTTGGCTTGCCCCACCCGGTGGCGACACTGCTGCCGTCAGGCGGGTTTGCGGTGTTGCTGACCAGTTTTCTGGCGGTTGAGGTAAGTCTGATCGCCTTTGGCATTGCCGGATTGGCGCAAACCCGCCACCGGATGAACCCGCTATGGGTGCCGACGATGGTGCTTTACTATCCACTGGCCACCTTTGCGGCCTATAAGGCGGCCTGGGAAATGCTGGTTCACCCATTTTACTGGGACAAGACCAGCCACGGCGAATTTGACCAGCTGGCCTGATCTAGCGGGTTTTCAACTCGCCCGCATCAACCCGCAGCCGCGTTTCAAAGGCCTTGGAAATATGCGAGCGCAAGGCCTGATAGGCCGCCTCTCCATCATGGGCCTCGATCGCGCGGACGATCTGGTCATGTTCGGCCAAGGCCGCCTCATCCCGGCCCTCGGCCGCGAAAGAAGTTGTGGCCATCAGCGCCATAGAGCGGTGCACAAGATCAAGCTGCTGCACCAAAAAGCGGTTGTGGCTGGCCAGATGGATCAGCCGGTGAAAGCGCTTGTTGGCGCGACTTAGGGTGCGGGGATCGCCGCCCAAAAGCGCGCGGTCATCTTCCACCATGCCGCGCAGCACGCGGATCTCTTCATCCGTCGCATGGCGCGCGGCCAGACGGGCGGCCAGCCCTTCAAGTTCGGTCCGCACAGTGTAAAGCTCGGCCAATTGGTTGTGATCCAAAGAGGCCACAATCAGGCTGCGGCCATCACGGGTCAGCATGCCTTGGGTTTCCAGCCGCTGCAGCGCCTCGCGCACCGGGGTGCGCGACACACCCAGACGTTCGGCAAGTTCAGATTCGACCAGCCGATCACCGGGTTTGAAATCCCCGCGCTCAATCGCTTCCAATATCAAAGAATAGGCGTCTTTTTGCACCGGTCTTCCCCCGTTTCGTGCCCAGACACTAGCGCCTTTCGCGGCGCATTCAACCCGGCCAATTGCCGCCGCCGGCAATGCCCCTTATGAAGGGTACATGGTCACACAGCACTTTCATCACGTTTCCACCTGGGTCTTCGATCTGGACAACACGCTTTATCCGCCGCGCTATCGGTTGTTTGCCCAGATCGAGGTCAGAATGACCGATTGGGTGATGAAGGCGCTGAATGCCAGCCGGCAAGAGGCGAACCATTTGCGCCAGCACTATTGGGACAGCTATGGCACCACGCTGGCCGGGCTGATGCGCGAACACAATATCGACCCCGGCCCCTATCTGACCGATGTGCATGACATTGATTTTTCTGTCCTTCCGCCCGATCCAGAGCTTGCGGCCCGCATAAAGGCCCTGCCCGGCCGCCGCATTGTTTACACCAATGCCTGTGAGCCCTATGCGCAAAAGGTGCTGGAAGCGCGCGGCCTGACGGGTTTGTTCGACGCGATTTATGGCGTGGAACATGCGGGGTTTCACCCCAAACCTGACCGCGCGGCCTTTGAGACGGTCTTTGCCGCCGATGGGCTGGACCCGGCCCGCGCGGCGATGTTTGAAGATGACCCGCGCAATCTGCGGGTGCCGCATGAGATGGGCATGCGCACGGTCTATGTTGCACCCGAGCCCTTGGGGGCTGACCACATTCACCACCACACCGATGATCTGGCAGAGTTTCTGGGCCGCGTCATCGGCAGGTAACGGCCGGCTGCCCTGCGGCAATCTGCACCCTTTCTTTGGAAATCGAGATGTAGGATTCCGAATTTACACATCTCGGAGTCTGATATGTCTGTTTCGCGCGCTCGCAGCATCCCGATTTTCACCCCCCTGGCAAAGGCGGTGAAGCGCGATGTCAATCTGGTGTTCTATATCATCGTCATCCTTTTGACGGCCCTTGTCCTTGCAGTGAAGACTTGGGGCTTGGTCGCCTTGACAATGGCAGCTTTGCCATTGGTGCCGGTGATGTTCGCAATTTTTGTCTGGATCTCGTTTCCCAAGGGCGTTTGACCCCGTGACACCTTGACCCTTCGCTTTGCGCGCCTTTCGCCCTAAATTGCAGTCAAAGGGGAAACGCAATGGATCGAGTGCAGGTTGATGTTCTGGTTTCGGGCGGCGGCGTGGCCGGGCTGACGGCTGCGGCCGCCTTTGCCAGCGCCGGGTTTTCGGTGATCTGCACCGACCCCGCCCCCCCCATCACCGAGCGTAACGCAGCCGGGGCGGACCACCGCTCGACCGCGTTTCTGCATCCATCGATTCCGGTCTTGCAGGCGGCGGGTCTTTGGGCGCGCCTCGCCCCTTACGCCGCCCCATTGCAGATTATGCGGATCATCGACGCCGGCGGGGCCACGCCAGAGCCGCGCCTCATAAAGGATTTTGACGCGGCCGAGATTTCCGACCAACCCTTTGGCTGGAACCTGCCCAACTGGCTTTTGCGGCGCGAGATGGTGGCGCGTTTGGCCGAATTGCCAAATGTCACCTTCCTGCCCGGCACCGCCACGGCCCGCCTGACGCTGCGCGACGCCGAGGCCCTGGTCAGCCTGTCAAATGACATGCAACTGTCTGCCCGACTGATCGTCGCCGCTGATGGCCGCGATTCAACCGTGCGCCAACAGGCTGGAATTGGGGTGAAAACCACCCGCTACGGCCAAAAAGCGCTGGCTTTTGCCACCACCCACCCCACCCCGCATGGCAATATCTCGACCGAGATCCACCGTTCGGGCGGGCCTTTCACGCTGGTGCCCTTGCCCGATTTCGAGGGCCAGCCTTCTTCAGCCATTGTCTGGATGGAAACCGGCCCCGAAGTGGCACGGCTTGCCGCGCTGCCGGTCCCAGATTTTGAAGCAGCGATGAATGCGCGGTCCTGCGGCATTCTTGGGCCGTTGACCCTGCGCTCAACGCGCACGGTTTGGCCGATCATCACCCAATTGGCAGACCGAATGACCGCAAGCCGTGTCGCCCTTATTGCCGAAGCCGCTCATGTCATGCCCCCCATCGGCGCGCAGGGCTTGAACATGAGCCTTGCCGATCTTTCCGCCCTGCTGGATCTGGCCATCGCCACCCCGGCAGGCATCGGCACTCCGGCGATGCTGGCGGCGTTCGAACGCAAGCGGCATGTGGAGATAAAGGCGCGGCTTGCGGGCATAGACATGCTGAACCGCAGCTCGATGCTGCAAGAACCTTTCCTGCGGGATCTGCGGGCGGGCGCGTTGAACGGACTTTATTCGCTGGCCCCGGTCAGAAAAACGCTGATGAAGGCCGGGCTTGGGGTTCGTTAATCGTTGATGCCAACCGGGCGTGCGCCTTTGGCCCATGCCTTCAGGCACAGCATTTCCGCCGCAATCATTGCCGCAGCGTTCGATGTCATTTCGGCGTGGTCATAGGGTGGCGAGACTTCGACCACATCCATACCCTTGAAATCCATACCCTTCATCGCCCGCAAGATCGCCAGCGCCTGATAGCTGGTCAGCCCGCCCGGCACCGGCGTGCCGGTTCCCGGCGCGGTGGACGGATCAAGGCAATCAATGTCAAAGGTCAGATAGGCCGGGCCATCGCCCACCACCCTGCGCACAACCTCGGCCACGGCTTCGGCGCCCATTTCTTGCACCCGGTCTGCGTGCAGAATGGTCATGCCATGGCTTTTTTCACCGGCAAAACAGGTGCGAATCCCGATCTGAACGGTGCGCTTGGGGTCAATGATGCCTTCGCGGACGGCATAGTTAAACATGCTGCCATGATCGATGCGTCCGCCATCATCTTCTTCGACATCACGATGGGCATCAAACTGCACCAACCCAAGCGGGCCATATTTCGTCGCATAGGCCCTGAGCGTCGGATAGGTGGTGAAATGATCGCCCCCCAGCCCCAAGGTTGCGGCCCCGCCCGCGATCAGCGTGGCGATATGGGCCTCTATCGCTGCCGGAATATCCATCGGCGCGCCCCAGTCAAAGGCGACATCGCCATAGTCGATGGCCGCAAGCGTGTCGAACGGATCAAACCGCCAAGGCCAGATTGGCCCCCAACTGTGTTGCGCCGAAGCCCGGCGAATCGCTTCCGGGCCAAAGCGCGTGCCGGGCCGGTTGCTGACAGACAGATCAAAGGGGATGCCGGTGATGGCCACATCAACGCCTGTCAGATCCTTGGTATATTTGCGCCGCAGGAAACTCAGCGCACCAGAATAGCTGGCCTCAATGGTGGACCCGCGCAATTCGCTGCGCATAAAGGCGGCGTCTTGCAGCGCTTCCCCCACATCCTTACCCATAACCTTGCCTCACAAAACCTGATCGAGCGCCACTTTCAACCGCGTGACGGTGGCGGGAACATCGACCAACTTGTCCAGCCCGAAAAGACCCAGGCGGAAGGTGCGGAATTCAGCCCCTTCGCCAACCTGCAAGGGCACGCCTGCGGCAATCTGATAACCCAAGGTCTTGAATTTCGAACCGTTCTGGATATCGGCGTCAGCCGTAAAGCTGACAACAACCCCCGGCGCCTGAAAGCCTTCGGCCGCCACAGAGGGCACGCCTTTTGCCGCCAGAAGCGCGCGAACCGCCTGACCAAGCGCCCATTGCGCCGCCTTTGCTGCGGCAAATCCCATGGTCTTTGTCTCGATCATGGCGGCGTGGAAGCCAACAATCGCATCGGTCGGCAGGGTGGCGTGATAGGCATGCCCGCCCTTTTCATAGGCTTCCATGATGGCGCGCCATTTCTTCAGGTCGATGGCAAAGCTGTTCGATGTCGTTTCGGCAAGCCGGGCTTCGGCGCGCGGGCTCATCACCACCACGCCAACGGCGGGGCTGGCAGACCAGCCCTTTTGGGGGGCCGAGATAACCACATCCACGCCAAGTGCCGCCATGTCCACCCAGATGCAACCGCTTGCGATGCAATCCAGCACCAGCAGCGCCCCCACCTCATGTGCGGCGGCGGCCATGGCC
>JAIOXV010000099.1 GCA_021741465.1 Paracoccaceae bacterium
GGATCCTTCGGCTATTCACTTCGCAAGCGCAAGCTTATCAGCAAAGGGCGCCCGGCCACGCTGTTGCGGCTGCATGAACGCATGGCTTGGGCAGGGTCTCTGCTGATCCTTGTGCATGCGGGCATACACTTTAACGCAGTGCTCGCCTGGCTCGCTATTGGCGCGATGTTGCTGAATGTGGCAAGCGGTTTGACCGGGAAGTTCCTGCTGCGCCGTGCGGGGGCACGGCTGGCGGCAACCACCCAAAAGCTGCGCGCTGAAGGTTTGGCCCCAGAGGCGCTGGAGGACCGTCTTTATTGGGACAGCCTGACCTATGACACGGTGAAGCAATGGCGGGTGCTGCACTATCCCGTCACGCTGGCCTTCGCTGTTTTGGGCAGCGCCCATATCGTCAGTGCACTAATTTTCTGGGGGTGGTCATGAAACGCTGGATCCTTGTGGTCATGGCCGTTGCCCTTGGCGGCATCCTTGCGCTTGTCTTTGTCTATCCCGCGCCAATGCTGTCACCGGGTCAGCTGATCGCTGCCCATGCAAGCCTTGAAAATACCTGCTTTGCCTGTCACGTGCCCATGCAAGGCGCGGTTGCGGCCCGTTGCACAAGCTGCCACGCCGTTGCCGACATTGGCCTTGTGACGGTTGCAGGCACGCCCGTCTCACGCAAAACACCCGTCACGCCATTTCACCAAGGGCTGAGCGACACCGATTGCATGGGCTGCCATACCGATCACCCGATGGCCAGCCTGACGCCGCCGCACAGCCACAGCTTTGCCCATGTGATGCTGTTACCGGCGGTGGCGGCGGGCTGTGCCAACTGCCACAAGCCTCCCACCGATGGGATGCATGTCGCCCCCGTCGCGCAATGCAGCACTTGCCACACGCAAAAGACCTGGGCTGCGGCGGCGATCGATCACACCCGCTTTTTCGCGCTGACGGGGCCACATGATGCGGCCTGCACCACTTGCCACACAACCGCCAATGACTTTGCCCAGTACAGTTGCTTCGGCTGCCACGAACATCAACAGGCCGATATGATCCGCGAACACCAAAAGGAAGGGATCAGCAACATCGCCAATTGTGTGTCCTGCCACCGAAATGCACATGGTGAGGGCGACGAGGGGGGCGAAAGCCGCGAGGGCGGAGAAGAGCGCCAAGACGATGATTAAACGCGCGCCAAGCCCTGCAAGACCGCCAAGACGTCCAGCCCGCGCTTGCGCCAATCCAATTTACCAGCCTTATCTACATGGGCCTCCGCCGGCGAAGCGCCCTTGCCACGATGGCGCGCACGAAGCCTTATGGCAGATGGCAAGCCCAATCTACCGCCCGATGCCGATATAGGTCTCGAACCCGCCCTCTTTCGCCTCGTCGTCGGAATAGACATTGCGCAAATCGGCCATGCGGGCGATCTCCATCTTCTTGGCCATCTTGGCCAGATCCAGCGCGCGGAACTCGTTCCATTCGGTCAGGATCACCAAAAGATGCGCGCCTTGCACCGCCTGATAGGGGTTCTCCAGCCATTTGACACCGGGAAGCAGGGCCTCGCCCTCGCTGCGGCCCTGCGGATCGACAACCCGAACACGCGCGCCTGCGCCAACCAAAGCGGGCACGATGGTCAGGCTGGGCGCGTCGCGCATGTCATCGGTGTTGGGTTTGAACGTGACGCCCAGAATGGCGATGATCTTGCCGTTCAGCGTGCCATCGCACAGGTCTTCGATCTTTTCGATCATCCGGCGCTTGATTTCCTCATTCACCTTTATCACGGTTTCGGTGATCTGCATCGGCACGGCATGTTCCTGCCCGATGCGTGCCAAAGCCTTGGTATCTTTCGGAAAACACGATCCGCCATAGCCCGGCCCGGCGTGAAGAAACTTGTTGCCGATGCGCCCGTCCATGCCCATGCCCTTGGCCACATCGCGAACATCAGCCCCCACCCTTTCGCACAGGGCGGCGATTTCATTGATGAAGGTGATCTTGGTGGCCAGAAAGGCATTGGCGGCATATTTGATCATCTCGGCCGATTCCAGACCGGTATAGACGATCGGGAAATCGCGCAGGAACAAGGGACGATAGATATCGCCCATCACCTTACGGGCCTTTTCGGTTTCAACGCCCACAACCACCCGGTCGGGGCGCATGAAATCATCAATCGCGGCCCCTTCGCGCAGAAATTCCGGGTTCGAGGCCACGTCGAATTCCGCCGCCGGGTTCGCGGTACGCACGGCCTCAGCCACCTTGCGGTTGGTTCCAACCGGCACGGTGGATTTGGTGACGATCACAGCATATCCGGTCAGCGCCTGACCAATCTCGGCCGCCGCGGCCATCACATAGGTCAGGTCAGCATGGCCATCGCCGCGCCGGGTGGGCGTGCCAACGGCGATGAAAACCGCATCAGCCCCCGCCACCGCCTCGGCCAAGTCCAGCGTGAAAGACAGCCGCCCGGAGGCAACGTTCTTGGCCATCAGATCCTCAAGCCCCGGCTCGAAGATTGGCACGTCCCCGGCGCGCAACCGGTCAATCTTGGCCGGGTCCTTGTCGACACATATCACTTCGTGGCCAAAGTCAGAAAAGCAGACCCCCGAAACCAGGCCCACATACCCCGTACCAATCATCGCAATCTTCATCTGCCGGCCTTCGATTTTATCTTTTTTTCTTGTGTATCCAGCCGTGCAAAACAAGACAAATCCGGGCAAGGCCGGGGGCCTGCCCGGATCGCTTTTGTTGCCAAAAGGCCAGCGTGGCGCGGGCGGAAATCAAGCCCGTCGCAACCATATCGCGGTGGCGACGGCTGCGTTGATTTCTGAGCTTAGGAAACCCCAGCTTGACTGTGCCGCCAGAGCAAATGTGCGGGTCCTGCGCAGTGTCTTGCGCGCGGTCGTGACCATGCTGGAGCCGCCGTTGATATCAGGTGTGGCCTGCAAGGCCCAAGCTGACAACCCCGCAGTGGCCGAATGGCGCACGCCGATCCAATAGGTTCGGCCCCGGTTGAAGGACAAGCTCATGGGCAAAATCTTGTTGCCAGTCGTTGCAAGGCTTTCGGGGGCGGTTTCCAGCAACAGCGCGTCGGGTTGCCCGTCCGCCGCGGCCTCGTAAACCACCAATTTGCATTCGGCCCCGGCAACCGCTGTCGTGCAATTGACCCCCATCGCATCGACATCAATATCGACACTTGGCACAAAGGGGTAAATATCCATTCGGTTGCCCGCCCCGGTCAGCACGGTCGTGGCCCCACCGCTTCCCATGGTGGTCATCATGAACTCTCCTGATGGGGGCAGAAGATAGGGCAGATCGGCCTGTTGGTCGATCACCCGCGTCTGCCCGCCAATCCGCGCGAAAAGCTGGCCCCGCGTGCTGTCGTGCCAAAACTCGCCATTGCTCGGGCTGCTTGGGCCCGCGGCCTGCCCGCTGAACTGAACCGGCTTCATGATTTCAACTTCGGCCGTCCCCGCGGTAACCCTCAACGCGGTGTTGAAGGTGGAGCCATTGTTCGACACATTGATCGTAAAGTGATTTTCGCCAACAAGCCCCATTTCGGCGCGGCCAGAAAAATTGCTTTGGAACAAAAGGCTGGCCGTCTGGCCTGAGGCGGCCTTGTTGATCTTCATCTGGTGGCCGGTACCCTGATGGCTGAACAGCGATGCTTCAGATGCCACCGAAAGCCGGTTGACCGCATCCGAAGAGGTGCCGACACCGATTTCATCGACCGACAAGACCGAGGGCACGGCAGCTGCCGCCGCATCAACCCATTGCGCCCCGTCAAACAGCACATCGGCCGCGTCGCCCAATACCCGCGCGCGCCAGCCGGTCATGGCGGTCAGAAATTGCCATTGGCCATCCAGCCAATAGGCAATTTTGCCCGCCTGTCCGGCCCAATCCCCCGTGGGGGCCAGGGCCACGATGTGGCGCTGCCCCTCTGCCGGCGCCGCCGGTGGCGCAGTGCGGGTGCGGTCTTCGACCGTCAGCTGCACCAAAAGATCAAGGCGCATCAGGGCTTCGTTATGGGTCACGTGTTTTTGGGCCTGCGCTGCCTGCATCAGGGGCAGGGACAGGATGGGGGATAGATCCGACATGAAAACCTCCGCGGGGAACGCCTTGGAGGGGGAGGCTAGGCAAAGCCGCTTAATGCAAGGTTACATGGCGCGCGCCGCGCCGCGCTTTGACGCAACGCCCTAGACCTCTGGCGCTGGCGCTGGCGTTTTGGGGCGTTCGTGCCAACTGACCCAGCTGATCGCCCCAATGATAAGCCCGCCGCCGATCAGCACCCAGATATCGACCGGCTCGCCAAAGAACAGGCTGCCCAAAAGTGCTGCCCAGACAAGGTTCAGGAACGTCACCGGCTGCGTCACCGCCAAAGGCGCAAGGCTGAAGGCGCGCGACATCATGTAATGCCCCAGCGTGGCCAACAGCGCGACAAGCGCCAGCCCCGCCGCCTGCAGCGCCGAAATCGGCTGCCATTGCAGCAGTGCCAGCGGCGCAAGCCCGATGCTGACGGTAAAGGTCAACATGGCCACCACAACCGAGGCAGGCACAAACCCGCTCAGCTTTTTTGCGAAAAGATAGCTTGCCGCAAAGCAACTTGCCGCGGCGATCTGGCCCAAATGGCCGATCCCCACCGGCTCCAACCCCGGGCGCAACACGATCAGCGCCCCACAAAGCGCCAGGCCAACCGCCAGCACCCGGCGCGAGGTCAGCCCCTCGCCCAAAAGAACCGCCCCGGCAACCAACAGGATCACCGGGCTTAGATAACCAATTGCCGTAATATGGGCCAAGGGAATGCGGGCCATGGCGAAGAACCAAAACAGCACCGCCGCGCTGTGCACCACCCCGCGCCAGGCCAAAAGCCGCAAGGCACCCGTAGGCAGACCCGCACGCAGAAGGCCGGGCAGCATGGGCAAAAAGAACAGCACGCCAAAGGCATAGCGTACAAAGGCCGATTGCGCGGCGGGCAGATTGGTTCCCAGCGCTCGCACAACGGTGTTGACACCCACGAAGGCCAGCCCCGAGGCCAGCATCCACAAAATCCCCTCAAGGGGCCGCCCCGGTGCTTTCGTCATCGCCATGATGCGCCGACCTAAGGCCTTTCAGCGGCCAAAGGCAAGGCCCGCCGCGATGGCCCACATGGTGCATCCGATAATGACCTCCAGCACCACCCAGGCACGCGGATTGGCAAAAACCGGCGCCAAAAGGCGCGCGCCATAGCCCAGCGCCGTAAAGAAGCTCAGGCTGCCAAAGGCCGCGCCCGCGCCAAAGGCCCATTCCCGCGGGGCATATTGCGCCGAGATCGAGCCGAGCAAAGCCACGGTGTCCAGATAGACATGCGGGTTGGCCCAAGTCAGGATCAAACAGGTTGCCAGCACACGCGACAAGGGTGCCGCCTTGCCATCCGCAGGCACCAAGGCCTCGCCCCCTTGCAGGGCGGCGCGGAACCGCAGTGCACCATAAACCAGCAAAAAGGCCACGCCGCCAAAGCGCATGGCCTGGCCCAGCCATGGCAGGGTTTTGGAAGCCGCCGTAAACCCGGCAACCCCGGCGGCGATGAGGATCGCATCCGACAAGGCGCAAGCCAGCACCACCGCCGCCACATGTTCGCGCCGCAAGCCTTGGCGCAAGACAAAGGCGTTCTGCGCCCCGATCGCCAGAATAAGGCTGATCGAGATCAACCAGCCCTGAAATGCAGTTTCAACCATGGCGCGGTGCCACCTTCGCCGGCCGTCTGGAACGTTCTGAAATACCGGGCATAAGCCACCTCCGTTGCGCTGTGCCTAGCAGCGGGATAGAGTTTAGGAAAGTTACCAATTCTACGTTTGGATTAGCTAAGCTAATGTTTGATCCTGCCCAGCTTGCTGCATTGGCTGCCGTTCACCGCCGCGGGTCTTTCGATCTTGCGGCGGCAGAGTTGCACGTAACCCCTTCGGCCATATCGCAGCGCATTCGCGCGCTTGAAGATCAGGCCGGCACGCTCTTGATCCGCCGCGCCAGCCCCTGCAGCGCCACCCCCGCCGGGCTGCGGATGATCCGCCACCATGACGAGGTGGTGCTTTTGGAACGCACGCTGGCCGCCGATCTGCCCCAGCTTTCACCCCGCCCGGCCACATTGCGCATCGCCGTCAATGCCGACAGTCTGGCCACTTGGGTCATTCCGGCCTTGGCAGCGGTCGAGGGGTTCTTGTTCGATCTTGTGATCGACGATCAAGACGTAAGCCAAGACTGGCTGAAACGCGGCGAAGTGCAGGCGGCGCTTAGCTCGCATGCCCGCCCGCCGCAGGGGTGCGACAGCGTCGCGCTGGGGGCACTGCGCTACCGCGCCACCGCATCGCCCGGCTATGTTGCGCACTGGATGCCCGACGGCCCAACGCCAGAGGCACTGGCGCGCGCGCCCGCCCTGACCTTTTCCGACAAGGACCGTTTGCAAGAAATCTGGGTTGATCGCCAAACCGGCGGCCGGGCCAGACGGGCGGCTTTTCCCTCGCATAGGCTGGCATCAAGCCACGGTTTTGTCGATGCCTGCCTTGCCGGGCTTGGCTGGGGGCTGAACCCCGAACCGCTGGTTGCCGCACCATTGGCCTCTGGCCATTTGGTGGACCTGTCGCCAAGCGCACCGCTGGATGTGCCGCTTTACTGGCAGTTCGCCCGGCTGACGGCCCCGGCCACCGCCGCACTTACCCGTGCGATCCGCGCCGAAGCCGGGCAGGTTCTGGTACCCCTTGCGCCCTGAAAATGAAAAAGGCGCACCAAGCGGCGCGCCCTTTCTTAAACCCGGCCCAAAGCCTTAGCCAAGCTGTGCTGCAACCTCGTCCGACATGTCGAAATTATGGGTGACGGACTGCACATCATCATCCTCTTCCAGCATGTCGATCAGCCGCATCAGTTTTTGCGCGGTTTCCAGATCAACTTCGGTGCGGGTCTGCGGCTTGAAGATGATCTTCGATTCCTCAGATTCGCCCAGCGCCTTTTCCAACGCATCCGACACTTCGGACAGGCTTTCGACCGGGCAATAGATCCAATGGCCGTCTTCGTCCGATTCAACGTCATCAGCACCGGCATCAAGCGCTGCCATCATCACATCGTCAGCACTGCCCACACTGGCGGGATAAGAGATCTCGCCCACCCGGTCAAAGCTGTGCGCCACCGATCCGGTCTGGCCCAGATTGCCACCGCATTTGGTGAAATAGCTGCGCACGTTAGAGGCGGTGCGGTTCAGGTTGTCGGTCATCGCTTCGACGATGATCGCGATGCCGTTCACGCCATAACCTTCATAGCGGATTTCGGTGTAATCCGCCGCGTCCCCGCCGGCCGATTTCTTGATCGCGCGGTCGATGACGTCTTTTGGCATGGAAACCGCCTTGGCGGCCTTTACGGCCAGACGCAGACGCGGGTTCTTGTCAGGATCAGGATCGCCCATTTTGGCAGCGACGGTGATTTCCTTAGACAGCTTGGAAAACATCTTCGAGCGCAGCTTGTCCTGCTTGCCTTTGCGATGCTGAATGTTCGCCCATTTGGAATGGCCAGCCATGACCCTAAAACTCCGCTAATCTCGGTGATGAGGCCCTCTACACCACCGCCCCCCACGGCGGCAACCCCTGCGGCAGCGCCGAAAGGGTCAAAAGTCATACAGAAGCGGGATGAAGATGGTGCAGATGATCGCCGAGATAATGTTCAGCGGCACGCCAAAGCGGATAAAGTCCATAAAGCTGTACCCACCCGGCCCATAGACCAGCGTGTTGGTCTGATAGCCGATCGGAGTGGCAAAGCTCGCCGAAGCGCCGATCATCACCACAATCACCAAGGGCCGTGGATCAACCCCCAGCGTCTGCGCCAGATGAATGACAATTGGCGTCACGATCACCGCAACCGCATTGTTCGACACCACTTCGGTCAGGAAAGACGACAGGGCATAGACGCAAAAGACCAGCATCCATGGCGCCAAGCCCGCCATAAAGGGCGCAACCAGCGCGACGATCCGCTCCACCGCGCCGGAATTCTCCAGCCCGGCCCCCACGCCCAACATGCCGAACAACAGCGCCAGCAGGCGGCCATCCACGGCATCCATCGCCTCGTCGCCATCAATGGCGCGGGTCAAAAGCACCACGCCAGCGCCGACAAAGGCCAGAAACTGAATGGGCGCGACATCAAGTGCCGCCCCGATGACCACGGCAATCAGAACCGCCACCACGATGGGCGCGCGGTTGCGCCGGTAAGGCCGTTCTGACGGGTGCGAGACGTCGACCATCTCCATATCGGCCGAAAGACGCTGAATGTCCGAAGGCGCGCCCTCCAGCAGCAGCGTGTCGCCCACCTGCACCACCAGATCATCAAGCTGCCGCCCGATGTTCTGATTGCGGCGATGCACCGCCAGCGGATAAACGCCATAGCGGCGGCGCAGGCGCATCTGGCCCAGCGACCGGCCCACCATCAAACAGCCCGGCGTGATAAGCACTTCAACCGTCGCGGTCTGAACCGAAGAAAGCTCGTCCACCTGACGAAGCTGTTTGTGATCCTTCAGGCCCAGAAGTTCGGCCATGGGCGTGCGCAGCACCACCCTGTCGCCTTCTTCCAACACGACCTCGGCCATATTGCGCCGCAACGACAGATCACCCCGCAACACGTCGATCACCCGCGCCCCACCGCGTTTGAACAGGTCAATCTCAACCGGGTTCTGGCCGATGAAGGCCGATCCTTCCGGGATCGCCACCTCGGTAAAGAACTTCATGCCCTTGCGGTCGGACAGCAGGGCCGACATTGAATCGCGATCAGGCAAAAGACGTTTGGCAAAAAGCGCCAGATAGCTCAGCCCCCCGATAGCAACCAGAATACCGATGGGCGAAATTTCAAATATCCCAAAGGGTTCCAACCCCTTTTCCCGCGCCACCCCGTCAACCACAAGATTGGTCGATGTGCCTATCATGGTGACCGTGCCGCCCAAAATCGTCATATAGGACAAGGGGATCAGCAGCTTCGAAGGCGTCAGCTGCAGCTGTTTGGCCAGCTGAATGAAGATTGGCAGCATCACCACCACAAGCGGCGTGTTGTTCATGAAAGCCGATCCCGCCGTCACCCCAAGGCCCAAGGTCACCAGCGTGGTCGCCGGATGCGTTTCCGCCTTGCGGGCCGCCATCTGGCCCACGGTTTCCAAAACCCCGGTCCGCACCAGCGCACCGACTATGATGAACATCGCGGCAATCGTCCAAGGCGCGTTGTTTGAAAGCACGCCCGACACCGCCTTCATGGGCAAAATGCCCAAAACCAGCATCACCGTGGCCCCGCCGAGCGCCACCACTTCAACCGGGTAGGTCTCGCGCAGGAACATCACGAACATGCTCGCCAAAATCAAAAGCGCGATGACCGCTTGGGTCCCTTGGCTCAGATCAAGTCCGATCATGCAATCCTCCATTCCTCAGACCGTCATAGGTCATATCATCGGAAAAGAGAAGAATAATCTCTACTAACTTTGTCGAGTTAAGCCGTTTGCCGTTGCCTTGGGGCCACCAAAGCAAGGCCACACAGCATGACCCCAGCCGCCGCCCAGACCCAAGGGGAGAACCTTTCCCCCAGCAGAACCATCGCCCAGACAATGCCCGAGGCGGTGGTGAAATAAGCAGATTGCGACGCAAAGACCGATCCGGCGCGAGACGCCAGCCAGACAAAACTGGCGTAAAGCAAAGCGTGCAGCGCCGAAGAGACGATCAACGCCCATTCCGCGCGCCCCGGTGACAGCGGCATGGCAAACCAATGCCCCATCAGCAACATCAACGGCACGCAAAACACCACCCCGGCGATAGAGGCCCCAAGCATCGCCTGCAACGGATCCATGCCATCCGTGCCCCGCGCCGCGACAAAGGTGTTTTCCAGCGCATAGAACAGCGGGCCGATCATGGCGACAGGCAGAAAGGCCACCATTGCACGGTCTGGCAGGCTGGCCTGCGGCAAGGCAATCAGCAACACCCCTGAAAGGCCCAGAAGAATCCCGACCATCCGACGCGTCGAATAGCGATCCGTTCCCAAGGCCAGCGCGATGGGAAAGGCGATCAGCGGAATGGTCGAAATCACGATCGACATGATGCCCGCAGGCAGACGCGCCACCGAATAATAGAAAGTATAGTTGGGGATCAGCGTGCCCAGAAAGGCCACAACCACATAGAACTCCAGCGCCCGGCGATGCAACGGCAGGCCCTTGCCACGGGCAAGCGTCAACGCGCCCAGCACCAGAACGCAGACCACCAATTGCCAGAAGATCAACCCAAAGGCCGGATGCCCGGTTGAGGCCGCAATCTTGCCCAAAGGTTGAGTTGCCCCCCAGCCAATACCGATGGCCGCAAGGATCAGCGCATACACCAGACGCGACGGGGTTTTCATTATGGACCGATGGCCTCCAGCCGTCCGCCTTGCCGCACCGGAACGATGCGCGTCGCCTTGCCCGTGCGGTCGTCGGTTTCAACGTAAACCCCCGACAGGGTGGCCGGGCCGCTTGCAGGCTCGAATCGGCTTGACGACATGCCGGTGATGAACCGGCGCAAAGGTTCCATCTTTTCCATGCCGATGACCGAATTGTA
>JAIOXV010000100.1 GCA_021741465.1 Paracoccaceae bacterium
CTTCCCAGGTCATCGGTAGCGAGGTAAACCCCATTCCCTGCTGGGCAGATATGCTACGTGTTAGACGCCGATGCGACCAAACCGCCCACATATCCCTTCAGATATCATCTTTTCAAAGAGCACAGACACAAAAAACAACACACCCGAACTTCGGGCGTATCTGCCTTCGTGTCTTCAGATTACGTTACGAGCGTTTCATCCCGCTTCCCGTTCCCGCCAACCGCATCGCTGCGTGCCGTCGTCTTCGGTGAGGCGGTGTTTAGGCAAAGCTGCCGGAACCCGCAAGAGGAAAAAGCGTGATCGCAGTGTTTTTTCTGTTACATTCAATGTTTACAGGGGTTTTTCGCGCAGGCTGCTGCAAGTTTGTGCACGATGGGCTGCCCCTGCTGCGGGGTTCTTGGGCGAAACACGGCAAAACCGCCGAATCTCGCCCGCTGATTCCCGCCTCAGGCTGCGAATCCCGCCCCTTGATGGGTGATTTGCCCCCCCGCGATGGTCAAAGCGATTCCCGTCTTGCCGAGTTGGTCGGCTGGGATCGTCTCGATATCGCCATCGATCAATACAAAGTCTGCTGCCATTCCGGGGGCAAGCGTTCCAACCAGCCCTTCCATATGGGCAGCCCAAGCCCCACCCGCCGTATAGGCAAACAAGGTATCCATGAAACCAAGCCGCTCATCCGCTGCGCCGTCATAAGGCACCCGCGTCAGCGCCGCCTGCAACGAGCGCATCACATTGACATCGGTGACCGGCCAATCGCTGGCAAAGGCAATCCTGGCCCCCGCATCCACCAGCGTCTTCCACACATAGGCATCGCGCCAGCGGTCCTTGCCGATATGGTCGGTCAAGGTCGGCTCGGCCGGAAAGTCCATCACCCCCGGCGGATGGGACGGCTGGACCGAAGCCGTCACCCCCAGCGCCGCAAAGCGCGGGATATCGGCGCGGTTGATGATTTCGACATGTTCGACCCGGTGGCGGCTGTCCCATGGGCCATTGGCCTTCAGGGCGGCCTCGTAACCGTCCAGCGTCGCCCGCACCGCGCCATCCCCAATGGAATGCACGGCAATTTGCAGCCGCCTGCGGTCAATCTCGGTGCAGATCGCGCTATAGCGGTCCAACTCGAACAGAGGCATGCCCCGGTCGCCCGGCGAATTTGGATAGTCATCGACCATAAGCGCCGTGTGGCTGTCCAGCACGCCGTCAATAAACATCTTCACAAAGCCCGACGACAGCCAGTCATCATTATAGTCACGGTGCATCGCCTCGGCCCGGTCCAGCGCCTGGATGTCCATGTGGGGCTTGAAGTGAAACGGAATCTTGACCCGCGCGGTAAGCTGGCCTGTACGTCGCATCTCATCCAGCAGCGAAAGCTGATAGCGGTTGCCATCCATATTGACGATCGTTGTGATGCCATGCGCCGCGCAATGCGCAAGCCCTGCGGCGAAGACGGCCATATCGGCGGCCCGTTCCTCAGGGGTAGGCTCTGGCACAGGTTCCTCGCCCGTTGCGATCGACAGATGCAGCCGCCCCGCACCGCCCAAAGCGATCACCCGCTCATAGGCGCCAAACTCGCGCAGTTCACCCGTCGCGGTGCCATCCTCGGCCATCACAATGATATGGCCGGGCTGGGTTTCGGCCCCGTGAAGAATGCCTGCCTTTTCCAAGGCGATGGTGTTGGCCCAGACCGTATGATGGTCAGGCGCCCACAAGGCGATGGGCAGATCGGGACAGATCTTGTCCAATTCCTGCCGCGTCATCGGGCGCCCCAACAGACCCCACTCTGCACCCTGCGCCATGATAAGGGGCAGATCGGGATGGCCCGCGCGATATTTGGCCACCGCTGCGGCAAGCTTTTCCTGCCCGCGCAAGCCGTGGATATGCAACTGCATCAGCTCGGACCCGCCCAGCAACAGATGCATGTGGCTTTCAACAAAGCCCGGCAGCAGGCTGCGCCCGCCGGCATCAATCACCCGGGTGCCCGGCCCGGCCAGCGCGGCGATCTCGGCCGTGCTGCCCAGCGCCACGATCCGCCCAGCCTTGGCCGCAACGGCCTGCGCGCGCGGGCGCGCGGGGTCCATCGTTAACCCCTTGGCGTTGGTAATGACCAGATCAACGTCCATCTGCCGTCTCCATTTAAGCGGAAAACCCTGCCGCGTTATGCGTGATCCGCCCGCCTGCCACGGTCAAGGCTATGGCCGTCTTGCCCAGATTGTGCGGCGCAATCGCCTCGATATCGCCGTCGATCATCACCAGATCGGCCGCCAGACCCGGCTTCAGCATCCCGGTCAGATCT
Organism: Paracoccaceae bacterium; assembly: GCA_021741465.1. GTDB lineage: Bacteria > Pseudomonadota > Alphaproteobacteria > Rhodobacterales > Rhodobacteraceae > Tabrizicola_A. Next base: position 2,291 of record JAIOXV010000100.1, read on the forward strand.
TCCATATGCGCCGCCCATGCCCCCCCCGCGGTATAGGCATAAAGCGTGTCCATCAGGCTGATGCGTTCGTCCTGCGCGCCGTCATATGGGGTGCGCGTCATGGCCGCCTGAATGCCGCGCATCACCGACACATCGGTAACCGGCCAATCGCTGGCAAAGGCCAAGGGCGCGCCATGATCGGCAAGGGTCTTCCACAGATAGGCGTCGCGCCAACGTTCCCGGTGATAGACTGTGTCCATGGTGTACATCGGGAAATCCATGGCCCCCGGAGGATGGGGGGGCTGCACGCTTGCGGTGATGCCAAGGGTGCCAAGGCGCGGAATATCGGCCCGGTCAATCAGTTCGATATGTTCGATCCGGTGGCGGGCATCACGCTTGCCATTTCTGATCTGCGCGGCTTCATAGCCGTCAATCGTCTGGCGCACCGCCCCATCCCCGATGGCATGGACCGCAATCTGCAGGCCGCGCCGGTCAATTTCGGCACAGATGTCGTTGAAACGTTCTGGCGCAAACAAGGGTTCGGAACGTTCGGTGGTGCCGGGATAGTCGTTCAGCATATAGGCCGTGCGGCTGTCGACGACCCCATCCATGAACATCTTCACAAAGCCGCTGCGCACCCACTCGCCATGGAACTCGGCCGTCATGGCGCTGGCGCGCTCCAACTCGGACAGCTCCATATGTGGCTTCATGTGGAAGGGCACGACAACGCGGGCATTCAGGCGGCCCTCATCGGCCATCTCTTGCAACAGCACGCAGGTATAGCGGTTGCCGTCCATGTTCACCATCGAGGTGATCCCATGCGCGGCGGTATGGGCCAGCCCGGCGGCCACCTTGTCCTTGTCAGCCGCCCGCGTGGCGGCATCGGGCCAGGGCGTGGGCTCGCCCCCGGTGGCGATGCCAAGCTGCAAATGCGCCTCACCGCCCAAGGCCAGAACGGCCGCAAAGACTTCGAATTCGCGCAATTCGCCGGTGGCCGTGCCGTCTTCGCCCATCACAACGATATGCCCCGGCGGGGTTTTCGCACCCTGCAAAAGACCCGCCATGGTCAAAGCCCGCGTATTGGCCCAAACCGTGTGATGGTCTGGCGACATCATCGCCAGCGGACGGTCAGCCATGATGCGGTCCAGATCATGGCGGGTGACCGGGTGGTCAAGGATTTCATAGGCAGCCCCCTGCGCCATCAACAAGGGGCGGTCCGGGTTCTTGGCCGCATAATCCAGATACGCGGCCTTCAAAGCGTCAAACCCTTCGACCCCGCCCAGTTGCAACTGCACAAGTTCAGCTCCGCCAAGCACCAGATGCAGGTGGCTTTCGAAAAAGCCCGGCATGACGGTTCTTCCCCCGGCATCAATGACTTTGGTTTCGGGACCGGCCAAGGCCTCCACCGCGGCGCGGCTGCCGACGGCCAGCACCTTGCCCGCCGCCAAGGCCACCGCCTCAGCCCGTGGGTTTGCGTGGTCCATCGTCAGCACACGCGCATTGGTCACGATCATCTCAGCAGCCATGGCTCTGCCCTTTCCTTTTGGCATAAATCCTGTGGCACAGACCGGTAGCCGGCCTGCCCCCCTTGTCCGTTCAGCCCGAAACCCGTTCGGCCATCACACAAAGCATTTCAAACATCAGCGAAATCCCCAGCCAGGCTGTACCGCCACTGGGATCGAAAGGCGGCGAAACCTCGACAAGGTCAGCCCCCACAAGGTTCAGCCCCCTGAGCCCGCGCGCCACCTGCAAGGCTTGCCAGGAATTCGGCCCACCAACCTCTGGCGTGCCCGTACCCGGCGCGAAGGTCGGGTCAACAAAGTCGATGTCATAGGTCACATAGATCGGCTGGGTGCCCACGATGTCGCGTGCCTCGGCCATCACATCATCGGCGCCGCGGGCATGAAATTCGGCAATCGGAATGATGCGGATGCCATTGGCCGCGGCGAAATCCCAATCCTCGCGCCCATATGCTGTGCCGCGAATGCCAATCAGCACATAGCGTTTGGGGTCGATCAGCCCCTCTTCCACCGCCCGGCGGAACGGGGTACCGTGATTATAGCGACTGGTGCCGAAATAGATGTCGTTCAGGTCGGTATGGCTGTCGAACTGGATCATCCCCACCGGACGACGCTTGGCCACAGCGCGCAAGATCGGCAGGGAGCACAGATGATCCCCCCCGCCGGTCAAGGGCAGGATGCCAGCCTCGACGACGCGGGTGTAAAAGGCCTCCATCCGCGCCATGCTGTCCATCAGATCGGCGGGGTTCGGCGCGACATCGCCCAAATCGGCACAGCGCGCCAGATCAAATGGGGCAACCCATGTCGCGCCGTTCTGGGCGCGGATCATGGTGGACAAATCGCGCAACTGGCGCGGGCCGTGGCGCGGGCCGGGACGATTGGTTGTGCCACCATCCCAAGGCGCGCCGATCAGCCCGATCTGCACTTCGTTGAAACGGGGATGGTCGAACGGCACATGCGGCAGGCGCATGAAAGTGGGAACCCCTGCGAATCGTGGAAGATCAAACCCCGATACTGGTTTAAAGAACCCGTCTTCTGCCGCCATGGTCTGCACCCTTCTGCCGATTCCTTCGGCCATTTGATCATATCATAGCGCTCTTGCCTATCATTGCGCGCCGTTCTGGCGTCGCTTCTTGCGCTTTCCCGCCCCGCTTTGGCCCAAGCGCGCTGCGACCCTTGACCGCAATTGCCACATCGTCCCTTATGCGGGCTGCGCCGCGAAGGATTCTGCCGATGTTCTCCAAGACCTCTGACCCCACTGCCACCCCGCCCCGCCCCGCGCCGGGTCCGGGCACCAACACCCGATCGCTTTTGGCCGCCGATCTGAAGATCACCGGCGACATCCGCTCGACCGGCAGCATCGAATTGTTGGGCGAAGCCGAAGGCACCGTCGAGGCCCACAGCCTGACGATCGGCGGCGAAGGTCGGATGTCGGGTGATATTTCTGCCGCCTCGGTCGAGATCAAGGGCCGCCATAGCGGCCGGATCTCGAGCGAGACGCTGACCCTGCGCGCGGCAGCCCAGATCACCGCAGATGTGAATTATTCCACCCTTGTCATCGAAAGCGGTGCCCAGGTTGAAGGGCGTTTTGTCACAAGCAAAAGCTGATCCTTCGGCCTTTTAAGACGCCAAGTGGTGCCGCGGATCATTGCGCCCCGCCAGCCATCGGCGCGGGCGGAATGGAATAGGTAAGCCCCGCCCGTGCGACAGGCGCGTCCTGGCCATCACTGAAGATCAGCACATCCCCAACCGCCAAAGACCGCCCCAACTTCAATACCCGCGCCTCGGCCCGCAGATCGCGCCCCGCGGCGGGTTTGCGCATGAAATCCATGCTGCAATTGGTGGTCACGGCCAAGGCCACCGGGCCGATGCGCGACAGGATCGCCAGATACATCGCGACATCCGCCAGCCCAAACATCGACGGCCCCGAAACCGTGCCCCCCGGCCGCAGATGACGCTCGGCCACCTTCAGGCGCAGGGTCAATCCTTGGGTATCGACCCGTTCCACCGCGAAATCCTCGGCCACCTGGCCAAAGTCGCGCGCCAGAAATGCCTGCAAGGCGGCGGCATCCATTTGCAAATCCATACTTTCCTCCAACTCGGCCTGCGCCTAAGCTGGCGGGCAAGCAGGGGGAATGCAATGACCGATCCAATCTTGAACCGCGAAGACGCGGGCCACATCGCCACGCTGACCATGAACAGCCCTGGCAATTTCAACGGGCTGTCCGATGCCATGTTGGCGGCCCTGTCTGGCGAAATCGCCAAACTGGCGCAGGATCGTTCGATCCGCGTTGTGGTGCTGAAAGGCGCGGGCAAGGCGTTTTGCGCCGGGCATGATCTGAAAGAGATGCAATCGCACCGCACCGATGCCGACAAGGGCGCGGCCTATTACCAAAGCCTTTTTGCCACCTGTTCGGCCATGATGCAGTCCTTGCAGGCCCTGCCACAGGTAACGATCGCGCAGGTTCACACCATCGCCACGGCCGCAGGCTGTCAGCTGGCGGCCAGCTGCGACATGATCGTGGCGGCCGAGGGCACGCGCTTTGGCGTCAACGGGGTGAATATCGGCCTTTTCTGTTCTACCCCGATGGTCGCCCTAAGCCGCAAGGTGGCCCCGGCTGTCGCCTTTGAAATGCTGTCCACGGGCGAGTTCATTTCCGCCCAGCGCGCGCGCGACGTGGGTCTGGTAAACCGCGTCGCCCCGCCGGATGCGCTGGACGCCGAAACCCGCAAACTGGCCGAAACCGTGGCCGGAAAACTGGCCAAGGCGACACGCATCGGCAAGGCCGCCTTTTACGACCAATTGCCCCTGACCACCGCCGAGGCCTATGCGCTTGCCGGGCGTGCCATGGTGGAAAACATGCTGAACCCCGATACCGACGAAGGCATTTGCGCCTTTCTTGAAAAGCGCCCGCCGAACTGGGGTTAACGGGGGCTGCGGGCCAAAAGCCCGATGCCAATCGCCAGCCCACCCGCCGCCATGGCCAGACAGGCGCCATAGATCAGCCCCGGCCCACCCGCATGCAGCAGCGCGGCCCCCACGCTTGGGGCCGCTGCCGAGGCAAGGATCGGGGTCACCGCAACCGCGCCCGAAACCGTACCGAACCCGCGACGCCCCAGAAGATCGGCCACCAGAATTGGCCGCAGGTTTGACAACAGCCCCGCGCCCGCGCCTTGCAACATCGCAAAGACAAAGATCAGCGCAGGCAAGACGCCGGCAACCCACAAGATCACCCCCGCAACCAAGATCGAGGCGAGCGACCACAAGCTTGCCCGCGCATTCGAAACCCGCGCGGCAAAAACCAAAAGCAGCGCCCTGCCGGCAACCTGGGAAGGGCCGATACAGGCCGCCGCAATCGTGGCCATGCCCGCACTCGCCCCACGGTCCTGAAAAAGCATCAGGATAAAGGTCAGCAGCACCCCGTGGTTCAGCCAGATCATCCCGAAAATCGCCGAGATCGCCCAAAAGGCCGGGCGGCGCAGCGCCGCATGCAAAGCCCCCGGGTCGCGGGGGTGGGGGCGCGGCGCGCTTGCCCGCTCCATCCGCCGCAGCGCCCGCACCGCCCAGATATTGACCGGCACCGCGCCAAAAAGGATAAGCAAGGCAAAACCGATCAACGCCCCCTGCGCGCCATAGTTTCGCGCCAGAAAGTCGCCCAAGGGAAAGGTCAGCGTGCCGGAAAACCCGGCCACAAGCGTGACACGGGTGATCGCCAGCCGGGCATCTTCGCCCAGACGCCGGGTCAGAAAGGCAAAACAGGTTTCATAAAGACAGGTTGCCTGCGCCAGCCCCAGAACCGCCCAGATGGCCAACCACCAGCCAAGGGTTGGCGCAAAGCCAAGTGCTGCCACGCAAAGCGCTGCCAGAACCGGCATATAGCCAAGCAACTCGCCACCCCAACCCCGGTCTACCCATCGCCCGGTAAAGGGCGTGAGTGCGGCCATCACCAAAAAGCCCAGCGTCGGCCCGGCGGCAAGCTCGGCCGCGGTCCAGCCGGTTTCAGCCAGCAGATCAGGCAGAATGGCCGGAAAGGCATAGTAAACCCCGGCATAGGTCAGCGTCTGTCCGACTGCCAGCGCATAAACCGGGGTGTTCGTTTGGCTCACAATCCGTAAAGCCCGGCGAATTTGGTCTCCAGATAGTCCAGAAGCGGGCCTTCATGCGGCTCAAACCCGCAGGCATGGGCAATGGTGGCGCGCGGCGTGCGCAGGCCACCATGACGCTGCAAGTTTTCGCGCAGCCAACCCGTCGCGGCCGATGTATCGCCCTTGGCCAATTGGCTATCGAGGTCGGGCACCGCCACCCGCAGCGCCTGATGAAGGCAGCCGGCATAGACATTGCCCAAGGTATAGGTCGGGAAATAGCCAAACAGGCCACAAGACCAATGCACATCTTGCAACATGCCATGCGCGGGCGTGTCCACAGCCACACCAAAGTCAGCCTTGAAGCGGTCGTTCCAGGCCGCTTCCAGATCCGTCACCGCCAGATCGCCCCGGATCAGCGCGCGTTCCAGATCAAAGCGCATCATGATGTGCAGGTTGTAATGCACCTCATCGGCCTCGGTGCGAATAAATCCGGGCTGCACGCGGTTCACGGCAGCAAAGAAGGCGTCTTCGGACGGCATGTCAAAGGCGCCAAAGCGGTCGCGCATTTCTTGAAACATCCAGCCGGTGAAGGCGCGGCTGCGGCCGATCTGGTTTTCATAGATCCGGCTTTGACTTTCATGCACCCCCATCGAGCAGCCATGCCCGATCGGTGTCATGCCATAATCGGGGTCTATGGCCAGCTCATAGCTGGAATGGCCGACCTCGTGGATGGTGGAATAAAAGCAGTTGAACGGGTCGGTTTCCACCACGCGCGTGGTGATGCGGCTGTCATTGCCGCCGCCAGAACTGAAAGGATGCACCGCAAGGTCGATGCGCCCGCGTGACCAGTCATAGCCGAATGCAGAGGCCAGATCGCGCGCCATGCGCATCTGGCTTTCGGCCGAAAAATGGCCGCTCAGCGCCTTGGGAACCGGTTTTTCCAAAACTGCCGCGCGCAGGGCCACCAAGCGGGGACGCATCCGCCCGAACATCGCACCAAGATTTTCTGCGGTGGCGCCGGGTTCGTAATCATCGATCAGCGCGTCATAAAGATCGCCCCCCGCCGCAAGGGCCGCGGCCTCTTGCCGCTTCAGTGCAAGAACCTCAGCCAACGTCGGCAAGAAAGCTGCGACATCGCCCTTGGCCCGCGCTTCGGCCCAGATGCCTTGCGCCACCGAGGTAAGGCGCGCCAAGGCTTCGGCCAAATCGCCGGGCACCTTGACCGCGCGGTCATAAGAGCGGCGGATCAGCCGCACTTGGGCCTCGCCCGCAGCATCGGGGGCTTCAGCCGCCTCCAGCCAATCGGCGATGCGCGGATCGGTGCGGCGGGCGTGCAACATGCCCTCCATCGCCGCCATCTCCTCGCCCCGCTGATCGGCCGCTCCGCTTGGCATCATGGTTTCCTGATCCCAGCCCAGCCGTTCGGCCACCAGCCCAAGCGCTTCGGTCTGGCGCTGAAACGCCATCAAATCGCGAAATGCCGTATTGTTGGTCATGCCGTGCCCTCTCGGATCGAACCTGCCACCGGGAACATGGACAGATGCCGCGCCCGGATGATGAGAACCCACAAGATCACCGCGCCGATTTGATGGGTGATCGCCGTATGCATATGCGCCGCCGTCAAGACCGTGACGATGCCAAGCCCAACTTGCGCCACCAGCATCGCCATCACGCCATGGAACGCGCCGCGCGTCGCCGCATGGGCCGATTGACGCCCGCGCAGCCAAACCACCACACCGAAGGCAAACACCAGATACCCCGCGAAACGGTGCATGAACTGCACCAGACCGGGGTTTTCAAAGAAGGCCGCCCACAGCGGACGCCCCGGCACATAGAAGGCATCCGCCGGGAAGAATTGGCCGTTCATGTCGGGCCAGGTCGGAAAGCCGCGCCCGGCGTCGATCCCGGCCACCAAAGCCCCAAGCAGGATTTGCAAAAAGGCGAAATGCATCAGCCCGGTGGAAAGCCCTACCAACTTGCGCTCGGCGCTGCGCCGGGCCTGCATCAGATCGGTTTCGCTGCGCCCCAGCAAGAAGACATACCACGCCGTCAGCCCCAGAATGATAAAGGCCAGCCCCAGATGGGTGGCCAGCCGATAGCTTGCCACATCGACATTCTGGCCCACGAAACCGGATTTCACCATCCACCAGCCAATTGCGCCCTGCAACCCGCCCAAGGCCCCAAGAGCCAAAAGCCGGCCCTTCCACCCCGCCGGAATGGCCCCGGCGAGCAAAAAGCCCACAAAGCCCACAGCCCAAACAAGGCCAATCACCCGGCCAAGCTGACGATGGCCCCATTCCCACCAGAAGATCGACTTGAAATCTTCCAGCGCCATATGGCTGTTTTGCAGCTGAAATTCGGGGCTTGCCTGGTATTTCTCGAACTCAAGAGCCCAGTCGGCCGCATTCAAAGGCGGAATGGCCCCGGTGACCGGTTTCCATTCGGTGATGGACAGGCCGCTGTCCGTCAGCCGCGTCAAGCCGCCGACCGCGATCATCATCGCCACCAGCAGGAAAATCGCCACCAACCAGACGCGGATGCCCCGGCGCGCGCCCTTGCGCCCGTCGATCAGGCCGCCCTGCGGTGCCACCGGCGCCGCAGTCGCGGCGACATCCTCAAACAGCTTGCGCTTTTCAGCCATGCCCGTCCCCTTCGCTTTCGCGCGTGAC
>JAIOXV010000101.1 GCA_021741465.1 Paracoccaceae bacterium
TTGCCCGCGATATCGTGTTGATGCGGCAGGTTGGGGTAAACCCGGTCGTGGTGCATGGCGGTGGGCCGATGATCAACGACATGCTGGCCAAACTGGGCATCAAGTCAGAGTTCGTGCGCGGCAAGCGGGTAACAGACAAGGCCACCGTGCAGGTGGTTGAGATGATTCTGTCAGGTCTGGTGAACAAGCGCATCGTGCAGGCGATCATGGATGCAGGCGGGCGCGCCGTGGGCATTTCGGGCAAGGATGATGATCTGATGGTCTGCGAGGCGGACGACCCCGAACTGGGGTTTGTTGGCCGCCCGATTGAAATGAACGTGCAGGTGCTGCGCGATTTGTACAAGGCCGGGATCATTCCTGTGATCGCGCCCGTGGGCACGGGCATGGCCGATAACGAAACTTTCAACGTCAATGGCGATACGGCGGCGGGGGCGATTGCCGGGGCCTTGCAGGCCGATCGCCTGCTGTTGCTGACGGATGTGCCGGGCGTCAAGGATGCCTCGGGGCAGGTTATGACCCAGATCACCCCGGAAGAAATTCGTCAGATGACCGCTGATGGCGTGATTTCTGGCGGCATGATTCCAAAAACCGAAACCGCGCTGATGGCCTTGGAAAAAGGCACGCGGGCGGTGACCATTCTGGATGGCAAGGTGCCAAATGCCTGCCTGTTGGAGCTGTTCACCGACCATGGCGCGGGCAGCCAAATTCGCTCAACCGCGCCGCGTATCAAGCCGCATGTGAAACGCTAGATTTTTCAGATCAGCGCCCTTACGTTCAAGACAGCGAATGTGAGGGGCCATGGAATACGAACTGATCCTGCGCTTTGGCGTTTTTCTGGGCCTTTTCGTGCTTTTTGCCGCGTTGGAGACTTTGGCACCCCGTCGGGCACGTCGCCAACCGCGCAAAACTCGCTGGTTCACCAACCTGTCGATCACGGTGTTGGACACGCTCGCCCTGCGGGCCTTGGCGATTTTTCTGCCGTTGCTGGCTGTTGGGGCGGCGGTGGATGCCGCGCTTCTGGGATGGGGGCTGTTCAATGCGCTGAACTGGCCGCTTTGGGTTGAGGTGACGCTGGCCATTCTTATCCTTGATGCCGCGATTTGGGCGCAGCATTTGGTGACGCATAAGGTGCCGGTCCTTTGGCGCTTTCACCGCGTGCACCATGCGGACCGCGATTTTGATGTGACCACGGCGCTGCGCTTTCATCCCATGGAAATACTGGCTTCGATGGGGCTGAAAATCGGGTTGGTGTATCTGATTGGCCCGGCTGCACTGGCGGTAGTGCTGTTTGAGATCCTCTTGAACGGCACGGCAATGTTCAACCATTCCAACCTGCGCCTGCCCCTGTGGCTGGACCGGGCGGTGCGGCTGGTCTTAGTAACGCCAGATATGCACCGGGTGCATCATTCCATCAACCGTCATGAGCATGATAGCAATTACGGCTTTGCCTTGTCGATTTGGGACAGGATGTTTCGCACCTATCGGCCTATGCCAGAGGCTGGACATGAACAGATGGAATTGGGGCTGCAATGGCAGGACGAGAAACCTTCGCGGCTGGGCTGGGCGCTGATGCTGCCCTTTCGGAAATAAGCGCGCGGCTGGCAGCGCATCAGCTTGAAATCCTTGGCGGGTTTCATGCCGAGGGTGATCCGGCGCTGCCCGTGGGCACCCGAACCTTGCTGATGATCGGCCCCAAAGAGCCGGGGTTCTGGGCACATCTGACCGCGCAGCCCGAATGGGATGGGCATGCAGACCCGGTTGACCGCTGGTCGCGGCGGGTGATCGGCGGCATCGCCTGTGACCTTGGGGCCAAGGCGATCTTTCCTTTTGGCGGCCCCCCTTTTCATCCGTTCTACCAATGGGCGCTGCGCACCGGGCGGGTGTGGGACAGCCCGATACGCCTTTTGGTGCAGGCAAATCAAGGGTTGATGGTCAGCTTTCGTGGGGCTTTGGCGCTGAAAGAGCTTGTCGCCGTGCCAGCGCCAGCTGCCAAACCCTGTGACGCATGCGCCAAGCCGTGCCTGACAGCCTGCCCGGTGGGCGCCCTTGGGGCCGAAGGCTATGACGTTGCCGGTTGCCACAGCTATCTTGATGCGGGCGACCGCGATTGCATGAAATCGGGCTGTCTTGCGCGCCGCGCTTGCCCGGTTAGCCAAGCTTATGCAAGGATACCTGAACAGTCAGCCTATCACATGGGACAATTCCACAAATGAAGCGGTTAATCCTGACGCGGCACGCGAAATCAAGCTGGGACGACCCGCTGATGAGCGATCACGATCGCCCCCTGAACGAACGCGGCAAGGCGGCGGCGGCAGATCTGGGGCAATGGCTTGCATCGCGGGGATTTGTACCGGGAGAGGTCTTGTGTTCCGATTCCGTGCGCACCCGCGCCACGTTTTCGGGAATAGCCCCCGCCCTTCCCGGTGCGCCGGTGTTGGAGTTGAAGCCCACGCTTTACCACGCAGGCCCCGATGTGATGCTGGCAGTCCTGCGCCACGGCACAGCAGATACGCTGATGATGATCGGCCACAACCCCGGCATTGCCGAATTTGCCCATCGGCTGGTGTCGAAGACCCCGCTCAACCCTGATTTCCGCAAATACCCGACGGGCGCCACGCTGGTGGTTGATTTCGCAATCGACAGTTGGGCAGATGCCGGTTTCGGCCAGGGCATCACGGTGGACTTTATCGTTCCGCGCGAGATTGCAGCCTAGGCCAACTGCGGCACTGCAGGCGGTCGTTGTCGGGCAATTGCTACAGCAACCGCCCGACGAAACGCCAGTTCAAAGCCGCCTTAGTGGCCCAAGATCTGCGACAGGAACAATTTGGTCCGTTCGCTTTGCGGGTTGTTGAAGAACTCTTTCGGTTCATTCTGTTCAACGATCTGGCCCTGATCCATGAAGATCACCCGGTTCGCCACGGCCTGCGCAAAGCCCATTTCATGGGTCACGCAAAGCATGGTCATGCCTTCTTCGGCAAGCTCGATCATGGTGTCGAGAACTTCCTTGATCATTTCAGGATCAAGCGCCGAGGTAGGTTCATCGAAAAGCATGATGCGCGGTTTCATGCACAGGCTGCGGGCGATTGCCACGCGCTGCTGCTGTCCGCCCGACAACTGGCCGGGGTATTTGTGGGCCTGTTCGGGGATTTTCACCTTGCTCAGGTAGTGCATCGCCACTTCTTCGGCCTCTTTACGCGGGGTCTTGCGCACCCAGATCGGCGCCAGCGTAAGGTTTTCCAAAATGGTCAGATGCGGGAAAAGGTTGAAGTGCTGGAACACCATCCCCACTTCCGAGCGCACCTTGTCGATGTTCTTCAGATCAGAGGTCAGTTCCGTGCCGTCAACGATGATCTGGCCCTGCTGGTGCTCTTCCAGCCGGTTGATGCACCGAATGAGCGTCGACTTGCCCGAACCCGATGGGCCGCAAATGACGATCCGTTCGCCACGGTTCACAGTCATGTTGATATCGCGCAGAACGTGGAACTGACCGTACCATTTGTTCATACCCGTGATCTGGATGGCGACCTCGTCCGAGACCTGCATTTTTCTGCTTGCTTCAGCCATGTTTGGCGCTCCTTAACGATGGTCGGTCTTGAGCTTCTTCTCCAGATACATTGAGTATCTGGACATTCCGAAGCACACGGCGAAGAAAATGGCGCCCACGAAAACGTAAGGCTCCCAGTAGATATTCTTCCAGTTAATGTCAGCGCGAACGATGCGGGTGATGCCCGTCAGCGGGTCTGCAAGCCCCACCAGCGCCACAAGCGTGGTGTCCTTGAACAGCCCGATAAAGCTGGACACGATGCCAGGAATGGCGATTTTCAGCGCCTGCGGCATCACGATCAGCCGTTGCGCCTGCCAGTAATCCAACCCCAGCGCATCTGCCGCCTCGTATTGCCCGCGCGGCAGGGCGGCAAGGCCACCCCGGATCACCTCAGCAATATAGGCGCTGGCAAACAGTGTCACCAGAATGATGACGCGCAGGATAAGGTCAAAGTTCGACCGCGGCGGCAGGAAATATTGCAAAAGCAACGACGCCGTGAAGAGCATGGTGATCAAGGGCACGCCCCGGACGAATTCGATGAAGCCCACAGAAAGGGTTTTCACCAAAATCATGTCCGACCGGCGGCCAAGTGCCAGCAGAATGCCGATGGGCAGCGACATGGAAATCGCTGAAACCCCGATCACAAAGGACAGAAGGAACCCGCCAAACACATCCGAGTTCACGCTGTAAAGCCCCATCGGCATGGCCGAATGCAGCGCAGTTGTCGCCACGGTCTGCACCCCAAGCCACCAGATCGCCGCCACAAGAACCCCCGCACCGGCCGCAACCACAACGCCGAGCCGGCCCTGAAGCAGCACAAAGACGATGCCAAGGATGGCAAAACCCATCGCTACGCCAAGCGGCCCCCAGACCGACCCGCCCCAAAGCAGGAAAAAGCCCAACAGCGGATAGATGGCCGTAAACCAGGTCAGCTTGCGCGGGGCTGCCGCGGCGGTTGCCAGCAGCAGGCCAAAGAGCGCCACCGCAAAGCCAATCACCAAGCTCGAGTTCGATGCCAGCGCCGGGGTTGCCTTTGGTGCAATATCGGCCAGTTTCCAGGTTTCCCCCATGAAGACAAGGGTCAGAACGGCCACGGCACCAATCAGCTTAAGGTTTGTCCGACGTTCGCCGTAGTACAAAACCGGGGCCAGGGCCGCAAACAGCAGTCCAAACGCAAGAACCGGTCGCCAGTAAAGATCTTGCGGATAAAAGCCGAACATGAACTGGTGCCAACGTTCGGAAATCATCGCCCAGCACGCCACGCTTGCGCCTTCGCCGTAGCGTTCGATGGTAAGACGGCGGCAGTCTTGCAGGGTGTCAGCGTCCCAGATGCCGCGCATGACCCATGGAACAGACCACGCCAGAAGATAGTAAACCGCGATCAGGCCCAGCAGGGTAAGGATAGTGTTCATGGGCCCCGCGAAAAGGTTTTCGCGCAGCCATTTGACCACGCCGCGCTGACCCACAGGCGGGGTTTTCGCGGGCAACATTTCGGTGCGGATGAAGGAGGTGTCAGACATCTCAGCGCTCCTTCAGCTTTACGGCATTGTTGTAGATGTTCATCAAAGACGAGATGAGCAGGCTTAGCGTCAGATAGATCATCATCATCAAAAGCATGCATTCCAGCTCGCGCCCGGTTTGGTTCAGCGTGATGCCGCCAAGGGTGCCTTTAAGGTCTAGATAGCTGATGGCCATGCCAAGCGTCGTGTTCTTGGTGATGTTCAGATACTGGCTGATCAGGGGCGGGATGATGACGCGCAGCGCTTGCGGCAGCACGATCAGCTTCATGGTGCGGCCGGGTCGGATGCCAAGGGCATAGGCCGCCTCGGTCTGGCCGCGGTTGATCGCCAGAATACCTGCCCGCACCGATTCCGCGATATAGGTCGCCGAATAAATCGACAGCGCAATCACCAGCGCGGTAAAGCTGTGGGCAACGCTGATACCACCTTGAAAGTTGAAGCCCTTCAACACCGGGTATTCCAGGTGAAAACCCAAGACCCACAGAAAAAGCAACGTCGGCGCAAAGAGGATCAGCAGCGATTTCCACCAGGTCGTGGGCCGGTCGCCCGTCGCCTCTTGCACGGCCTTGGCTTGGGCCAGAACCCGATTGTTGACCAGGACCGAGCCGATGATCAGCGCCAGCGTTCCCAGAACGGCAAAGCTGAAAGGCACACCCAGAAGTTCAAATCCGCCCAGATCGGTCGTCAGTTTTGGCGCCGGAATGTTCGAGCCGCGGTTGGTAATGGCAACGGAATCAAAGAAAGACATCGTGGCCGCGGGGCTTTCGCCTGCGGCAATCATCTCATCCGTCACGCGGAAATCCTTTGGGGCGGGGCGGGTTTCGCCCAGCACGACAAAGGACAGGATAATCCACAGCAAAAGAGGGATGTTGCGAAACACTTCCACATAAACGGTCATCAAGCGCGCGACGAGCCAGTTTTTCGACAGCCGCAGCACACCGGCGATCACACCAATAATGGTTGCGAAGATGCAGGCGAAAAAGGCGACGACCAGGGTATTGGCAAGGCCCACGAACAGCGCGCGGCCATGCGTGCTGTCATTGGTATAGGGGATCAATTGCTGGTCGATGTCATATCCAGCCCGCGCCCAAAGAAAGCCAAAGTTGATGTCCTTGTCCTTGGCGGCAAGGTTCTGAATGGTGTTATCCGTGAGCCAGCCCACAAACAAAAGCACCAGCGCCAGCACGATCACCTGAATGGTCATCGCGCGGTAACGGGTGTCATAGATAAGCATGCTCAGCCGAAAGGCGGCTTTCGGCGGCTCTACCGCAATCGTCATTGGTTTCCCCCTGTGCTGACCCTTATGCCGCTTCAGCGGCTATTGGTTGGGGCCATTTGGCCCGGATGGTCAGTTAATCGTCAGGTAAATGAAACAGGCGCAGCGAAGGGCCGCTGCGCCTGCAAAGATCAAAGCTTACCGGAAGGGTGCTGCGTACTGCAGGCCGCCTTGGGTCCAAAGAGCGTTCAGGCCACGGGCCAGACCGATCGGAGTGGAAGCGCCGATGTTGGCTTCAAAGATCTCGCCATAGTTGCCCGAAACAGCGATTGCGCGCTTGAAGGCTTCTTTGTCCAGACCAGCCATTGCACCCATGTCGCCATCGATGCCCAGAAGGCGCTTGACCTCGGGGTCGTAAGCAGCGTCGGCGGTTGCAGCGGCGACGACTTCTTCCAGATTGGCTTTGGTGATGCCTTTTTCTTCAGCGATCAGCAGCGCGTTGAAGGTCCAGCGAACGACGTCACCCCAGTTGTTGTCGCCGTGGCGAACGACCGGGCCAAGCGGCTCTTTCGAGATGATTTCCGGCAGGATGATGTGGTTGCCCGGATCGGCCATGGCGGCGCGGGTCGAAGCAAGGCCCGAAGCGTCGGTGGTGAACGCATCGCAAGCGCCGGTTTCATACTGACGCTGGGCTTCGGTGTCGTCGCCCACGGTAACCGGGGTGTAGCTGATGTTGTTTGACTTGAAGAAGTCAGCAAGGTTCAATTCGGTGGTGGTGCCGGTCTGAATGCAAACCGTGGCGCCGTCCAGTTCCTTGGCGGAAGAAACGCCGAGGTCTTTTTTCACCATGAAGCCCTGGCCGTCATAGTAGTTCACGGCGACGAAATCGAACTTCAGATCGTTGTCGCGGCTGTAGGTCCAGGTCGAGTTACGAATCAGAACGTCAACTTCGCCCGAAGCAAGCGCCGTGAAACGGGTTTCGCCAGTGGTGGGCACGAACTTGACTTTGGTGCCATCGCCAACAACGGCGGCCGCGACAGCGCGGCACAGGTCAACGTCAAAGCCCTTCCATTCGCCTGCGGCATCAGCAGCGCCAAAGCCGGTCAGTGCAACGTTGGAGCCGCAGATCAGCTCGCCACGTGCTTTGACATCGTCCAGCGTGCCGGCAAATGCGGCGCCAGCCAGAACGGTGGTCGCGGCGAGGGTGCCGAGGAACACGGATTTTTTCATTTCTACCTCTTCCTGTGGTTCTGCCCCGAAGGGCAGGGTTTATAGCCCCCGCTTGAATGCGGGTGCGGGTTATGTTGGCAACAGGGTCGCCAGTGTCGGGCATCATCTGCCAACGGCTTAGGCAAGGTCAAGAAAAACATCCGCTAAAGCGGAGCAGGACCTTGCTGCAGGCATTTTAACGATTGTATCGCGCACAATGCCGAAAAACCCGGCACTTCATTGCGCAAGATTGTTACCCGCACAATGCGAGGAAAGCATCTGCCGCAAGGTAAGCTTGGCGCTTGAAGGCCTCCAGCTCGGCTGCAGTTTCATCAACACCCCAGATTTCGGCCTGCCAGGTCTCATCGATTCGGCTGATGTCGAAAGATTCGGCGGCAGAAATCCGGCCCCGCACGACAGCAAAGCCCAGTACAAGCGACCCTGAAATCGCCACCAGATCGTGAAATGCCGCCAGCCGAAACTTGTCGAAGGCCGCGGTGAGCGCGTGAAGGCGCGCGAGGCTTTGCGGCGGTTGGGCGACATGCATCACACCAGCGGTTGCCACCAAAGCTGCGCCCAGATCTTGCGCGGCCCATGTCAAAAGCGGGTCCCAAGCCGCAGCCTGACGCGCCACCAGGGCCTCAGGGCCCGTGGCGCGGTAGCACAACAGATCCGTCTCACCATAGGCTGCCAAAAGTGCGACAACCTCGTCAAACTGCACTGACAGCTTGTCGATTGCCGAGTTTGCGGCCCGGGTGACCGGCATGGTGTCGGGGTTGACCGCACCGTGCTGGGCATCCCATTCGCGGGCCGCGGCTTGCGCCATTGCCAGCGTTGGCAGGACAAAGGCCGCCTTGGCCGGCGTTTTTACCGGCCGCCCATCCAGACGTACGGTGAAACCACCATCACAGGGCTCTGCCGTGGCCGAGTTCCAGAAGCGTTTGGCTTTCCAGCCACTCATCTGCGGCTCTCGAACGGATCGGCGGGAACGTCTTTTTCGTTCCAATCCAAAAGCTTCCAGGTTTTCTGCATGTGGTCGGGCAAGGGGGCGGTAAAGGTCAGCATCTCTTTGGTGATCGGGTGCTGGATCGTCAGGCTGCGGGCGTGCAAATGCAGCTTGCGGCTGACGTCGCCGCCCAGGCCCGCGCCCCATCCATCGCCAAGGTTCTCTGTCGAAGACCCGCCATACTTGCCATCGCCAATAATCGGAAACCCCAGTTCGGCCATATGGGCGCGCAGCTGATGGGTGCGACCGGTGATCGGTTCCAGCGCCATCCAGGACATGCGGGTTCCCAGGAACCACAGGGTGAAGAAATCGGTATGGGCGCGCTTTGCATCCGGGAAATCGGCCATTTTGGCGGGGTGGACGCATTGCATCTTTTCGCCTTCACCCCCACGGCCGTGACCGGGGGCCTTCATCAAACCATATTTGATGCTGCCCGCCCGTGGGTTCGGCACACCTGCAACCAAGGCCCAATAAATCTTGCGCGTGTGATGGTTGCGCAAAGCTTCGGAAAGGGCGCGCGCCACACGGTCGGTGCGCGCCAGCATCAGCACGCCCGACGTATCCTTGTCCAAACGATGAACCAGCTTCGGCTTGTCTTTGTAGCCGAATTTCAGGGCCTCGGTCAGGCCATCGACATGGCGATCACCCTGACCACTGCCGCCTTGGCTGGGCAGGCCTGCGGGCTTGTTCAGGATGATGATATGGTCATCCTTCCACAAAACCGCGTTCTGAATCATCTTGGTATCTGCGCCAGACACCCGCCCTTCGGCGGGACGACTGGGGGCTTCGGCGTCGGGCAAGGGCGGCACACGAATGACCATGCCCGGAGCGACCCGATCTGAGGCCTTGGCGCGCGCGCTGTCCACGCGGATCTGCCCGGTGCGGCACATCTTTTCGACATGGCCTTGGGTTACTTGCGGAAAGCGGCGCTTGAACCATTTGTCCAGCCGCTGCTCGCCTTCATCCGCCGAAACCGTCAGAAGTTTTACGCCGCTCATCCGAGGGCTCCTTTGGCAAGGGTCGCGCCCAGGGCGACCGCGATCAGGGAAAGACCGACCGACAGGCCGACATAAAGTGCCGCCTGCCCTATTTGGCCAGATTGCCACAGCTTCAGCGTATCCAGCGAAAAGGCCGAAAAAGTGGTGAAGCCACCAAGGGCACCGGTCATCAAAAGTGGGGAAAGATGCGTGCGGCTGGTCAGGGCGACAAAGATCACGCCCATCGCAAAACTACCAAGCACATTGACAGCCGCCACCGCCCAAGGCGCGCCAAAGGCAGCCACGGCCAGATAGCGCAAAACCGAGCCGATGGCCCCGCCGAGTGCAACTTGCGAAAGTGTCCAGAACATGCGGTTTCCTTGGGCGTGAGCGCGGGATTTGTCAACCGCCGCTCAACAGGCCGCTGGGGTTGATCTGTGCTTTCCCTTTGGCGCGAAAACGGCCGCTATGGGGTAACGGGGCCAATTTTGCAGGCCCCAAAGCCCGATTTCATGGCGCTTGGAAACGCAAAGGCTCAACCATCCCGCTTGGTGCGCAGTTTGGCAAAATAGTCGATGCGCTTTTTCAACTCGCGTTCAAAACCACGTTCGGGCGGGGCATAGTAAATTGGGCGACGCATCCCGTCGGGAAAGTAATTCTGCCCTGAAAATCCATCTTCGGCATCGTGGTCATAGGCATAGCCGGTGCCATAGCCGATGTCTTTCATCAGCTTTGTTGGGGCGTTGCGAATGTGCAGCGGCGGCGGCTGGCTGCCGGTTTCGCGCGCAGCGGCGCGTGCGGCCTTGTAGGCGACATAGACCGCGTTCGATTTCGGGGCGAGCGCCAGATAGACCACCGCCTGCGCCAGGGCGAGTTCGCCTTCGGGGCTGCCAAGCCGTTCATAGGTTTGCCAGCTTTCCAGACAGACCTGCTGTGCCTGTGGGTCGGCAAGGCCGATGTCTTCCACCGCCAT
>JAIOXV010000102.1 GCA_021741465.1 Paracoccaceae bacterium
TCAGCCAGGCCTTTCAGCGCCGAATCCGGCCCCGATACCACGCAAAGCCCCGGCGCGTTGACCGACGCCAGATCCAGATCGCCGGTTATCAGCGGCTGCAACTCCGCCACCGACAGCGGCACAGACAACATGCCACCTGGCGCGATGGTGTCGAAAAGCTGGCCGCGCAACAGCACAAGCCCGATGCAATCTTCAAAGCTCATCACCCCCGCAAGCGCCGCTGCGGTGTTTTCCCCCATCGAATGGCCAACCAAGGCACTGGGTTCCACCCCCCAGCTTTCATAAAGCTTGGCCAGCGCATATTCGGCAATCATGATCAGGGGCAGTTGAACCGAAGGCGTCTTCAGCCTTTCGTTCGCCGCAGCCTCGGTGCCCGGTTCAGGCAACCACAGCGCGCGGATGTCATAGTCCAGAAGCGGCTCCAACACCGCAAGCCCCTTGTCCATCCAATCGGCAAAGACCGGCTCTGTTTCGTACAAATCCCGCGCCATGCCCGCATATTGCGCGCCCCCGCCGGGGAACATGAACACCACCTCGGGCCTTTCGCCCAGATGGTCGTGGTTGAAGACCCGCCGCGTGTCGGCCCCTTCCAAAAGAGTCGCCGCCTCGTCGTGGCTGCCAGCCACGATCACCCGGCGCTTTTCAAAGGCGCGGCGGCCTTCCTTCAGGGTGAAGGCCACATCAGCCAGGGGCTGGTCGGGATGGGCGCGCAAATGGGCGGCCAACCTTGCGGCCTGACCATCCAGCGCGGCTTTGGATTTTGCGGATATGACCAAGGGCTGGAAGGGAAAGATGCTGTCTTGCGACGCCGGTCGCGGCGGGGCCTCTTGCAGCACGGCATGGGCGTTGGTGCCCCCCACCCCAAGGCTGTTCACACCCGCGCGCAGCACCGGGGCCTGCCAATCGGTCAGCCGGTCATTCACCCGAAACGGGCTGGTTTCGAAATCAATCGCGGGGTTTGGGGCCTCATATCCCAAAGAAGGAGCCAGCTGCCGGTGATGCAGCTGCAAGGCCACCTTGATAAGGCTGGCCACCCCTGCCGCAGTATCAAGATGCCCGATGTTGGTTTTAACCGAGCCAATCTTGCAGCCGCCCACAGCATCAGTGCTGTCGCGGAAGGCCTGTGTCAGGGCCGCCACCTCGATCGGGTCGCCCAGATAGGTGCCGGTGCCGTGGCATTCGACATAGCTCACCGTATCCGCCGCCACCCCGGCCACCGCCTGCGCCTCGGCTATGCAGCGCGCCTGGCCATCGACCGAAGGCGCCAGATAACCCGCCTTGGCCGCCCCATCATTGTTGACAGCCGACCCCTTCAAAATGGCCCAGATATGATCGCCATCGCGCAGCGCATCCTTGGCGCGGCGCAAAACCACGCATCCCGCGCCAGAGCCGAAAACCGTGCCCTGCGCGCGGTGGTCAAAGGCGTGGCAATGCCCGTCGGGCGACAGAATTTCGCCCTCGGTATAAAGATAGCCGCGCCCATGCGGCAGTTCGATGGTCACCCCCCCAGCCAAGGCCATGTCACATTCGCCGTTCAACAGGGCCTGTGCTGCAAAATGCACCGCGACAAGGCTGGTGGAACAGGCGGTCTGTACGTTTATGCTGGGGCCCTTCAGATCAAAGATATGACTGACACGGGTTGCCAGAAAATCCTTGTCATTGCCGGTATGGCGCAACAGGAACATGCCCGTCTGGTCAACCAGATCGGGGTTCGAACACAGGTTGAAATAGAAATAACTGCCCATGCCGCAGCCGGCATAAACCCCGATCGCACCCTTGAAGGTTTCAGGCGGATGGGCGGCGTTTTCCAACGCTTCCCACGCCACTTCCAGAAACTGGCGGTGCTGGGGGTCCAGAATGGCGGCTTCCTTTGGCGAAAAGCCAAAAAACTCGGCGTCAAAGGTCTCGAACCCTTCCAGCACCGCGGCGGCGGGCACATAATTGGCCTTTGCGCTGCGCGACGGCTGTTCGCCTGCGGCAAGCAGGTCGTCCGCGCTAAGGACGCGGATCGATTCCACCCCGGCGGCAAGGTTGGCCCAATAGGCAGCAATATCGGCCGCCCCCGGCAGATGAGCGGCCATGCCGACAACGGCGATATCCGTGTCGCTTACCCCGGCCAATAGATCCTCACCCGTCGTCAAATGCACACCCTTCGCCAAACCACACCGTTCACAGCATCGGAAAACATCATCATTTTAGCACAATTGCGGCAATTTTCCTACCCTGCGCGGACCTTTAGAAGGAAAGTGCACCCAAAAGGGACAATGCCGCAAAGCTGACACATTTCCGCCATGAAGCGGCGGGGAAAAAGGCAAGATCGCCTACCAGAACCCCACGCCGGCACCGCGTGCCATGCGGTATTGCGCAAAAAGGTAAACAATTGCGTCAAAACCAAAGCCCACAATCGTGACCAAAAGCCGCTTCGGTCGCAGGGTTTCGCGCGGGGTTGCGGCAGCCCGCGCCAAACGCTTTGTCAAAAAATGAAACGGAACAAAGCCATAGGGCCAGCGCGGCAAACGGGCGGCCACCGTGTCATGAAGCCAGAACGCGTCGCCAGCGGCCTGCCCCAACGCGCCGCGGCGGTGGCCCGCAGGCTGGGCCCGCAGCGCCTCAAAGGCGGCAAAGTTGATGGCCGAGCCTATGACAATGCGGGTCTGATGGCGGATCAGGGCCGCAATTGTCCTTTCGCTGGCATAGATATGTGACAGCCCGTCAAGCCCATCGATGCGGCTGAAATCTTCGGGCGTCTCCAACCCATCGGTCAAGACCATCGCGCGCAGAAACCCGTCTTCCACGGGCAGCCCGATGGGCAGATGAAAGCGGCGAGCGATGCGGCTGGGCATGGCGTAAAGCTGGCCGCAGATCGCGGTTTTCCAATCATCCAGCCCGCCACCTGCTGTGGCAATCAGCCGGTCCAAAGGCGAAAGCCGCTGCATGGGCTGCGCGATGTCCTTGACAGGCTGGCTGTTCAGCACCCACAGACCGGGCCGCGCGGCCAAGCCTTTGGCCAGGCGTTTCAGACTGTCGGGCGCGGTAAAGACAATATCGGCATCGACAAAGATCAGCACCTCGGCCTCGCGCCGCGACAGATCCTGCACAAACCGGTTCCATGTGCGCGACTTGCCGCCTTCGGCCAGTTCGGCCACCTCTGCCCCGGCCTGCCGCGCCTGTGTCGCGGTGTCATCATGGCAGCCATTGGCCAGCACCAAAAGCCGCGCGTCCAACCCCGACAGATCCTGTGCCAAAAGCCGCGCCACCATGGCCGCTATGCCTGCCGCCTCGTCATGGGCGAAAACCCCGATATCAACACGCATCAGATCACCGTCTTGAGAGGTTTGCCACCATGCAGCCCCTCACGCCGCGCAAAGGCCAGCCGATCGGAGCGCAGGTTGGCCAGACGCTCGGCCTCGCCCAAAAGCGCGCCTGCCATCAACCAGGTAAAGGGGATATGCGTGGCATTGGGCAACAGATCCACCATATTGGCCCCAAGGATCAGGGCAACCGCCCCCGTCCAGGGCGACAGATCCGCCCTTGGCAGGCGCAGCGCGGCAAGGCCAAGCAGGAAAAGCGGCAACGCGGTCAGGCCAAATTCGGCCAGATACCCCACCCAGCCATAATTCCCCATCAAGATCACCCAAGCCCCATCGGCAATGTTCTGCGTCTGGCCGGTGACCGGATCATGGGTAAAGGCCCGGCCATAGCCGCCCCAGCCAAAGATCGGCCTCTCTTGGGCGCGGGCCAGCAAAAGCTCTTCGTTTTCAATGCGAAACCGCAGCGAATAGGCGCGCTCGGGTGACAAGGTATCGGCATAGGCCAGAATCTGGTCAACCGGCACCAGATGCGCGCCGCGCAAAGTGGGATAGGAAATCACCAGCGCCCCCAGCAGCGCCGCCATCAGCAATTGCCAACGCGGCGGGGCCAGCAAGATCAGCGGCAAAACCGCAAGCGCATAAAGAACCGGCCCGGCGCTGCGGCAGATCACCAGCATGACGGCAAGATACAGCCAGACCACCAGCGCCTTTGGCCGCGCCTCGGGCGGGCTGCGCCGCAACACGACAAAACCCGCCGTCATCGCCATAAAGGCAAAGAAGGCCACCCACAGCCCATGCGGCAGAAAGACCACCGGCCGATAGCCGCCATAGCGAATGGTCTGGAAAAAGTCGTGCTGAAAAAACCCATAGACCCAGACGTTGATCTGGGGGCTCATCACCGCCTCGACGATCATCGGCAGCGAATAGGCCAGCCCCGCCGCCGTCAGCGCAAAAAGCAGCGCGCGCAAGCCTTCGGGGCTGGCCAAATAGCGCCGCGCCAGAAAGAACGGCATCAGCGCGATCAGCTGATAGGCCACTGCGGCAAGACTGTCATACACCTTCATGCCTTGAATGCTGCCCTGCTGAAAGATCAGCGGGTCGCCATTGGTCAGCACCGTGCCAAAAGGCATAAGCACATAGACCCCGATCAGCACCCGCCCCAGCCAGCTTTTCGGCAGAAAACTGATCCGCTCGCCGCACAGCCACAGCGCACAGCCAAGGGCGGCAAGGTTCGGGATCGTGCTTTTGTCCAGATCGGGGATGACAGGAAAGTTGAACGCCGCGATCGGTGGCAAGATCAGATAGCCGCCAAGAATCGTCCAGATCAGTGCCCGCGCCCGGTCAAGCCGCTTCCACATCTGCCAGGCCACCACTGGCCACAGCGCCAGCGCAATATAGGCAAGAAGGTTTGGCACGACAGATTGAACCTTTACATCACAATACGCAGACTATCACGGCCGCAGCTTTGGGTCATCGCAGATAAGCGGCCAAGGATCACCTCATGTGATGCGTGCAAAAAGCGGTATGTGCCGCAACACCGCCACCACCGCCCAGGACAAAAGAAAATCCACAACCGCGCCGGTCATGAACGGCAGGTTCGGACCTTCGAACTTGTAGACCACAAGCATCAGGAAAGGGTGAATCAGATAGATCCCAAAGGCCATCTGCCCAAGATGTCGCACAAAGGCCCCTTGGATCGGCAGCCGCCAAAAGAGTTCAAACGCCAAAAGGCCTGCCAGAATGGTATAGCTCCACAGCGCGCCCTGCGACATCCACACCGCCATGGCACACAGCGCCCCCCCCCGGATCAGCGTGATGATGGGCCGGCCCATGCCATAGGCCTTGGCCAAAAGCAGGCCCAGCGCATAGCAGGGCAGCGTAAAGGCCCATTGCGGCAGGGGTGCAGGCAATTGCAGCGCCTCATGCAGCCAGAAAAGCGGGGCGGAAAGGGCCACCAGCAGCGCCGATGCCACGCCCAGGCGCTGCGGCGAGGTGACAAAGCGCACAGCCGGACCCACCAGCACCATCGCCAGCCCGATGAAGGGCAAAAACCACAGATGGATAAACCCGCCATACAACAGGCTCCATGGGTCGATCAAAGGGCGGAAGCGATTTGGGCCATCGCTGATGACAAATTCCACCGCCCAATAGAAAAGCGACCAGCTGACCCAAGGCAGGATCAACCGCCGCGCCCGTGGCGCAAAGGCATAGTTTCCACCGGCCCGCTCGGCCGATTTCACCGCCAAAAAGGCCGTCAGAATTGCAAACATCGCCAGCGACAAATGGCCCACCCAATCATGCGGGCTGGCCTCGGCATGGGCGACAACCACCCCAAAGGCGGCAAGGAAACGGGCAAGGTCAATGCCCTGACGATGGGCGGAACTACTGGTCATCGCGGCTTGGCTAAGGCAAAGCGCCCCATGATGGCAACGAAAAAGGCGCGTCTTGGGGGCCGCGGAAACAGACTGTTGCCCAGTTCCCGACAGCGGCAGGGCAAAAACAGTCTCGAAACGGGGGGCTGTGGCGTGCTAGGGCTGGGCGTGGCCCCGTGGATCAGGTGTAACGCGTGCAATTTGGTTTTGGCGACACGGTGCTTGCCGTGAATATCCCGGACAGGGAAGCACTTTTGGCCGCTGTTGCCAAACGTCTTGCCGCGCGGCAGGGCTTTGCTCTTGCCACGCTCAACCTTGACCATCTGGTAAAGCTTGGGCGCATGCCGGGCTATCGCTTGGCCTATGGCGCCCATGATCTGATCTGCGCCGATGGCAATCCGATTGTGTGGCTGTCGCGGCTTGCCCGCCGCCCGGTGGCGCTGGTGCCGGGGTCCGACGTGGTGCGCCCGCTGCTGGAACTGGCCGCGCGCGCGGGGCGCGGGGTTGCATTGGTGGGCAGCACCGAAGACACCCTTGCCGCTGCCGCCAGCCGACTGATGACCGAAATTCCCGGCCTTGTCGTGGTGATGCGCCATGCCCCGGCCATGGGCTTTGACCCCACCGGAGATGAGGCCCGCCGCGTCTTGGGGGAACTGGCCGCCCGTGACGTGGGCCTGTGCCTAATCGCGCTTGGCGCGCCCAAACAAGAAGAATTCGCAGCCCTTGGGCGCCGCCTTGCCCCGCAGGTCGGTTTTGCCTCGATCGGGGCGGGGCTGGATTTCATCACCGGCAGCCAGACCCGCGCGCCGGCTTGGCTGCGAGCCATGGCGTTGGAATGGCTGTGGCGTGCCGCCACCGCGCCACGGCGGCTTTTGCCACGCTATGCCGCCTGCGCCGCCATCTTGCCAGGCGAAGTGGTCAAGGCCTGGAAACTGCGCGACTAGCGCGCAGGATCAGTCCTGTTTCTTGGCCTCGGCCGTGGCTTTCAACCGCGCCAGCAACTCTTCCTTCGAAGGCCTGCCGCCGGTGGCGCTTTTCTCGGCGCCAAGACCCTTTTTGCCGACCTTGTGCTTGGGCTGCTTGCCCATCGACAGCGGGTTTCCCGCTTTGCCGTAATCCATCGTCATCACCTTTTCAAAGAAGTCCCTGCGCCCGGAAAAGCGCCTTCAGATCCGTTTCGGGCCGCGCACCATAATGGCTGATGACCTCGGCCGCTGCGGCGCATCCCATGCGCCCCGCCTTTTCAAGACTTTGCCCGGTCGCCAGACCATAGATGAACCCGGCGGCGAACTGGTCACCCGCACCGGTGGCATCCACCGGCACAACCCGGCGCACCGGCACCACGGCGCGTTCCGCCCCGCGCGCCAGGATCACCTCATCGCCCGACCGGGTGCAAACCACAACCCCAGCATCCTGCACCGCCTGCGCCAAGGCGCTGTCCAGGTCGGTCTGGTACAGGCTTGACCATTCATGCTCGTTGCCGATCACATAATCCAGATCCTTGACCAGCCGCCGGAAATCATCGCGGTGACGGTCCACGCAGAACGGGTCCGACAGCGCGATGCCCGCGCGCCCGCCTGCCTTTTGACACAGCTTTGCCGCACGCTCGAAGGCCTCTTTGCCCTTGGGCTTGTCATAAAGATAGCCCTCAAGGAAAAGATAGCCGGTATCGCCCGCCACATCGTCCGACACATCCTGCGGCCCCAGCTCCGAGGAAATCCCCAGATAGGTATTCATCGACCGCTCGCCATCGCGCGACACAAAGATCATAGAGCGCGAGGTCGGCAGCTCGCCACCGGGCACGGGCGGGTTGACAAAATCGGTCCCATCCTCGGCCATGCCCTTGGCATAAAACCGACCCAGGGCATCATCATGCACCCGGCCGATAAAGGCCGTCTTCAAGCCCAGGTTGCCAAGCCCGGCAAGGCTGTTGGCCACAGAGCCCCCCGGCGCCTGCACGCGATCGTTCATGGCGGCGTAAAGCAATTCGCCCCGCTCGCGCTCGACCAACTGCATGATGCCTTTTTCGATGCCCATCAGCTCAAGAAACGACTCGTCGGCCTGCGTTATCACATCGACAATCGCATTGCCGATGCCAACAACCTGATACTTTTTCATGGGGTCTTATCCTCGAACTGGCAGTCATCACGAATGGGGCAGATGCCGCATTTTGGTTTGCGCGCCACGCAGATATAGCGGCCGTGCAGAATTAGCCAGTGGTGGGCGTGTTGCTGATAGGGGGCGGGAACATTGTCTTCGATCGCGCGTTCAACCGCGGTCTCGTCGCGACCGGGGGCGATGCCGGTGCGGTTGCCCACGCGGAAGATATGGGTATCCACGGCTTGGGCCGGCTGGTGGAACCACATGTTCAACACCACATTCGCCGTCTTGCGCCCCACGCCGGGCAAACGCTGCAACGCCGCCCGCGACGACGGCACCTCGCCCGCAAATTCGTCGATCAGCATCCGCGAAAGCTTTATGACATTCTTCGCCTTGTTGCGGAAAAGGCCGATGGTCTTGATATGCGCGATCAGCCCCTCTTCGCCCAAGGCCAGCATCTTTTCGGGCGTGTCGGCGATCTCGAACAGGTGCTTTGTGGCCTTGTTCACCCCCACATCGGTGGCCTGCGCCGACAAAGCCACCGCGACCACCAGCGTAAAGGCATTCACATGGTGCAATTCGCCTTTCGGCTCGGGCTCTGCCTCTTGCAGCCGGGCGAAAATGCGGGTCATTGCGGAATAGTCAAGCTGTCTGGTCATTTCCACGGTATGCACCATCGCCCCCTCGCACCGCAACCTGTCTTCCCTCAAGATCCGGGTCGCGCCGCGTGCCATCCCGCCCTATTCTGGCGGCCAAGGAGAGCCTCATGACAGACCAGTCCCCCGCCTATCACTACGCCGTCATCGCCCGCGCCTTGGCCGAGATCGATGCCGCCGGCCCCGGCATGACGCTCGAAGGCCTTGCCGCACGGATGGGCATGTCGGCGGCCCATTTCCAACGCACCTTCAGCCAATGGGTCGGTGTCAGCCCGAAACGCTATCAGCAATACCTGACGCTGGACCACGCGCGTGACCTTTTGGCGCGCCGCTTCACCGTCTTGCAGACGGCGCATGAAACCGGGCTGTCGGGTGGGGGGCGGCTGCATGATCTGTTCGTGAAATGGGAAGCGATGAGCCCGGGCGAATTTGCCACCGGCGGTGCGGGGCTGGCGATCAGCTGGGGGCTGCACAGCTCGCCCTTCGGGCAAACCGTGACCATGGCCACAGCGAAAGGCATCTGTGGCATGGGCTTTGCCGAAGAGATGGGCGAAGACGCGGCGGTGCAAGATCTGATGCAACGCTGGCCGAACGCCCGGTTTCAGCGCGAGGATGCCAAGGTCGCATCGATGGCGGCTGCGGCCTTTGGCGGGCAGACAACCGCGCTACACCTGATCGGCGCGCCGTTCCAGATCAAGGTCTGGGAGGCGCTTTTGTCCATCCCTTCGGGCCATGTGACCACCTATTCCGAAATTGCCGGCGCCATTGGCCATACCCGTGCCGTGCGCGCGGTTGGCACCGCCGTGGGCCGCAATCCCATCTCGTTTCTGATCCCCTGCCACCGGGCCTTGCGCAAATCCGGCGGGCTTGGCGGCTATCATTGGGGCCTTCCGGTCAAGCGGGCGATGCTGGCATGGGAAGGCGCGCGCGCCGATGCACGGGCTGACGCCTAGCGGCATGGACCGCCGCCTGATGGGCAAAAACCTGCCCTTCGCGGTGGCTGCTATGGGATAGCAACACAAAGCCTGCTATATCCGCGCCAAGGCCAAACGCGCCGATACCCATAGCGCCAATACATTGTGAAAAGGCAGTAGCATGACCCTGAAAACCCCGCTTGTTCTGGCAACCCTTGGTGCCCTTGCCCTGACCGGCTGCGTCGATCCGAACGCCCACCCCAATGACCCCAACGCCCGCACCCGCAATGGCGCGATGCTGGGCGGCATCCTTGGCGCAGCGGCCGGCATTGCGGTGTCGGGCGAAAATGACAAGCTGGCTGGCGCCCTTATCGGCGGTGCGGTTGGCGCGGCCACCGGGGCGGCCATCGGCTCTGATCTGGACCGCCAGGCAGCAGAGCTGCGCGGCGCGCTCAACGCCAATATCTCGGTCACCAACATGGGCGACTATCTGGTGGTGGACATGCCCGAAGATCTGCTTTTTGCCACCGACAGCGCCAGCTTGTCGGGCAACCTGACCTCTGATCTGCGCGCCGTTGCCGCCAGCTTGGTCAAATACCCCAACTCCACCATTCAGGTGATCGGCCATACCGACAACGTCGGCCAAGCCGCCTATAACCAAGACCTGTCGCAGCGCCGCGCCTCTGCCGTCGCCGAGGTTCTGCGCGGCTCGGGTGTGCCCGCGGGCCGGATCGCCACCATTGGCCGGGGCGAAGATGCGCCCATCGCCACAAATCAGACCGAGTTTGGCCGCGCCCAGAACCGCCGCGTGGAAATCATCATCCGCCCAACCAACTGATCGGCGGCACGCCACGACATCGGAAAAACTTGGGCCGAAGGGGCAGCCTTCGGCCCTTCTGCATTGATCTTGCTGCGGAATTGGTCATATGTAGTGACCAATCAGGAGAGCGCCATGCCGTTCCAGAAGATCGAAGCCGAGAAACTTTCCCAAAGCGTTGTCGCTCAGGTCGAGCTTTTGATCCTGCGCGGCATCTTGC
>JAIOXV010000103.1 GCA_021741465.1 Paracoccaceae bacterium
TGAAACATGTTCGCGGCGCCCCGATGCATCCTCAGACCCAGGGCAAAATCGAACGCTGGCACCAGACCCTGAAGAACCGCATCCTGCTCGAAAACTACTTCTTCGAAGGGGAACTTGAAGCCGCCATCGCCGCCTTCATCGACCACTACAACAACCACCGTTACCACGAAAGCATCGGCAACCTGACCCCAGCCGACGTCTACTTCGGTCGCGGCGAAACCATCCTGGCTGAAAGGAGACGCATCAAACTGCAAACCATCCAAAACCGCCGCTTGCACCATCAGCGTCAAGCAGCATAACCTGAACCAGATGAGCCCGCGCCTACTGCTCCAAAATCAGCGAGGCTGTTCCAAATCATTCGACGACGGACAAGAGTCTGCGCAGACGTCTTTGATGTCCATTCTGTCGAAGTCTTAGGCTTCTTCATCATCTCGATTTCCTAATCGATAAGATGAGCCAGAAATCCTCCGTTATCCACATCCCCAAATCAGATCCACGGCACTTGACGTCAGACAGTGCTGCTTGAATGAAGCTTCTGCACTGGCGTCCATTTCGGACCCGAAACAGTTTATAACTGTTTATAACTTTTCGTTCGACATGAAAAAAGCACCCGAAGGTGCTTAAGCCATTGTAAACATTGGGCTGGTTGGTGGAGCCAGGGAGGATCGAACTCCCGACCTCTTGAATGCCATTCAAGCGCTCTCCCATCTGAGCTATGACCCCGTTACCAACTTCCTCAGCGTGGGCCGCTGCGGATGGGCGCTGTTTATTGGCAGGCGCGACGGGGTGCAAGTGGAAAATGCACCTTTTTCGCGCCTGCCTGAAAGGCTTACAGCTCTTCCTCGTCGCCGGGAACGTCTGCCAGATCATCCAGCGAAACGGTGTCGTCGGCGTCGTCTTCCAAAAGCTCGTCATCCATCTCGGTGTCGTCGGCAACGCCGGCAACCAAGAGATCGTCATCGGCTTCCAGATCATCAACAAGAACCTCGTCATCCTTCTCAGGAGTCGAGCGGCTGATGACAGCGGCGGCCATTTTGCGGCGCGCGCTTTCGATATCCACGACCTCGCCCGTATAGGGGCTAACGATCGGGCTGCGGTTCAAGTCGTAAAAGCGTTTCCCAGTGGTGGGGCAAATACGCTTTACGCCCCATTCTGCCTTGGGCATGGTTTTCCCTTTTCAGGCTGTATGTCCAGAGTCGCAGCCGATTGCCACAACTGGGCGAGAGTGTCAAAGGCTTTGTCAGCAGCTTTGTCGCTGGCTTGGTGCGGGGCGAAGCATCGCCACAGACCAAAGCACCGCTTTACCGCTCCAGCGCGCCGATCATCTCGACCCGCGTCGCATGCCGACCACCTTCGAATTCGGCAGACAAGAAGGCATCCACAATATCCAGCGCCAGCCCTTCGCCCACCACGCGGGCCCCGATCGACAGCATATTGGCGTCGTTGTGCAAACGGATCATGCGGGCCGAAAACGTGTCAGAGCAGACGCCACAGCGGATGCCCTTGACCTTGTTTGCGGCCAACATGATCCCTTGGCCAGTACCACACAAAATGATGCCAAGGCGGCAATCGCCCGAGGCGACCAGCCGTGCCGCCGCCGCCCCATGTTCAGGATAGGGCGTGCTTTCGGGCGTGGTCGGGCCAATATCGACCGCAGTCCACCCTTTTGCCGTGATATGCGCGGCAAGCGCCTGGCGCAAAGGAATGGCGGCGTGGTCACTGGAAAGGGCGATGCGCAGATTGGCTTTCATGAAGGTGTCCTTTTGGTCTTCGCTCAACAGAAGCGCAAAGCGCTCAGGCGTGTTCGGCTTTGCCGCCTGTGTGTTGCGTCAATTCCCTCGGTTGTCGAGCAGTTTCCTGTGTCGGCCACCCGGCACCGGCAAGATGCGCGGGCCGATCTTCCCCCAGACGGGCAGCGCGCGACAAGGCACCAGCTCCGGGCCAAGGGATTGGCCGATTCGGCACGGCCGGTCTGGCGCAGCAACCCGATTGCAGCTTGGCACCAAAGCGCTATTCTGCCCCACCGATCATCCGAGTATTCATGCCAGTCCTTCCCGGCCCTCCCCCTTTGGAAATAACGCTGCGCCGGTCTGCCCGCGCCCAGCGGTTTTCGCTGCGTGTCAGCCGCGTGGACGGGCGGATCACCCTGTCCTTGCCGCTGCGGGCGCGCGAATCCGAAGCGATGGCCTTTGCGCAGGCGCAGGAAGGCTGGCTGCGCCGGGCGCTGGCGGGGTTGCCGCAGGTGGATGTGATCGGCATCGGCTCGCAAATCCCGGTGGAAGGGCGTCCGGTTCTGCTTGTGGCCGGTCTTGGGCGCAAGCTTTCGCTTGCCGATGATGCGCTTCATATCCCCGGCGATCCGGCCCTTGCCGGCGCGCGGGCGCAGGCCTGGCTGAAGGCCCTGGCGCGGGATAGGTTGGCTGCCGCCTCAGACCATTACGCCGCGCAGCTAGGGCGCAAGGTGGCCCGGGTCACGCTGCGTGACACAAGGTCGCGCTGGGGGTCATGCAGCCATGAGGGGGCATTGATGTATTCCTGGCGGCTTATCCTCGCCCCGCCTTCGGTGCTGCGCTATGTCGCCGCCCATGAGGTGGCCCATATGGTCGAGATGAACCATTCCGACCGGTTCTGGGCCGTGGTCGAGCGGCTTTATCCCGGCTGGCAGGCCGAGCGGGCTTGGCTGCGCAATCAGGGCGGAGCGCTGCATGCTTTGCGTTTCACGCCGACGGGGGATTGACCGCCGCCCGGCCTTGATGTTCGCTGGCGCCATGACCGATCAGCCCCGCCCCGACCCGCGCCCCCAGCCGCGTCTTGCAGACCCGAACGCCGCAGCGCATGAACGGGTGTTTCGCAGCTTGCGCCAGCAGGTGATGCACGGCGAACTTGCGCCCGGTCAGCCGATGACCCTGCGCGGGATTGCGGCACAGTTTGGTGTGTCGATGACCCCGGTGCGCGAGGCGGCGCGCAGGCTGGCGGCAGAGGGTGCGCTGACGATCTCGTCTTCAGGCCGCATCACCACGCCGGATCTTTCGCCAGAGCGAATCGAGGAGCTGGCCGCCATCCGCGCCCTGATAGAACCCGAAATGGCCGCCCGCGCCCTGCCGCGCGTCCATTTCGCGCTGATTGATCGGTTGGCGGCGATCAATTCGGCCAATCAAGAGGCGGTGATGAACCAGGATTCCATCGCCTATGTCCGTACCAATCTGGAATTTCACCGCACGCTTTACCTGCGCGCCCAAACACCCGCGATGTTGGCAATGATTGAAACCGTCTGGCTGCAGCTGGGCCCCACCATGCGCGCGCTTTACCAAAAGATACGCCGCCGTGATCTGCCGCAACACCACCGCCTGATTCTGGCAGCCCTCAGAGCCGGGGATGAGCCCGGCCTGCGGCTGGCCGTGCGCACCGATGTGACCCAGGGCCTGCGGCATCTCATCAGCTAAGGCGCAGATTTTTTGGCCGGGCCATAACAGCCTAGCCGATCAGCACCACCAACCACGCCACCCCCCCGGCAAGGGCCGTAAGCGCGACAGCGGCGCTGCCACAATCCTTGGCCTTTTTGGCCCGCGGATCGGTCGCGGTCGAGATATAATCGACCACTTCTTCCAACCCGGTGTTCATCAACTCGGCCGCAAGGATCAAAAGACCAAAGGCCCAGATCACAGCGCGTTCAGCCGGGGACATGTCGACCCAAAAGCTTAGCCCCACCGACAGCGCATTCACGATCGTCCATTGGCGCAGCGTCTTTTCGCTGGCCCAAGCCGCCGTCCAACCCTGCCAAGACCAAAGACAGGTGTTCCAGACCCGCCGCAATTCGGCTGTCATGATCGCGCGCATTTGTCCCCCCATGTGCGGTTGGCCGGTCTGACGCGACTATCACCGCGCGGGGGTGTTTGTGTCCAGCGCCTCAAGATAGGCACGGGTACAGCTGACCACATGCGCAAACCGATCGCCGCCCAGATGCACCCCGCCATACCAACGGGTGACCACGATGATATGGTCCACCAGCCCCGCCCGTTCGAGCATCTTCAGGATCACCGCCCCGGCACCCGTCTCGCCATCGTCGGTCTTCACCGGGCCGATATCGGAAAACACGCAGGCCCAACTGTTATGCGTGGCCTTGGCAAATTTCTTCGCCCGTTTCAAATCCGCGACAAAGGCATCGGCCCCGGCGCGGCCCTGAACCGCCCCGCCCGAAACTGCATAGCGCGACCCGCGATCACGCACGACATCTTCGATCTGCAACATAGGGCCATGCTTATCGCGCAGGGCGCGCGGTGTGCAAGCCGGTCCGAAAGGCGGCCCTCACGGGCTGGCCTAACCCGCCCGCGTGCCGCCATCACGGCTTCAATGCGGCAAGGGCCGTGGCATTGGGGCAGAATGCGGGAAGGGCGTCCGCCTCAACCGTTTTCGCAAGATAGTTGGTGCATTCACAAGTTGCCCCGCAGGTGCGGCAAGCATCGACCAGATCGCCCAACTCGCCCCGGCTCAGCCAGCCGTCAAGAACCGCTTTTGGCAAAGATATGCCCAAGGCCCGCGCCATGCCGCGGGTAAAGCCCCATGCGCGCGGCGCTTCTGGATATCCGATCATCTGCTGCCTCTTTGCTGGCCGGTCCGCCGTGAACCTAACGCGGTCAGGCTGAACGACTTTGCCGACCGCCGCCTTGACGCAGGTCAAAGCACGGGCACGCATTGCGGGCCAAATCAGCCCAGCGCGCGGGCCTGGCCAAATAAGCCCGGCGCTCAGCCCCCCAGCCGGGCCACGCTTTCGGCAACCACATGTTTGCGCGCCTCATGGGCAGGGTGTGTTCCCAAGAACTGGTCCCCCGGATCGGGCAAGCGATCAAAGAATTCCGCACCAAGGCGCGGATCAAACCCCGCGACATAGGCGATTTCCGCGCCCAGACTGTCGGCTTCCAACTCAAGCTCTTTGGAATAGCCGCGGGCAGCAAGGGCGGCGCCCATGTTCTGTGCCTGCGCGATGTCCTGAGCGCCGCCGCCGCTGACCTGCGCCAGAACCCCGGCAAGCACTGCGCCGGCAACCGCAGTATCGCGCTGACGCATCAGATGCCCGGCAATGTGATGCGCCGCCTCATGGCCCATGACAAAGGCCAATTCATCACGGCTGCGGGCATCGCGGATCAGCGGCAGGGTAAAGGCCAGAATGGGCCGGCCTGCGGCATCCACGGTCTGAAAGGCGTTTGGCGGCTGGCCCGGACGGTCATCGATCGCAATCTGGAAATCGCAATTGGCAACACGCTTGAAGGCGCGGCAATAGTGCTCGGCCACGGGTTCAACCTGACGGACCACGGCGACAAAGTTCTTGGCGGCCTCTTGCGGGGACAAAGCCGCGCCGGAAACCGCAGCAACAGGTGCCGACACCGGTGCAGGCTGGACACAGGCCGAAAGCGCGAACGCGACGAAGACCAGCTGAATTGCGTCTGTGCCCACCCTCATGTTCCGCCCCATCTTGCCTTCAGACCGTCTATACCAATTTCCCCCTGCGCAGAACCAGCCCGCGAACGGTCATACGGGCTTGTGATGTTGACGCGACCGGCCTAGCATCGGGGCATGTTCACCATCGAGCACGAATTTGATGCGACCGTCATCACCCTTGTGGACGAGGGCGATCAAGACATGCCTTTGCAAGAAGATGTCATCATCGAAGCCTTTGAGGATTGCGTGGTAATCCGCCAGGTCGATGACATGACGGATGAGCCCCAGATCGTCACCCTGTCGATGGCCCAATTGCGCGATCTTGCCGCGGCACTGGACCTGCCGGAAGGCAGCTATCGGGTGGAAAAGCCTGCAAAGACCTAAGCGCGCGCGGCCCTTTGGCCCGCACCGTCAGCTTTCCAGCCGAAAGACCTTTTCGCGCGAGGTGCCCCCCCTGACAAGAACCAGCCGCGATTTGGCAACGCCCAGCGCATGGGCCAAAAGCACCTGAACCGCGGCATTGGCCTTGCCGTCTTCGGGTGGGGCAAAGACGGCAACCTTGATGCCCGTTTCATCGCGGCTGATCTCTTCGCGCCGGGCGCGCGGGCTTACGCGCAGGGCAAATTCAGCCCCCGGAACCGCCAGCTCTGCCCATGCGCCCTTTTGCATGGCCGCAAACTGCCCCCTCGCCTGCCCAGATGCAACCCAGCTTGACCCTTTGCACGCTATGCCTGAAACCTTGGGCAAGAAGGAGATCCCGATGACCAGCCCAAACCCCGCCGCTCTTGCCTTCCTTGCCACGCGCAAATCGCAACCGGCCAAGCTTTTTGCAGGCCCGGTGCCGTCCCGCGCGGAACTGGAACCGATCCTGACCACGGCCCTGCGCGTGCCTGACCATGGCAAGCTGGAGCCTTGGCGGCTGATCGTGCTTGCGCGCCCTGACATGGCAAAGCTGGCCCATCTGGCCGAGACGCGGGCGCGTGAACTGGGCGGTGATGCCGAAAAGGTCGACAAGGGCCGCGGCCAGTTTGACCGTGGCGGGCTGGCTGTGGTGGTCATCTCGGCGCCGCAAGATGTGGCGAAAATTCCCCTAGCCGAACAGGTCCTGTCGGCGGGGGCGCTGTGTCTTGGGTTGGTGAATGCCGCCACGGCGGCGGGTTGGGGGGCGAATTGGCTCAGCGGCTGGCCCTCGCATGACGCCGATTTCGTGGCGCGCGCCTTTGGCTGCACGGGCCGCGAAACCGTGGCGGGCATCGTGCATATCGGCACGCCCGGCCCTGAAGCGCCAGAACGCCCCCGCCCCGATCTTGCGCGTGTGGTGCAATGGGGTTTGGTGTGATCTTTTCCAGCTTTCTAAGGGCGCTTTCCCAATTGGGAGACCGCCGCTTTCGCAGGGTGATGGCCCTTGGCATCTTGCTGGCGGTGGGGCTGCTGGCGGGGGCCTATGCGGGCTTTCTGTGGTTGATCGAAAGCCTTGTGCCCGGGTCGGTGGAGATCCCTTTTGTCGGTCCGGTCGGCGGGATAGACACGCTGCTGGGCTGGGGATCGCTGCTTTTGATGCTGGGCCTGTCGGTGTTCTTGATGGTGCCGGTTGCCTCGGCCTTTTCGGGCCTTTTTCTTGAAGATATCGCCGATGCTGTCGAGGACCGTTTTTATCCGGCACTGCCCCCCGTCCAGCCCCTGCGGCTTGCAGACACCTTGGTCGACAATCTGAACTTCCTTGGCCTGCTGATTGCGGCAAACGTGCTGGCGCTGTTGTTATACGCCTTTGCCGGGCCGTTCATTCCAGTGGTGTTCTGGGCATTGAACGGGTGGCTTTTGGGGCGGGAATACTTCACGCTTGTCGCCATGCGCCGGTTGGGGCGCGAAAGAGCAAAGCGGCTGCGGTCAGAAAACATGGGGCGCATCTGGCTTGCAGGCACGCTGATGGCCGCCCCCTTGTCAATCCCGCTGGTGAACCTGGTCATCCCGGTTCTGGGCGTGGCCACCTTCACCCATATCTTTCACCGCCTGTCAGCACAAAGCCCGTAAAGGCCAGAGGCGCGCTAGTTCAGGACGTGAAACACATCCATGTTTTCGATGGTGATCATGCCCGATGTAATGATGACATAAAGTGCGGCAAACACCACAACAGCGATGCCGCTGGTGATCTTTGCCTTCTTGCCAACCATCGCATCAGCCGGGGCAGAAGCGGGCGTGCCGGGTGTCACCTGCCCCGCATCCGCCTGCGACCGGAACTGAACCGGCAGAACACAGAAGAAAACCAAAAACCAGACAACCGAGAAAAGCACGATGGCGGCGGTGATGGTCATACTTGCTCCAGTTCGACAAGGCAGCCGTTGAAATCTTTGGGGTGCAGGAACAAGACTGGCTTGCCATGGGCGCCAATCTTGGGGTCCCCCGTGCCCAAAACCCGCGCGCCGCTGGCTATGAGATGGTCGCGTGCCGCAAGGATATCGTCCACCTCATAGCAGATGTGGTGAATGCCACCTGCAGGGTTCTTTTCCAAAAAGCCCTTGATCGGGCTGTTTTCGCCCAAAGGGTAAAGAAGTTCGATCTTGGTGTTCGGCAGTTCGATGAAAACCACGGTGACGCCGTGATCGGGCTCATCCTGCGGCGCGTTCACTTTTGCACCGAGGGTGTTGCGATACTGGTCGGCCGCGGCCGTCAGATCCGGGACGGCGATGGCGACATGGTTCAAGCGTCCGATCATGCTGTGGCTCCGCTGCAGTCAGGATGTGACGGGGTTATGGGGACAGCGCGGCAATAGGGCAAGGGGCCGGGTGGTCGCAGGCAACAAATCGGTTATCGGGTGGGCGAAATTTACCGGAAGTTAGGCAAGCCGTGCTTGGTTTGGAGCATCCAGCACCCTCCGCAACCCAAGGTTGGTCATGCCACAAAACCAAAGCCCCCCGCCCGACCGCGCCCCGCCGAAGCCGGCGTTGTCTTCGGGGCCCTATCCGGGGGCGATGCCCCTGCAGGACTGGGCGCGGGAACTTCCCCTTCAGGGGGTTACCATTCTTGCGGTCGAAGACAGCCGCTTTGCCTGTGAAGCCTTGCGCCTTATGGCGCGCCGCGCAGGAGCAAGATTGCGCCGAGCCGAGAACATGGGGGCCGCACGGGCGCATCTGCGGGTCTATCGCCCGGATGTCGTGCTGGTGGATCTGGGCCTTCCTGATGGGCGCGGCGAGGTGCTTATCCGCGAACTGGTTACCTCTGGCCGCAAGCCGACGGTCGTCATGGGAACATCGGGCAGCCCCGAGGGCCGGTCCACCGCGCTGGCGGCCGGGGCAGATGGCTTTATTGACAAACCCTTGGAAAATCTGGCGCAACTGTGCCGGGCGCTGCGGCCTCATCTGCCCGAACTTGACATCCACCCGCCCCCTATCGGCGGCGGGTCAATGCCCAGCCCGGACCCGTTGGCCTTTCAAGATGATCTGGCCTTTGCCGCACGCCAGTTGCAGGGCGAGCCG
The DNA here is from genome assembly GCA_021741465.1 of Paracoccaceae bacterium. Lineage (GTDB taxonomy): Bacteria > Pseudomonadota > Alphaproteobacteria > Rhodobacterales > Rhodobacteraceae > Tabrizicola_A. The sequence continues at coordinate 8,910 of JAIOXV010000103.1, forward strand.
GGGCCGGAACGCCAGCGCTATATCAGCGCCTTTCTGGGCGGAATCGCAGCCCATGCCCATGATGCGGACTTGGCCGAGGCCGCGGACAAGGCCCGCGATGGGCCCGGTCTGGACGCGTTGCGCAGCGCGATTGCAGCTCGCCTGAACCGTACCACGGCTTTTGTCAAACCGGGCTAGGCCAGCCTGCCCACCACCGACCGGCTTAGCGCAGGCCGGGGTCTTCGGCAACACGCACCAGCCGCGTCAGATCCGACAAGCGTTCCCGCTGCCGCCCAGAGGCATCGAAATTCCGCGGGGAAAGCCAGGCGCCATAGGCTTCGGCCAAGGCCGGCCATTCGGAATCGATCATGGCAAACCAGGCGGTGTCGCGGTTGCGGCCTTTGACCACAGCCGCCTGCCGGAAGATGCCTTCATAGCTAAAGCCCAGCCGCTGGGCTGCACGGCGCGACGGCATGTTCAAGGCGTTGCACTTCCATTCATAGCGGCGGTATCCGGCGCGAAAGGCCCAATCCATCATCAGAAACATCGCCTCGGTCCAGACCCGGCCACGCGCGATTTCGGGCGCCAGACAGATATGGCCCACCTCGATGCTGCCCGCAGCTGGCGTGATGCGCAGATAGCTTGCCACCCCGCCACAATGGCCCGTGGCCTTGTCGCGCAGCACATAAAACAGCGGATCTTCCCCGCAGGCTGTTTCCTTCGCCCAGCGATGATACCCTGCGGCCGACGGAAACGGACCATAGGGCATGTAATCCCAAAGACGGTCATGGCCGCTATAGGCGCGGTGCAGGTCGCCGGCATGGGTGTCGGGGTCCATCCGCTCCAGCCGCACATACTGGCCCTCCATGACCGCACCATCGGGCGCGGTTGGGGCAACAAAGCCGGGAACCGGCATTCCTAGAAGATCATCGGTCATCTGGGCACATCCTTTGCCCCCGTTATGAAACCCCGGCTGGCCCGTGGCAATGCAAAAACCCTAAAGGATCAGCCCCGGATCTGTGCCCATTTCCAACCCGGGAAAGACCGTGCCCTGCAACAAGCCCGTGTCAAAGCCATAAAGCCCGCGCATCGCATGGGCCGCCCAAGCCCGAACATCCGACGTCGGCATCAGATCGCGACGATCCAGCAGATCGGCCTCGGCCAGACCCGGCCAGTCGCCATAGACCTTGCCCCCCCGGAGCGCGCCGCCCGCCACCAGCATGGCACCGGCCGTGCCATGGTCTGTGCCGCCGGTGCCGTTCTCGACCACGGTGCGACCAAATTCGGTCATCGCCAGCACAGCGGTCTTGCCCCAAATCTCGGGGCCAAGACCAGATTTCAGCCGCAGGATCGCCCGCTCCAGCCGGGCCAAGGAACGGCCAAGCCCCTTGCCCTGCCCGCGGTGCGTATCCCAACCGGTCAGCGAAAAGG
>JAIOXV010000104.1 GCA_021741465.1 Paracoccaceae bacterium
CACCGCGCGCCTTGGCCTCGGCAATGGCCTGCATCAGGTCGGCAAGGCGGAACGCTTGCGCGCCGTAAAGAATGGTCTGGGAAAAGCTGTAGGGCGGGTCGCAATAGATCACATCCCCCTGACCGGCCAGCGCCATGGCATCGCGGTAATCCAGGCACTCAAAACGCGCGCCGGAAAGCCTGTTGTGCCACAGATCCACCCGGCGGGCAAAAGCGGCCGGCGGGATTGGCGGGTGGCTGCCACAGGGGGTGGACATATGGCCGTTCGACTTGCGAAACCGCACCACACCGCCATAGCAGGACCGGCATAGAAACAGAAAATCCGCCCCGTTCGGGTTGGCGTTGAAACGCGCCTTGATCGCCTCATATGCTTCGACACGGTCGCCGGTGTGAAAGGCCTGCCAGCGCTCGGCGTACCAGTCTTTCAAGGTGTCGGGGGCGGTCGCAAGCGTGGTCCAGATTTCCACCAGCGGCGCATAAATATCAGACCCAAGCGCGCGTTTGGGCGCCAGAACGGCCATCACCCCGGCAGAGCCTAGGAAGGGTTCATAATAGGTGCCAAAGTCGCGCGGCAGATGCGCGATGATTTGATGGGCAGATTTCTGTTTGCTTCCAACCCATTTCAAAAGCTGCGTCTTGAAGGGCGGCACGGGCCCATGAAGAACAGTGTCAGACAGATCGGATGTGTGATGAGGTTGCAAAGGCGTATCGTCGGATCCGGATGGTCTTGTCATCAGCACTACCCCTTACGCTGGTCTCAACTTGCGTGATCTTTTGACCGAGGTCACATGGCCCCGGTCGTGACCAGATATTCAGTCGCTTAGGTTATTCAAGCGCGCCGGATGCCGATATCCGGGTCTTGCCCCCCAGATAGGGGTACAATGCGGCCGGCAAATCGACCGAGCCGTCGGCCTGTTGCCCGTTTTCCAAAACTGCGATCAGGCAGCGGCCGACGGCAAGGCCAGAGCCATTCAGCGTGGCGACAAACTCGGGCTTGCCGCCGGGCGCACGGCTGCGGGCGTTCATGCGGCGGGCCTGGAAGGTGCCGCAGGTCGAGACCGAGGAAATCTCGCGATATTTGTTCTGACCGGGAAGCCAGGCCTCCAGATCATGGGTTTTTTGCGCGCCAAAGCCCATGTCGCCGCTGCACAGCACAATGGTGCGGTAAGGGATGCCCAGCTTTTCAAGGATCGCTTCGGCGCATTTTGTCATGCGTTCGTGTTCATCCAGCGCGCGGTCGGCGGCGCAGATGGTGACCATTTCCACCTTTTCGAACTGGTGCTGGCGCAGCATGCCTGTGGTGTCCTTGCCTGCCGATCCGGCCTCGGAGCGGAAACATTGGGTATGGGCAGTCATGCGGATAGGAAGCTGATTTTCTTCAAGAATATCACCTGCGACCATATTGGTCAGCGTGACTTCGGATGTTGGGATCAGCCACCAGCCATTGGTGGTTTGATAGCTGTCTTCCGCAAATTTCGGCAATTGATTGGTGCCATACATCGCCTCTTCCTTGACCAGAACCGGGGTCCAGGTTTCGGCAAGGCCATGTTCGCTGACATGGGTGTCCAGCATGAATTGCGCCAGAGCGCGATGAACGCGGATGACAGCCCCTTGCAGCACGACAAAGCGCGACCCGGAAAGTTTGGCCGCGGCTTCAAAGTTCATGCCCGGCTTCACACCTGCGATGTCGAAATGTTCCTTCGGCGCGAAGTCAAAGCTGCGCGGTGTGCCCCAGCGGCGGATTTCGACATTGTCGTTTTCATCCGCGCCGTCGGGCACTTCATCCAAGGGCAGGTTCGGAATGCGCATCAGCATGTCGCGGAGCGCTGCATCCTGTGCCCCGGCCTCGTCAGTCAGGCGGGCGATTTCGGCCTTTTTATCGGCCACCAGTGCGCGCAGGCGTTCAAACTCGGCATCATCGCCGCGGGCCTTGGCAGCGCCAACCTCTTTCGAGGCCGCGTTTTGCGCGGCGGCGGCGGTCTCTGACGCCAGAATCTTGGCGCGACGATCATTGTCGAGGGCGAGGATCTCAGACGACACGGCGGCAAGGCCCCGGCGCGCGAGTGCGGCATCAAAAGCGGCGGGATTTTCGCGGATGGCGCGGATGTCGTGCATTTTGGGCCTCGTCTGGCAGGAAATTGGGCGGGTTATGCCCCATCCGGCGCGCGGTGGGAAGGGGGGCCGCCCCGGCGATAGCGATAGGGCAAAAGGGCAGGGATCATTTCGGCCACCCTGGCCCGGTGGGCGGCATCGAGGGCGCGGGTTTCGGCAAAGGCCGCGGCGATTGCGGGGGTGGCAAGGGCCTCGTCCATGGCCGCTTTCAGCGCAGGCAGGTCTTTGTGAATGGTGCTGTCGGGGGTGTCGTTGAAGTTGAAGATGTCGAGATATTCCGGATCAAAGCGGTCTGGCGCGCAATTGGGATCAAGCCCGTTACCGCGCAGGCGCTTGAGCAAATAGCGGTCCAGCGCCTTGATCGGATAGTGGTTGATCTGGCCGATGCGCCAGCTTTGGCGCCCTTCGGCGACGCGATGTTTGGGGCGATTGTCCTTGTTGCGGTCAAACTGGAAATGGCCGCGCAGGGGTTTGCCGCCGCCGTCGCGCCAGTCGATATCGTCGCCGGGGGACAGGATCGGGCGGTGGATGGCAAATTCGGCAATCCGCGGGGTCAGGCGAAACAGCGTCTTCACACTGCGGCTTTGGGGGTTTTCCAGCGCCATGCCGTGAAGGAACCTTTCGGTCACAAGGCCCGCGCCGGTAAGGTCTTGCCCACCATCGCCAAAGCAGCGCCAGTTCAGCGACAGCGCCTCGGCCCCGCGCGCGGCCGGGATCAGATCGGCCACCCGGCCAGCGCCGGCATGTACGACCAGAAATTCATCGGCATCCAGCCACATAAGCCAATCGGCCGCTGCGAGTGCCGGGTCGTCCTTGGCGCGCGCGGCCACCGCATCTTGGGGCGAAACACCTTTCGGCGCGCTGTGGCGGCGGTGGGTCAACCAGCCAAGGCAGGTCAGCGCATCCAACAGCCCATCCGACCCATCGGTGCAGTCATTGGTGTAAACGACAATGTGATCGAAGCCCAAAAGCCGGTGATATAGCGCCCATTCCAGCACATCCGGCCCTTCGTTTTTCATGGCCGAAAGCAGACAAATCCTTGGCATGATGAACCTTTTCACTGTGCAATGCAAAAATGCTTACAAAACTCCCTTGTAGAATGCACGTGCAAAGCCCCATGTCGGAGGGCAACTTGCGCAGATCGGCCCACAGCGATAGGGTGCGCGCCGATCGATATCGCTGCAAAATACCGCAGGGAAAGACCACTGATAAATACCGGGGTCAGATGCCCCCCAATGACAAGGACTTAACGGATGTTCGTCACTCCCGCTTTTGCCCAAACCGCCGGTGCAGGTGGTGCAGGCGCTGCCTTTGGCTCGTTCCTGCCGCTGATCTTGATCTTCGCGATCATGTATTTCCTGCTGATCCGTCCGCAGCAAAAGAAGATGAAAGATTTGAAAACCATGGTCGAGGCCCTTCGCAAAGGCGATCAGGTGCTGACCCAGGGCGGCATTATCGGCAAGATCCACCGCGTGGGCGATGATGGCGTTCTGGACGTGGAAATTGCAGATGGCGTCAAGGTCAAGGTTTTGAAGCACACCATCGTTCAAGTCATGAACAAGACCGAACCGGCTGCGGCCGCATAAGGCACCAAACCCATGCTGCATACCCCGCTGTGGAAGCGTCTCCTGATCGTTGCGATTTGTGTCTGGGGGATCATTGCCGCTCTGCCCAACGCGTTTTATGCGCGGGTCGAAGGCCATAATGACGCCGTGAAAGCCATTGCCGAGGCCGAGGGCGTCGCGACCGAGGATCAGGCCGCCGCCCGCGCGCTTTGGCCCGAGGCGCTGCCCTCGGCGCTGATGGCACTCGGGCTTGATTTGCGGGGGGGCGCACATCTTTTGGCCCGCGTGCAGGTGGCTGATGTCTATGCCCAGCGGATCGACGCGCTGTGGCCCGAAGTGCGCGATGCTTTGCGCGATGTGCGCGATCAGGTTGGCGCGGTGCGCCGACAGCCATCGGTGCCAGGGGTTTTGCGGGTGGCCATCACCAATCCTGATGGCATGGCCGTGGCCTTGGAAAAGATCCGCGCGCTGGCCAGCCCGGTGATGACACTGACCGGGGCAGGGACCTCGGATCTTGAGGTTGTGGCTGACGGTCAAGAGATTGTCGTGCAACTGTCTGAGGCAGAGCGCAGTGCCACCGATGGCCGCACGGTGCAGCAAAGCCTTGAAATCATTCGCCGCCGTGTGGATGAAGTTGGCACGCGCGAACCCACGATCCAGCGTCAGGGCGATGACCGCATCTTGATTCAGGTGCCCGGCATCGGCTCTGCACAAGAGTTGAAGGCGATTATCGGCACCACGGCCAAGCTGACCTTTCAAGAGGTTCTTGGCCGCACCGGCGATGCCGCAGCCGAACCCGGCCCGCGCAACCGTCTGGTGGCCGATGCCTATGAAAAGGGCGTCTATTACATCGTGGTGGACGAGGCGGTCGTGGGCGGTGATGATTTGACCGACGCCCAACCCTCGTTTGACCAAAACGGCCGGCCGGCGGTGTCTTTCCGCTTCAACCCCACCGGCGCGCGCAAGTTCGGCGATTACACCGCCGCCCATATCGGCGAGCCTTTCGCCATTGTGCTGGACGATCAGGTGATCTCGGCCCCTACGATCCAAAGCCATATCGCGGGCGGCTCGGGCATCATCACCGGCAGCTTCACGGTTGAAGAATCCACCAACCTTGCCGTTTTGCTGCGCGCAGGCGCGCTTCCGGCCAAGATGACCTTCCTTGAAGAACGCACCGTCGGCCCCGAACTGGGCCAGGACAGTATTGATGCCGGCAAACTGGCCGGCGTGGTCGGTCTGGTTCTGGTCGCGGCCTATATGATCTTGTCCTACGGAATTTTTGGTGTGTTCGCCAATCTGGCGCTGGCGGTCAATATCACGCTTTTGGTGGCGGCGTTGTCGACCATCGGGGCCACGCTAACCCTGCCGGGCATTGCCGGTATCGTGCTGACGATGGGGGTCGCTGTTGACAGCAACGTGCTGATTTTCGAGCGTATTCGCGAAGAATTGCGTGATGGCAAAGGGGCAGTGCGGTCGATTGAGCTGGGCTTTGAACGGGCTTTTTCGGCCATTCTGGACAGTAACGTGACCGGCATGATCACCGCGATCATCATGTTCATGATCGGCTCTGGCCCGGTGCGCGGCTTTGCCGTGACCACCGGCATCGGGATTTTCACCTCGATGTTCACCGCCGTTTATGTAACCCGGCTGATCGTGACGACCTATATCAACTGGCGCCAGCCGCGCGAACTTGTGGTCTAAGGGAGAGCGATATCATGGCATGGCGTTTGCGGCTGGTTCCCGAAAAGACCAATATCGACTTCTTCAAATTGCAATGGATCACCTTCGGGGCCTCGGTTGCGGCGGTGATCGTCTCGCTTTTGGCGGTTCTGGTGCTGGGGCTGAATTTTGGCGTCGACTTCAAGGGCGGCACGACGATTCGCACCGAAAGCACGCAGGCGGTGGATGTCGGGGTGTACCGGCAGGCGCTGTCGGGGCTTGAGCTGGGCGATATTGCCATCACAGAGGTTTTCGACCCGACATTTGCCGAAAATCAGCACGTTGCGATGATCCGCATCGAAGCGCAAGAAGGCGAAGAGGCGATCACCCCCGAAGCGATCAGCGCCATCGAGACCGCGCTGAAATCGGTGGATTCTGCCGTGACCTTCCCGTCGGTGGAATCGGTCGGCCCGAAAGTCTCGTCCGAGCTGATACGCTCGGCCTTCCTGGCCATCGCCGCGGCGTCTTTGGGGATCTGGATCTATGTCTGGCTGCGGTTTGAATGGCAGTTTGCCGTGGGCACGGTGGCCGCACTGATCCATGACGTCATCGTCACGGTTGGGGTGTTTTCGATCTTTCAGTTGAAGTTTGACCTGACCATCGTGGCGGCCTTGCTGACCATTTTGGGCTACTCGGTCAACGACACGGTGGTCATCTTTGACCGGCTTCGGGAAAACCTGTCCAAATACAAGGCGATGCCGCTGCGTGACATGATGAACCTGACGGCAAACGAAACCCTGAGCCGGACCATCATGACGGCATCGACCACGCTGATTTCGCTGACCTGTCTGGTGATTCTGGGGGGCGATGTGATCCGTGGCTTTGTTTTTGCCATGCTGTTTGGCGTCATCATCGGCACCTACTCGTCGCTCTATGTCGCCAAGAACATCGTGCTGATGCTGGGGCTGGACCGGTCGGACAAGCCGAAAACCGGCAAACCGGTGGATCACGAATTTGCCAATGTTGATGCCTGACGCCATGCGATTGATCGAAGTCAGCTACGGTTCGGCTTTGGCAATCGAAAGCTATGGTCCGGGTTTTTTCCGGGTTGGCAGCTTTGTGCTGCAGGGGGCTGGGCTGGTTACGCCGTGGGATGCGGGCGGTTGGGGCGGGCTTGACGATACCGCCGGGCCCCTGGCGCTGGCCGGGCGCATTGACGTTCTGCTTTTGGGGATGGGGGCGGCAATTGCCCCCGTGCCGCGCGCCTTTCGCGAGGCGCTGGAAGGCGTGGGCATGGGGGTAGAGCCGATGTCATCGCCCGCCGCCTGTCGCACCTATAACGTGCTGTTGGGCGAGGGGCGGCGCATCGCGGCAGCCCTGCTGCCGGTCGGGCCATGAGCCTGCTGTCGGCCCAGGACCTGGCCGTTGCCCGGGCCGGGATTGCCGTGCTTGAAGGGGTGCAATTTGCCCTTACCGCCGGGCAAGCGCTGGTTTTACGCGGGCCGAACGGCATTGGAAAAACCACGCTTTTACGCACAGTTGCCGGTCTTCAACCGCCTTTGCAGGGCAACATCACCGCCCCCCCCGATACCGTGGCCTATGCCGCCCATGCCGATGGGGTGAAGGCCACGCTGACGGTGGCGGAAAACCTTGCCTTTTGGGCGCAGGTCTTTGGCACCTCGGGGGCAGAGGCCGCGATTGACCGCATGGCGCTGCGCGAGCTTGCCGATCGCCGCGCTGCCAATCTTTCGGCCGGGCAAAAGCGCAGGCTTGGCCTTGCCCGGCTTTTGGTCACCGGCCGTCCGGTCTGGGTGATGGACGAGCCGACGGTTTCGCTTGATGCGGCTTCGGTCCAGCTTTTTGGCGATGTGGTACGCGACCATCTTGCCGCGGGCGGTGCGGCCCTGATCGCCACCCATATCGACCTTGGGCTTGATGCCGCGGTGTTGGATCTGTCCCCTTTCAAGGCCCGCCCGGCCGCGCAAGGCGGCATCCGCAGTGCCTTTGACGAGGCGTTCACATGATCGCCCTGATGATCCGGGATATGCGGCTTGCGGTGCGGGCAGGGGGCGGCTTTGGCCTTGGGCTGGCGTTTTTCCTGCTGGTGGCGGTGATTGTGCCTTTGGGCGTTGGCCCTGAACCCGCAACGCTTGCGAAAATTGCGCCGGGTATTTTGTGGGTTGGGGCACTTTTGTCCTGTCTTTTGTCGCTTGACCGCATCTTTGCGCTGGATTTCGAAGATGGCTCGATGGACCTGCTGGCCACATCGCCCCTGCCGATGGAGGGCGCTGTTGCAGTAAAGGCCATGGCACATTGGCTGGTGACGGGGTTGCCATTGGTTTCGGCCGCCCCGGTCTTGGGCGTGCTTTTGAACCTGCCGCTGCCGGGCTATCTGTGGCTTGTGGTCAGCCTTGCGCTTGGCACGCCGGCACTGTCGGTGATCGGGGCCTTTGGGGCTGCGCTGACGGTGGGGCTGAAACGCGGCGGCCTGTTGATGAGCCTGCTTGTCCTGCCGTTGTACATGCCAACGCTGATTTTTGGTGCCGAGGTGGTCAAACGTGGCGCGGCGGGGCTTGCGGTGGCCACGCCACTGGCGTTTCTGGCGGCCATCACCGCCGGATCGCTGGCGCTGTTACCCTTTGCCGCGGCTGCGGCAATCCGCGTCAATTTGCGTTAAGTGTCGGGCGTGTTAGACAGGGCCATTCAGCCAGCCAAGGGGTGACGATGTCGATCTGGGAATATGCAAACCCCAAGAAATTCATGCAGACCTCGGGCTTTTTGCTGCCTTGGGTCACGGGCTTGTCGGTGCTGACATTGGTTGTCGGGCTGGTCTGGGGCTTTTTTCTGACGCCCGATGCTGACAAGTTCGGCTCGACGGTCAAGATCATCTATCTGCATGTGCCGGCGGCGATGATGGCGATTTCGGCCTGGACGATGATGCTGGTTACCTCGTTGATATGGCTTGTCCGCCGCCACCATGTCTCGGCGCTTGCGGCCAAGGCGGCGGCACCGATCGGGCTGATGTTCACGGTGATTGGACTTGTCACAGGGGCAATCTGGGGCCAGCCGATGTGGGGCACCTGGTGGGCCTGGGATCCGCGGCTGACCTCGTTCTTGATCCTTGCGCTGTTCTATCTTGGCTATATCGCGCTGTGGGAGGCGGTGGAGAACCCCGATACCGCGGCCGATCTGACAAGCGTTTTGGCGATTGTGGGCTCTGTTTTCGCTTTCCTGTCACGCTATGCGGTTCTCTTTTGGAATCAAGGGCTGCATCAGGGGGCGTCGCTGTCTTTGGATGCCAAGGAGAATGTCTCGGATGTCTATTGGCTGCCGCTTTTGGTCTGCATCGCGGGATTTGTGCTGTTGTTCGTCACCCTTGTCCTGATCCGCACCCGCACCGAAATCCGCTCGCGGCGGGTTCAGGCACTGATTGCACGCGAGAGGCTGGCATGATCCCGGAACTTGGAAAATACGCCGGCGCTGTGCTGTGGTCTTACGCCGCGTCGCTGGCGCTGATCTTGGGCTTTGTGGCGCTGTCGCTGTGGCAAAGCCGCAAGGTCAAACGCATGCTTGAAGCAACCGAAGCACGGCAGGAGAAGACGGATGCGTAAACTTGTGCTGGCGCTGCCGCCCTTGGTCTTTATCGGGCTGGCTGTGATGTTCTGGTGGGGGATGAACCGCGCCGATCCCCATGACATGCCGTCGGTCTTTCTGGGCAAGCCTGCGCCCGCCATTGAACAGGCGGCGTTGACCGGCATTCCGGCCCCGATGCAGGCCGATCTTGCCGGTGGGCAGGTGACGGTGGTGAACTTCTGGGCCTCATGGTGCCCCCCTTGCCGGGCCGAGCACCCGACACTGAAGGCGCTGGCGGCTGAGGGTATTCAGGTGATCGGCGTCAACATGATGGACCGCGAGGCCGATGCGCTGGCCTTTCTGGATGCCGATGGCAACCCTTTCGTGAAAATCGCCTTCGATCCAAAGGGCAAGACCCGGTTGGAATGGGGCGTCACCGCGCCGCCGGAAACCTTTATTCTGAACGGCAAGGGCGAGGTGCTGTACCGGTTCATTGGCCCCTTGGTGGGGGATGATTATCTGAACCGCTTCCGGCCAGAGTTGGAAAAGGCGCTGGCTGCAGAATGATCGCCTGACAGAATGAACGGTTAAAGGTACTTTGCCGCCTCTTTGCGGGCAAAAGGCTTCAGCTTTGCGCCATGCTCTTCCAGCCAGAGCCGAACGCGGCCGGCATCATGTTTGGACAGATCGCGCAGCCACCAGCCCACCGATTTTTGAATGAACCAATCGGAATCGGTGGCATAATTGGCAGCCCAGCCCAAAACCCGTTCGCGTATGGCGTTTTCTGCGGGTTTGGGGTGGTTTTGCTTGGCGAAGGGCAGGGTGATGACCATGGCCGCGCGGCGGGTCCACATGTCGGGGCTTTGCGTCCAGCTTTCGATGGTTTCAATCCGCTCTGGCAGCCAGACCAGCCGCTTTTGTCCGGCGATCATCGCATGGTCGGCAATGGCCCAGCCGTCAAGATCGGGCAGCCAGCGCTGGATCAAGGCCCATGCGCCTTCATCATGGGGGCGAATGCGGGCCTGGGCCAGCAGTTTGGCCGCCGCAACCCGGGTTTCGTGGATGTCGGCCGCCCAAAGCGCATCAGCCAGCGCCAGGCGTTCCTCCAGCGTACAATCCGCCCGCCAGGCATCGGTCAGATCGTCGATCTGCGGCACGGTAATGCCCAAAAAACGGCGGGTGGATTTGTGATACCCCGCCATCTCGGCGGCCTTTTCGGGGTTTGCCTTGGCCCCAAGCTGGGCCTGCGCCTGATCTGCGGTCACGGTCATTCCACAGTCACCGATTTGGCCAGATTGCGCGGTTG
>JAIOXV010000105.1 GCA_021741465.1 Paracoccaceae bacterium
GTGTTTTCTTGAAGGTTCCAATCTTCGCCCTCCAGCCCGGTCGGGAAATCGGCGCGGGTGATGACCGCTTTGACCCCGTCCAGCGCCAAGGCTTTGGAAGCGTCGATCTTCACGATCCGCGCATGTGCATGGGGCGAGCGGACCACGGCGGCATGCAGCATGCCCGGCGCGGTGACATCGGCGCCATAACGGGCGCGGCCGGTCACCTTGTCCAGCCCATCAGGGCGGTCAGGGCGCGAACCGATCAGACGGTATCCGGTTTTCATCTCGTCTTTTGCCATCACGCAGCCCCCCGCATTTCGGCCGCGGCGTCCATTACGGCGCGGATGATCTTGTCATAGCCGGTGCAGCGGCAAAGATTGCCCGCCAGCCAGTAGCGCACTTCGGTTTCGGTCGGGTCGGCATTTTGCGCCAGCAGCGCCTTGGCGGCGACCAGAATGCCCGGCGTGCAGAACCCGCATTGCAAGGCGGCATGTTCAATGAACTTGCGCTGCAAGGGATGCAACTCTTCCCCCTGCGACATGCCTTCCACGGTTTCAATCTTTTTGCCCTGTGCCTCGGCGCCCAGCACCAGACAAGAGCAAACCAGAACTCCATCGACCAGAACCGAACAGGCCCCGCAATCGCCAGTGCCGCAGCCTTCTTTCGATCCGGTCATGCCAAGATGGTCGCGCAGGCAATCCAGCAGGCTTTCGCGCGGATCGGTCAGAAATTCCACCGGGTCACCGTTTACGGTGGCGGAAACGTGGATCTTGCTCATTTGGTCTCTCCCTTGGCACGGGCATAGGCAATCAAGGCCGCGCGGCGTGCCAAGACGCCCACCACCTCCTTGCGGAATTCCACCGTGCCGCGTTTGTCACTGATCGGGTTTGCGGCAGCACGGGCCGCAGCAACCAAGGCCTCTAGTGCGGTGTCATCCAACGTCGTGCCGACAATCGCCTTGGCGGCATCGGCCACCAGCAAGACCTTGGGCGCAACAGCGCCAAGCGCAACCCGCGCGGATGCAATCTTGTCGCCCTCCAGCGTCAGGCTGACGGCGGCACCGACCACGGCAATGTCCATTTCGGTGCGCGGAATAAAACGCAGATAGGCGTCACCGCCATGTGCCCCGCGCGGCGGCAGGGTGATTGCGGAAATCACCTCGCCCGGCTTCAGGATGGTGCGCCCCGGGCCGGTGGCAATCTCTTCTGCCGGCACATCGCGGCTGCCCGCAGCGCTGGTGATCGTGACCAAAGCCCCGGCTGCAATCAGCCCTGGAACCGAATCTGCCGCCGGCGAGCCGTTGCACAGATTGCCAACCAAAGTGGCGCGGCCCTGAACCTGGGTGGAACCGACAAGGTTCATGCCCTCAACCACGCCGGGCCAATCTGCACACAGGGCCTCGTGGCGGCCAAGTTCTGCACCCGAAACCGCAATTCCGATGCGCCAGCCACCAGCCGCGGTGCGGGTGATGCCCTTCACCTCTGGTATATGCTTAAGGTCGATCAGGTCGTCGGGCGTCACCATGCCTGCGCGAAGCTGCACAAGAACGTCGGTTCCGCCTGCCAAGAAGCGCGTCACCCCACTGGCGCGCGCGGCGATTGCTGTCGCTTCATCAAAGCTTTTCGGGGTATGGTATCGCATTCTGCCTCCCTGGACGGTCCCCGGTGGTGCGGGGCAGCCTTGGTCTGTCATCGGTCTGTTGTTCTGCCGAACCAGTTTCCTTCAAACCGCAAGAAGACGCAACAGGCCGTTCCAAAAGCGACCCATCGGCGCAAAACCGAACCGCGCCTTGCCGCACCAACGTTTTTGCCCGCCTTTTGCAACGTCTGCCTGCACCCACCTGTGCAAAGCCGCAGATAAGGCGATGGGCGCTGATCCGGCCTGACCCCTTCCCAAACCCCCCGTTTTCCTGTATGCGCCCGCAATCTGTGACGTGAGGCCCGCCCCCGGCCGCATGCAAAGGATAGGGGGCGGCGGCAATGGGGCCGCCATGCAAAAGGAAGACATGGCAGGGGCCATGTGTGCTTCCATATAGGGAACGATAGATGTTCAACGTAACTAAAAAATCCATCCAGTGGGGCGATGAAACGCTGACCCTGGAAACCGGGAAGGTTGCCCGTCAGGCCGATGGTTCGGTCATTGCAACCCTGGGCGATACCTCGGTCATGGCCAACGTGACCTTCGCCAAAGCACCGAAGCCGGGTCAAGATTTCTTCCCGCTGACCGTGCATTACCAAGAAAAATACTACGCTGCGGGCAAGATCCCCGGCGGCTTCTTCAAGCGCGAGGCGCGTCCGTCCGAAAAGGAAACGCTGGTTTCCCGCCTGATCGACCGCCCTTGCCGCCCGCTGTTCGTCGAGGGCTTCAAGCATGAAGTTCTGGTCATGGCCACCGTTCTGTCCTGCGACCTGCACAACGACCCCGACATCGTTGCCATGATCGCGGCTTCCGCTGCGCTGACCATTTCCGGCGTGCCGTTCATGGGCCCGATCGCTGCCGCGCGCGTTGGCTTTGTTGATGGCAAATATGTCCTGAACCCGGCCATGGATGACATGACCCAGCTGCGCCTCAAGCCCGATCAGCGGCTTGATCTGGTGGTTGCGGGCACCAAAGACGCCGTGATGATGGTGGAATCCGAAGCTTATGAGCTGACCGAAGAAGAAATGCTGGGCGCGGTGGTCTTTGGCCATGATGCGATGCAGCCGGTCATCGACATGATCGTCGACTTTGCCGAGCATTCCGCCAAAGAACCCTTCGATTTCTCGCCGCCCGACATCTCGGCCATTTATGGCAAGGTGAAAGCAGCGGGCGAAAAGCAGATGCGCGCCGCTTTCGCGATCAAAGACAAGCAAGAGCGTACCAACGCCATTTCGGCAGCGGTTTCGGCCATCAAGGCCGCGCTTTCGGAAGAAGATCTGGCCGATCTCAACCTTGGCTCCGCGATCAAGAAGCTGGAATCGTCGATCCTGCGCGGCGACGTGGTGTCGAACGGCATCCGCATCGACGGCCGTGATACCAAGACCGTTCGCCCGATCGTGTGCGAAACCGGCATCCTGCCGCGCACCCATGGTTCGGCCCTGTTCACCCGCGGCGAAACCCAAGGTCTGGTTGTCACCACCCTTGGCACCGGCGAGGATGAGCAGATCATCGACGCGCTGAACGGCAACACCCGGTCGAACTTCCTTCTGCACTACAACTTCCCGCCCTATTCGGTTGGCGAAGTTGGTCGTGTGGGCTCGCCCGGCCGCCGCGAAATCGGTCATGGCAAACTGGCATGGCGTGCGCTTCAGGCCGTGCTTCCTGCACCGACCGACTTCCCCTACACGATCCGCGTTGTCTCCGAGATCACCGAATCGAACGGGTCGTCCTCGATGGCGTCGGTCTGCGGTGGTTCGCTGTCGATGATGGATGCGGGCGTTCCGCTGAAATCCCCGGTCGCGGGCGTTGCCATGGGCCTTATCCTGGAAGATGACGGCAAATGGGCCGTTCTGACCGATATCCTTGGCGATGAAGACCACCTTGGCGACATGGACTTCAAGGTTGCCGGCACCGCGTCTGGCATCACCTCGTTGCAGATGGACATCAAGATTGCCGGCATCACCCCGGAAATCATGAAGCAGGCTTTGGCGCAGGCCAAGGACGGCCGTCTGCATATCCTTGAGGAAATGAACAAGTCGCTTTCCGCGCCGCAAGGCTTCTCGGAATATGCGCCGAAGATCGAAACCCTGCAGATCCCGACCGACAAGATCCGTGAAGTTATCGGGTCGGGCGGCAAGGTGATCCGTGAGATCGTCGAACTGTCGGGCGCCAAGGTTGATATCAACGACGACGGCATCATCAAGATCGCCTCGTCCAGCGCTGAAAACATCAAGAAGGCCTATGACATGATCTGGTCGATCGTGGCAGAGCCGGAAGAAGGCCAAGTCTACACCGGCAAAGTGGTGAAACTGGTCGATTTCGGTGCCTTCGTGAACTTCTTCGGCAAGCGCGATGGTCTGGTGCATGTGAGCCAGATCGCCAACAAGCGCCTGAACCACCCGAACGAGCTGCTGAAGGAAGGTCAGGAAGTGAAGGTCAAGCTTCTGGGCTTTGATGACCGCGGTAAGGTGCGCCTTGGCATGAAGATGGTCGATCAGGAAACCGGCGCCGAGATCGTCGAAAAGAAAGAAGAAGGCGCTGAAGGCTGATCGCCTTTCGCCGATGTATCACCAAAGCCCCGGGGGAAACCTCGGGGCTTTTTTTATTCGCACATGAATTGGTGATGTGAGGATTTATTCGTTTAGGGTCGATATTTTTCGAATGATCTTCAATTCTTGCGCCAAAACGGCCGCAACTTCTCCAAAACCTTCCGCACGAATTCGCTATTCTGCCCGCATCCCGCGAACAGGAGTTTTCCATGCGTGTCATCGTCCTTGGTGCAGGTGTTATCGGTGTCACAACGGCCTATTATCTTGCCAAAGACGGCCATGAGGTAACGGTGATCGACCGCCAGCAAGGGCCGGCGCTGGAAACCTCTTTTGCAAATGCGGGCGAAATCAGCCCCGGCTATGCCAGCCCATGGGCCGCACCCGGCATCCCGATGAAAGCGGCAAAGTGGCTTTTCATGAAACATGCCCCGCTTATCATTCAGCCGCGCCCGGATCTGGCCAAGATCGAATGGGTGGCGCGCATGCTGATGAACTGCACCACGCCCGCCTATGGCGTGAACAAATCCCGCATGGTCCGGTTGGCGGAATATTCCCGCGATTGCCTGATGGATCTGCGCAAAGATACCGGCATTACCTATGACGAACGGACGCAAGGCACCTTGCAGCTGTTCCGCACCGAAAAGCAGGTCGAAGCGGCGGAAAAGGACATCAAGGTTCTGAAGGCTGATGGCGTCCCGTTTGAGGTGCTTGATGCCGAAGCCTGCGTGCGCGCCGAACCGGGTCTGGCCCCGAATATCGACAAGATCGCGGGCGGTTTGCGCCTGCCGGGGGATGAAACGGGCGATTGCTTTAAGTTCACCAACCGGCTGGCCAAAATGGCAGCCGATCTGGGCGTGGTCTTTCGCTGGAACACCGAGATCAAGGCGATGAACGCCGATCTGGGCCGCATCACCAGCGTGCAAACCAGCGCTGGGCGCATCACTGCAGATGCCTTTGTGCTTGCTATGGGCAGCTATTCCCCCGCGCTGGCGCGTCCCTTCGGCATGCGCCTGCCGGTCTATCCGGTGAAGGGCTATTCCATCACCGTGCCCATCGTCGATGCGGCCCGCGCTCCGGTTTCAACCGTGATGGACGAAACCTACAAGATCGCCATCACCCGGCTTGGGGACCGCATTCGTGTCGGCGGCATGGCGGAAATCGCCGGCTTTGATGCCCGCTTGCATCCGCAGCGCCAAGCAACGCTGACCCATTCGGTCGAAGATCTTTTCGGTGGGGCAGGTGACCAGTCTCAGGCAAGCTTCTGGTCGGGCCTGCGCCCGATGACACCTGATGGCACGCCCTTGGTTGGCCGTTCGACCGTGCCAAACCTCTATCTGAACACCGGCCACGGCACCTTGGGCTGGACGATGGCCGCAGGTTCAGGCCGGGTTATTGCAGATATGGTCGCTGGACGCGTGGCCGAGATTGACAGCACCGATCTTGGCTATGCCCGTTATCAGCGTCCGGGCAAACCTGCGGCGATTTCTGCCCAACCCATTGCCGCCGAATGAAAAACGGGGCCGCGAGGCCCCGTTTTGCTGTCTCGGCCCTGGTTAGACCGGGCGCTTGGCAAAGCGCAGATAGGGCAAGCGGATGTCCAGTTCGCCAAACTTGGCCTTGGCATCCTCGGTACTGACCGACATCGCAACAATCACATCCTGCCCCGGAACCCAGTTGGCGGGGGTCGCGAAAGGCACGCCATCGGTGGCCTGAACCGCATCCAGCGCCCGAAGGATTTCGGCAAAGTTGCGGCCCACCGACATCGGATAGGACATGGTCAGCCGCACCTTCTTGTCCGGCCCCACGATATAGACCGTCCGCACCGTGGCGGTGGTGGCAGGCGTGCGATCTGCGCCGGGCAGGTAGAAATCTGCCGGAAGCATGTCGAAGGCCTTCGAGACCGTCAGCGAGGTGTCATCAATGATGGGAAAATCAGCCGGAGCGCCGGCGAATGCGGCGATGTCTGCCTTCCACTTCTGATGCTCTGCCACCGAATCAACTGAAACGCCAATCACCTTGGTGTTGCGCTTTTTCCATTCGGCGGCGAGCTGGGCCACTGCGCCGAACTCGGTCGTGCAGACCGGGGTAAAGTCGCGCGGGTGGCTGAAGATGATGGCATAGCCGTCGCCGATCCATTCGTGGAACTTGATGGTTCCCGCGGTGCTTTCGGCGGTAAAATCGGGGGCGATGTCGTTGATGCGGACAGACATGGAAAACTCCGTTTATTGCTGCAAGTCACATAGGCTCTTTGTGCGGCAGTTGCACCCCCCTTGGGGCGAAAAGACGCAAACCAGCGGCGCGCGCATCCTTTCGGCGGGTGTCACGCGTGACACCAAAACAGTCGCGTTCGGCACTTGCCGAAACCGTTCAGTGCTGTCAGGTTTCGCCCCGAAACGAGGAGGCTTCCATGCTTGTCAAACGCGATTTTTACATCAACGGCGCGTGGGTAAAACCCATTTCCGGGCGTGATTGTGAGGTGATAAACCCCTCGAATGAAGAACCGGTCGCCGTGATTTCGCTGGGTTCCAGCGCTGATTGCGATGCGGCCGTGGCGGCCGCAAAGGCTGCCTTCCCCTCTTGGGCAGCGACACCTCCGGCCCAGCGCCGCGCGGCGGTGGTGCGAATCTTGGAGCAATATGAAGCCCGCAAAGAGGAACTCGCCCACGCGATCAGCCTTGAAATGGGCTCTCCGCTGCAACATGCGCGTGATTTGCAGGCGCCGTGCCTGCCTTGGCACGCGGGCAATTTCCTGACCGCATTCGACACATTGGAATGGGACCGCCCGCTTGGCGCCCATGCCCCGAATGATCGGATCATTCTGGAACCGATCGGCGTCGTTGGGCTGATCACCCCATGGAACTGGCCGATGAACCAGATCGCGCTGAAAGCCATTCCGGCCATTCTTGCGGGCTGTACCTGTGTGCTGAAACCCTCCGAGGAATCGCCGCTGAACGCGATGATCTTTGCCGAGTTCTGCCACGATGCCGGCCTACCGCCAGGTGTTTTCAACCTGGTCAATGGCGATGGCATGGGCGTGGGCAGTCGCCTTTCCAGCCACCCGGATGTCGAGATGATTTCGTTCACCGGTTCCACCCGTGCAGGGCGCGCCATCTCCAAAGCCGCCGCCGAGACGCTGAAGCGTGTCACGCTCGAATTGGGGGGCAAGGGCGCAAACGTGGTCTTCGCTGATGCGGATGACAGGGCGGTTGAACGCGGTGTGCGCCATATGATGGACAACACCGGCCAGTCCTGCAACGCCCCCAGCCGGATGCTGGTGCAGCGTGGGGTCTATGACAAAGCCGTTGAAATCGCTGCAAAAGTTGCTGATGAAATCAAGGTTGGCAGCGCGATGGAAGAGGGCGCGCATATCGGCCCGGTGGTCAACAAACGCCAGTGGGAGCAGATCCAGGGCTATATCCAGAAGGGCATTGACGAAGGCGCGCGTCTGGTCGCCGGTGGTCCTGGCCTGCCCGATGGCTTCAACCGTGGCTTCTATGTAAAGCCCACGGTCTTTGCCGATGTGGTGCCGGGCATGACGATTGAGCGGGAAGAAATCTTTGGCCCTGTCTTGTGCATGATTCCCTTCGAGGATGAGGCAGATGCCGTGCGCATCGCCAATGACTCGCCCTATGGTCTGACCCATTACGTGCAAAGCCAAGACGGCGCGCGGCGCAACCGCATGGCGCGCGCGTTGAAAGCAGGCATGGTGCAGATGAATGGCAAAAGCCGCGCGGCAGGGTCGCCCTTTGGTGGGGTCAAATCCTCGGGGCGTGCCCGCGAAGGCGGCGTCTGGGGGCTGGAGGAGTTTCTAGAGGTCAAGGCCGTTTCGGCCTGGGACCCCAGCCAAGACTGATGCAAAACCCCGGCCTAGGCCGGGGTTTTCTTTTGCCACAAGAAAACTTGACACATGTGTCGATTTGGGATTCCTTTTCCGTGTCAGCCAAGGAAAAGACCATGACACAGCATCCCCGTCTTTTGTCGCCCCTGTCGCTGCGCGGCCATGTTTTGCGCAACCGGATCGTCTTTGGCGCCCATACCAACAACATGTCCGAAGGCGGGCTGCCACTGGCGCGGCAAGGGGCCTATTGGCTGGAGCGTGCGCTGGGTGGTGCTGGCATGATTGTCACCGAACCGGTTCCTGCCCATCGCACCGGTGTTCTCACGCGCGGCAACCTGGCCCATGAATCCGATGCCGTCATCCCGCATTTTCGCACCATCACGGATCAGGTCAAGGCGGCCGGTGCGGTGATTGTCCAGCAGATTTATCACGTTGGCGCCCATGGCGATTCGGATCTGTCGTTCCAGCCCCATTGGTCCCCTTCGGGCGGTCCGTCCTATCATGACAGCGATGGCAGCCACAAAATGACGGTTGCCGAGATCGAAGAGGTGCTTGATGCCCATGCCGCCGCCGCACGCCGGGCCAAGGCCTGCGGGTTTCAGGGGGTAGAGGTCTGGGCGGCCTATCATTCCTTGATCGACCAGTTCTGGACGCCGTGGTCCAACACGCGTGATGATGAATGGGGCGGGTCCTTGCACAACCGCACCCGCTTTTCGCGCGCGCTGATTGCGCGCATTCGCCACGAATGCGGCCCGGATTTCATCATCGGCTTGGCCATCAGCTATTCCCCGGCCTATTCGGTTTCGCTTTCGGCGGACGAGATGTGCGACATCATCGCGCTGCACGATGCGACGGGCGATGTTGACTATGTCACCTGCGGCTATGGCAGCTATCTGGAGTTCGAAGGCATCATTCCCGCCTTCACCGAAGGCGAAAAGCTGACCACGCCGATGACCGCTCGGCTGAAGGCGGTGGTCAAACACGCCGTTATCACCTCTGAGGCTGGGGTGCGCACGCCGGACAATGCCGAAACCATCCTTTCGGCGGGCGAGGCGGATCTGGTTTCCATCGTGCGCGGGCAAATTGCTGACCCGCATCTGGCGCGCAAAGTCACCGAAGGGCGCGCCGAAGACATTCGCGGCTGCATCTCTTGCAATCAGATGTGCTGGGGCCGTCGCAGCCGGGATTACTGGATTTCCTGTCTCGTCAACCCGTCGGTTGGCCGCGAATGGGAATGGGGCGGCGATCGGTTCGTGCCGGCCGATGTGGCGAAATCTGTGCTTGTGGTCGGCGCAGGCCCGGCCGGCCTCGAGGCGGCACGCGTGGCGGCCGAGCGTGGGCACCATGTCGACATCGTCGAGGCTCTGCCGGTGATCGGCGGGCAATTCCATCTGGCCGGAATGCAGCCACGCCGGGCGCAGATACTGGATCTTATGGCGTGGTATGAACGGCAGTTCACAAAGCTTGGCGTGACCTTGCGGCTGAACACCTTTCTGGATGCAGAGGAAATTGCGGCCCATCCGGCCGAGGTTGTGGTTCTGGCCACCGGGTCCTTGCCCGACGAAACCGGTTTTCAGCGCTGGCAGCCGCATCTTTCGGCCCTGCCAGGGATCGAGCTTGGCGCCGTCTGGTCGCCCGAAGCCGCGATGCGTCGCGAAGCGCGCCTGGGGGATGCGGTTGTGCTTTACGACGAAGGTTCAAACTGGCGCGGGGTGGGCACCGCCTGGACCCTGGCCGAGCGGGGCCATCAGGTCACGATCGTCACGCCGGAACCCTTTGTTGGAAAAGAGATTTCCCGCACCGCGGCCGATGGTGCGGCCCGGCGGCGGCTGGCAAAGCTGGGAGTGAAATTCCTGACAGAGCATTGCCTGTCCCGCTGGCACGGCAACGGGGTGACGGTGAAAAACCTGTTGACCGGCGAGGAAGAAACCCTTGCTGCAAGCGGGCTGGTCATGGCCACAACCAACCGCAGCTTTGATCCCTGGCCCGAAAGCTTTGCCGCAAAGGCCACCCACCGCATCGGGGATTGCGCCGCCCCCCGACTGGCGGCCTATGCCTTCCACGAAGGGCGCAAGCTGGCGTTGACGCTTTAGCCTTGTGGCGGAAAAAATCCCGCGCCCTTA
>JAIOXV010000106.1 GCA_021741465.1 Paracoccaceae bacterium
GGCCATGGCATTTCCGCCAACCTTGCCCTTGGCATTGTGCGTGACGGCTTCGGGGGGCGTGCCCGCGTGACGTCGATTGAATCGGTGGTGGGCACCTATGAGGCCGACCGTTTTGTCGACACCGTCGGGGCGCAACGTTTTGACGGGAGTGGGGGAAATGACTTCTTCAGTCTTTCGGGCGGGAACGATACGGTCACCGGCGGGGATGGGGCGGATACGTTCAAGTTCATCGGACGCGCTTTCGGCACCGATCGCATCACGGATTTCAGCTCTGACGAAGGGGATCGGATTCACCTGACCGGTGCTGCCGGCTTCGGGGCTTTGACCATCACAGAGCAGGGGGCCAACCAAGTCATTTCGCTTGGAACATCGAAGATCGTCCTTGTCGGCACGGCTGGGCTTGCGCTGGATGCCGGAGATTTCATTTTCGGCTAAGGCCCTATGCATCATAGAAAAAGGGCCGGGAAAATCCCGGCCCTTTTGGCATGTGGCGTGGCTTACTTTTCGGGGATCAGGCCCCTTGGCGCAAAGCGCAGCACCAGCAAAAGCACGACGCCCAATGTAACCAACCGCATATGCTGGGCGCTGTCGATCAGGTGGGTCTTCAAATCGCCCGGCGGCAGGGCGGCGGTGATATAGCCCATCAGGTTCGGGCCAAGATATTCCACCGCCAACCAAAGCCAGCCCAACAACAGCCCACCCAGCACCGAGCCCCAGTTGTTGCCCGACCCGCCGACGATGACCATCACCCAGATCAGGAAGGTAAAGCGCAAGGGTGAATAGACCCCGGGCACCAGTTGGCCCTCCATCGAGGTCAGCATGGCCCCCGCCAGCCCCACCACGGCCGACCCGATGATGAACACCTGCAAATGGCGCTTTGTCACGTTCTTGCCCATGGCAGAGGCCGCAATTTCATTGTCGCGGATCGCGCGCATCATCCGGCCCCAAGGGCTGTTCAGCGCCCGCTCGGACCCCCAGATCAGTACCAAAAGCACCGTGCCGAAAAGGGCCATGTAAAGCAGCTTCACCAAGATGGTCGAAGCGCCAATCGGCTCCCAGCCCCAGCGCGTGACAAAATCGACAAAGCCCGCATCGGCCTGCAGATCAACCTCCAACGGCACCGGCCATGGGCGGGGCAGGCCAGTGATGTTTTTCACCCCGCGGGCCAGCCAGTCTTCGGATTTCAGCACCACCACGACAATCTCGGCAATCCCAAGCGTGGCAATGGCCAGATAGTCTGACCGCAGACCAAGGGCGATCTTGCCAATCACCCATGCCGCAATGCCCGCGAAAAGAGCACCCACAGGCCAAGCCAGAAGCGAAGGCAAGCCAAAGCCGCCGATATTGCCATAGGTCGCAGGGTTAAACGCCTCGACCGCCGCGACGCCGCTGTCAAAGACATACCGGTACAGAAAGAACCCCATGACAACCACTGCAGCCACCGCCAGACCCCGCGCACGACCGGGCTTCATGCTGCGGTAGAGCAGCGTTGCCGCCACAATCACCGCCACACCCAGCACCAGACCGCCCAGAACCGTCCAGCCCCCGGCGGCAAAAGCCTCTGGCACGGGCGGTGCCGAAACCACCACCACCGCCAAGCCACCAAGCGCGACCGACCCGACGACGCCGGTCGAGAAAAGCCCGGCATAGCCCCATTGCATGTTCACGCCCAAGGCCATGATGGCCGAAAGAATGCCGATGTTCAGAATCTGCAGGCTCAGGTTCCAGCTTTGGAAAATGCCGGTCAGGATGAACAGCAGGCCAACAGCGGCGAAAAGAAGAAGGTTGCGGTAGGAATGTGCCATCTTACTTCCCCTTGAAGATGCCGGTCGGCATGAAAAGCAGAACGATGATAAGGATCGCAAAGCTGACGGCGACCTTGTAGTCGGTGCTCAACAATTGCATCAAGCCATCCGGTGCCATGCTGTCGGGCAGCACATAGGTGGCCACCTTTTTCCAGGCATAGGTCAAGACCACCTCGGACAGGGCAACGATATAGCCCCCGGCAATCGCGCCCAAGGGGCTGCCAAGACCGCCGACCACCGCTGCCGCAAAGACCGGCAAAAGCAGCTGGAAATAGACGAAGGGGCGGAAGGATTTGTCCAAGCCATAAAGCGTGCCGGCAATCACGGCCAAGGCCGCCGCGATGATCCAGGTCACTTGCACCACGCGGTCAGGGTTGATGCCCGACAAAAGCGCCAGATCTTCGTTGTCGGAAAAGGCCCGCATCGATTTGCCGGTGCGGGTGTTTTGCAAGAACCAGAAAAGGGCCGCCACACACAGCACCGCGATCACCACCGTCACCGCAACTGTGGTTTTGATGACCAAAGGTTCGGCAAGGCCGGTCGCGGCCTTGAAGGTTTGCGCATCCAGCAAAAAGCGCTCCCCATCGGTGAAGTTGCGCTCTTCGACCCCGATTATCAGGCGCACAAGCCCGTTCATCACAAACATGACGCCAGCTGAGACGATGACCAGAATGATCGGCGCGGCCTTTTGGCGGCGATAGAACCGATAGATCCCGCGGTCAGTCAACAAAACCAGCCCCGCCGTCACCGCAATCCCGAAGGGCAGGGCCAAAAGGGCGGTTGGCAGCGGGCCAAAGCTGATGCCCCAGCTTTGCAAAAGCCAGGTGACCATGATGACGATCGCGGTGCCAAAGGCCATGGTGTCGCCATGGGCAAAGTTGGAAAAGCGCAAGACGGCGAAAATCAGCGTCACACCCAGCGCGCCAAGCGCCAGCTGGCTGCCATAGGCAACCCCCGGCACGATGACAAAATTCAAAAGGGCCACAAAGGCATTGAGGATATCCATGTCTCAGCCCCCAAGGAAGGAACGACGGACCTCCGGGTCGGCCAAAAGGGCCTGTCCGGTGTCGGTGAAGCGGTTTGCGCCTTGCACAAGGACATAACCTTTGTCCGCAATATCAAGCGCTTGGCGGGCGTTTTGTTCCACCATCAGAATAGAGATTCCGCTGCGGGCAATCTCGATGATGCGGTCAAAAAGTTCGTCCATCACGATCGGGCTGACACCTGCGGTCGGTTCGTCCAGCAGCAGAACCGAAGGCTTGGTCATCAGCGCGCGGCCAACGGCAACCTGCTGGCGCTGGCCGCCAGAAAGCTCGCCTGCCGCCTGATTGCGCTTTTCATGCAGGATCGGGAACAGGCTATAGATCTGATCCATGGTTTCCTTGATCCCGGTTTCATCATCGCGGATGAAGGCGCCCATCTCAAGGTTCTCTTCCACCGTCATGCCGGTAAAGATGTTGTGGGTTTGCGGCACAAAGCCCATACCTTTGCGCACGCGGGCCTGGGGGGTGAGTTTGGTGATGTCTTCACCGTCCAGCACCACACGCCCACCCCGCAGGTTGAGCATGCCGAACGTGGCCTTCATGGCGGTGGATTTGCCCGCGCCATTGGGGCCGACGATCACGGCGATCTCGCCCTTGTTCACAGCGATTGTACAATTGTGCAAGATGTCGACGGTTCCATAACCGCCGGTCATGTTCTCGCCAATCAGGAAAGGGGTGTCAGCCATGGATCTGGCCTCCGAAACTGCCGAGTTTTCGACGAAAACTCGAAAATGGGCGGATTTTCGACGAAAATCCCGATTGCGCCAGATCAGCCATGCGCGGCCTCCTTGACCTTGTTCTTAAGCCCGGTGCCAAGATAGGCCTCGATTACGCGCTCGTCGTTCTTCACCTCGTCGACGGTGCCTTGTGCCAGAACCTTGCCTTCGGCCATGCAGATCACCGGGTTGCACAGGCGCCCGATGAAATCCATGTCATGTTCAATCACACAGAAGGTGTAGCCGCGTTCCTGGTTCAGCCGGATGATGGCATCGCCAATGGTGTTGAGAAGCGTGCGGTTCACGCCGGCACCGACTTCATCCAGAAAGACGATCTTGGCGTCGACCATCATGGTGCGGCCAAGTTCCAGAAGCTTCTTCTGCCCGCCGGAAATGTTTGACGCGCGCTGATCTGCCAGATGCGAGATCGTCAGGAACTCCAGCACCTCATCGGCCTTGTCGCGCAGGCGCCGTTCTTCTGCGGCCACGGCCCCACGGCGGAAACAGGCGTTGAACAGGCTTTCGCCCGATTGCGCCGCAGGCACCATCATCAGGTTTTCGCGCACGGTCATCGACCCGAACTCATGGGCAATCTGAAAGGTGCGCAAAAGCCCTTTGGCGAACAGCTCATGCGGGGGCAGGCCGGTGATATCTTCGCCCGCCATGGTCACGCGCCCCGATGTCGGGGGCAAACGCCCGGCGATCACGTTGAAAAGTGTGGTTTTGCCCGCACCATTCGGGCCGATTAGCCCGGTGATGGATCCGGTCTCGATCTTCAGTGAAGCACCGTCAACGGCTCTGAAGCCCCCGAAATGCCTGTGAAGGTTTTCGACAACGATCATGATTTTCCCCTGTAAATGCCGGCCTCTTGTCACGTCTTGGCGACGCGCGGGCTGCCTTTCGGGGTGGCAACGGCCCGAGGGGTTGCCCGGGGCCGCGCCAAAGTTTAGCCGACTGTCAGATCAACGGAAGGTGACAGTTTCGTACTTGCCGTCCTTGATTTCGAACTGCTTGTAACGGCCAGCCGATTCACCCGGACCGATCAGCGCAACGCCCGAAGCGCCATCATAGTCGATGGCGGTGCCAGCGGCGATCAGCTCCAGCGCCTTGCCCAGTTCACCGGGAAGGATCTTGGTGCCCGAACCGTCAGCCGGACCATTGGCGATGTCCATGATCTTGGCCGAGTAGACTTTGCTGTCGGTCGAACCGGCAGCAGCCATCGCCAGCATGATCAGCGCGGCTGCGTCATAGCTTTCCATCGAGTAGGGCGAGGTGGCGTCGAACGGGGTAGCCGAAGCCTTGCCCATTTCGGTCAGCATAGCCGCGCCAGCCGAGTCCGACTGTGCAACCTGGCCATAGGAGCCGTCCAGAGCCGGGCCGATCGCTGCGGGAAGGCTGTCGCCCACCATGCCGCCGGGCAGACCGAACTGCGAGAAGGCACCCGAGTCGAGCGAGGCTTGGATGATGCCTTTGCCGCCCTGGTCAAGATAGCCTGCCACGACCAGCAGGTCGCCGCCAGCCGATGCCAAGGACGCAACTTCGGCCGAATAGTCAGCCTTGCCGTCTTCGTGCGGGATGTTGATGGTGACCGAGCCGCCCTTGGCGGTGAAGCCCGCTGCAATCGCTTCAGCCAGACCCTTGCCGTAGTCGCTGTTGGAATAGGTCAGCGCGATCGACTTCACGCCTTTTTCCGACAGGATTTCGCCCATGACTTCGCCTTCGCGCGCATCAGACGGCGCGGTGCGGAAGAACAGGCCATCATCTTCGGCGGTGCTCAGCGCCGGCGAGGTTGCCGAAGGCGACACCATGACGATGCCGTTCGGACGGGCAACGTTTTGCAGAACGGCACCGGTCACACCCGAGCAGTCGCCGCCGATGATGCCTTTGACACTGTCAGCGGTGACCATACGTTCCGCAGCAGCGGTGGCAGCCGCCGAATCGACGCAAGTCGAGTCACCGCGAACGGAGACGAAGTTATAGGCAGATTTGCCCGAAGCGTTCACTTCGGCCATCGCCATTTCAGCTGCAGCAGCCATGTGGCTGGTCAGCGATTCGATCGGGCCGGTGAAGCCGATCAGAATGCCCAGATTTACATCTTCAGCCGAAGCCGCACCGGTCAGCGCCAGCGTCGCGGCCGAAGCCATAAGCAGTTTTTTCATTGGTCTCTCCCATGTTGGATCGCAATCCTGCACGACAAACTAGTGAGGCGTAACAGAAAAGGGAAGCCCCCTTATGTCGACGTGGTGTCGACATGGTGACGGCATCCTCGGCCAATATCTCTGGGCAATTTGGGGCCTTCATCGGGGCGCGAAACGCACAGCGCGCGGCGGTGCAGTGCATCACGCCAGCCCAGCCTGCAGCGTCAGATCGACAGTCGCCCACCGATGGCCGGAACGGCCATGCCTTGGGTGCCGCGCTCGCGGTAGGGGGTGGTGTTGTAATGGCTGCGGTAGCATTTGGAAAAATGTGATGGGCTGGCAAAGCCACAGGCAAGGGCTACGTTGATGACACTCATATCGGTCTGCATCAGCAGATTTCGCGCCTTTTGCAGCCGCAACTCCATGTAATAGCGTTTCGGGCTGCGGTTCAGATAGCGGCGGAACAGCCGTTCCAGCTGGCGGGTCGACATGCCAACCTCTTCGGCCAGATCGGCGGGCGACATCGGATCTTCGATATTGCCTTCCATCATCTGGATGACTTGGCTCAGCTTGGGGTGGCGCACCCCGATGCGCGTCGGGATCGACAGGCGCTGCGTGTCCTGATCGGTGCGAATGGCGGAATAGATCAGCTGATCGGCCACGGTATTGGCCAGATCTTCGCCCTGTTCGCCCGCAATCACCTTCAACATAAGGTCGATCGACGAGGTGCCCCCGGCGGTTGACCAGCGATTGCCGTCCATCACAAAGACCGATTTCGTCAGTTTGACCTGTTCGAACTCTTCGAGGAACCCGTCCTGATTCTCCCAATGGATCGTGGCCTTCTTGCCATCCAGAAGCCCGGCTTTGGCCACGGCATAGGCCCCGGTGCACAGCCCGCCGATGGTGACACCTCGCCGGGCCTCGCGGCGCAGCCAGTTCAACACGCCGCGGGTCGATGCTCTTTGCACGTCGATCCCGCCGCAAACCAGCACCACGTCATCACGCTCAATTTCTTCCAGACCGATGTCCAGCTTGAATGCCGCCCCGTTGGAGCAGGTGACCATCTCGCCTTCGCCCGCCAGCACCCAACGATAAAGCTCGTGCCCGGCCACGCGATTGGCGATGCGCAAAGGTTCGATCGCCCCTGCAAATGACAGCATTGTAAAGCGGTCCAGCAGCAAAAAGACGAAACGCTTGGGCGTTGCGGTTTTGGCAACCGAGGTGGCCTTACGCTGAGGGCTGGACATCTTGCGACCTGTTTGTGTCGGATTTGGCGGAAAGAAACAGGATTCAGCCGCCGCCGCAAGGCAATTCCGCCACAATTATCATCCTTTCCGCCTTTGCATCCGCCGCAATTTTCCTTATACCGCGCGGCGATACCGCTAACGAAAGGCCAAAGCCATGACAAAGGGCTGGAACAAGTCGGACTGGCGCGCGAAACCGCGCATTCAGATGCCGGACTATCCCGACGCGCAGGCACTGCGTGCCGCTGAGGCACAGCTTGGGAAATACCCGCCCTTGGTCTTTGCAGGCGAGGCGCGGCGCTTGAAAAAGCAGCTTGCCCAAGCTGCCGAGGGCAAGGCCTTTTTGTTGCAGGGCGGCGATTGCGCCGAAAGCTTTGCCGAGTTTTCGGCCGACAACATTCGCGATACCTTCCGCGTCATGCTGCAAATGGCAGTGGTGCTGACCTATGGCGCCAAGGTGCCGGTCATCAAGGTGGGCCGCATGGCGGGCCAGTTTGCCAAGCCGCGTTCAGCCGCGACGGAAGTGATCGACGGGGTGGAATACCCCAGCTATCGCGGCGACATCATCAACGGGTTCGAGCCGACCCAGGCCGCCCGCATCCCTGATCCGAACCGGATGCTGCAGGCCTATACCCAAGCCGCCGCCAGCTTGAACCTTTTGCGTGCCTTTTCGACCGGGGGCTTTGCCGATATTCACCGGGTCCATGCCTGGACGCTGGGCTTTGCCGAACATGACAAGGCCGAACGCTATCGCGAGCTGTCAAACCGCATTTCGGATGCGCTGGATTTCATGAATGCCGCCGGTGTGAATGCCGAAACCGCGCACAACCTGTCGGTGGTGGACTTTTACACCAGCCACGAAGCGCTGCTTTTGGAATACGAAGAGGCGCTGTGCCGGGTCGACAGCCTGACCGGGCAGAATATTGCCGGTTCGGGCCATATGATCTGGATTGGCGACCGCACCCGCCAGCCCGATGGCGCGCATGTCGAATTCTGCCGCGGTGTTCTGAACCCGATCGGTCTGAAATGCGGTCCGACCACCACGGCCGAAGACCTCAAGGTGCTGATGGCCAAGCTGAACCCGGAAAACGAACCCGGACGCCTGACGCTCATCGCGCGCTTTGGTGCGGGCAAGGTGGGCGATCACCTGCCGCGTCTGGTCAAGGCGGTGCAGGAAGAGGGCGCGTCGGTGCTGTGGTCTTGCGATCCGATGCATGGCAACACCATCAAGGCTGCCTCGGGCTATAAGACCCGGCCCTTCGATTCGGTGCTGCGCGAAGTGCGTGAGTTCTTTGCCATTCACAAGGCTGAAGGCACCGTTCCGGGCGGCGTTCATTTCGAGATGACGGGCAAGGATGTTACCGAATGCACCGGCGGTTTGCGCGCGGTGTCGGATGAAAGCCTGAAAGACCGCTATCACACCGCCTGCGATCCGCGGCTGAATGCCAGCCAAGCCTTGGAACTGGCGTTCCTTGTGGCGGAAGAGCTGTCGTCCCAGCGTGCCGAAAGCCGTCGCGCCGCGCTGTGATCGGCCTTTGAGCGCTGGAAAATAGGGCGGTCCTTTCGGGGCCGCCCTTTTTCGTCAGCGCGATACCACAAGCCGCAGATGCGACCCGCCCTTTGGGGGATGAAAGGGCCGGGGCGGTTCGGCAAAGGCGCGGTGCAGATCTTCCCGCGCCAGATCGGCCTGCGATTGCCCGACAATGGGTTCGCGCAGCATCCGGCTGATGGTGAAGCGCCGCGGCGTACGCCCGACGGTGCCCTTGGTGCACAGGCAGCCCAAGGCAAGATCCGGCTCGCCCTGGCTGCCGATCAGCGGCAAGACCAACATGCGCGCCATCAGGGGCGGGCGGCCGATGCCACGCTCGGCTTCAAGCCACAGATCAAGAATATGCTCGCCGCGAAACAGCCCACCCAAGGCTTCAGACAGGCGGGCGCGGGCGACAGGTTCCAACAGCGCGGTGATCGGCATGCCGCGCACATCCATGCCCAGAAGGTCACTTAACCCCATGCCGGCAAGCCGCAAGCGGCCATGGTTGGGGGCGATCTGTTCAACCAGGAACACCTGTTCCAAGGCCGAGGCCATGCCGCGCGGGTTGATATCGTCACGGCGCGGCAACCGGCCAGCCCGGCGCATCGCCTCCCAATAGGCGCGCACCTCTTGCAGTTGATGAAAATCGCCGGTCTCGTTGCGCCCTTTGCCGTCGGTCGTGCCATCTGTGAACCACACCATGCCCGCCTTGCCTTTCCGCATCTGCACGCTGAAATGGCTGCGCGATCCCGCCCGCAAAGGGCCAAAGCCCTCAGGTCGTCGCCCTCAGGTCGCCCCGAGGGTTCATCAAATCGCAACATCCGTTACCATTTCCCTAATATATCCCATCTGAAACGCCTTTTGCGGAGAATCTCTACAAATGGTAAACAGTTGCGGGATAGCGCGGGGCTTGAACAAAGGATGACAGGATGACCGTATCAATGACCGGCTTTGCCGCAGGGCGCGGGCAAGGGGCGGGGCATAGCTGGGTTTGGGATATACGGTCGGTCAATGGCAAGGGCCTTGATCTGCGCCTGCGCGTGCCGGATTGGCTTGATGGGTTGGAGCAGACCCTGCGCGGCGAAATCGCGGCCAAGATCGCGCGGGGCAATGTCAGCCTGACGCTGAAACTGGCGCGTGATGGCATGGCCGAGGGCAGCGAAGGCCTGCGGGTCAATACGGCCGCCCTTTCGGCTGTGCTGACGGCCATGGCCACGGTCGAACAGGCGGCCATGACGGCAGGGGTGACGCTGGCCCAAGGCACCGCATCGGATGTGCTGGCGGTGCGCGGCGTTCTGGATACATCTGCCGCCGAGATCGACACCGCCCCGCTGCGCGCGGCGATCCTGGCGGATCTGCCGGCATTGCTGGCCGGGTTTTGCGCCATGCGCGCCGCCGAAGGGGCGGCCTTGCAACGGCTGATTGCCGCGCAGCTTGACGATATCGCCCGCCTGACTGTCGAAGCCGGGATCGAGGCGCAGGCCCGCCGCGATGCTTCGGCAAACAGCCTGCGCGACGCGCTGGCGCGGGTCTTGGCCAATGCCGAGGGCGTGGATGAAACCCGGCTTGCGCAGGAACTGGCGCTGATTGCCGTCAGAACCGATGTCACAGAAGAGCTTGACCGCCTTGCCGCCCAT
>JAIOXV010000107.1 GCA_021741465.1 Paracoccaceae bacterium
GCACGCGGCGCGCGCCGTCATAGAAAATCCGCCCGTTTTCCGTGGGTTGCAGGCTGCGGGTGGTGCGCGAAAACAGCCGAACCCCAAGATGCTTTTCCAATTCCGAGATCCGCGCCGAGGCCACAGCAGGCGAGGTGCGCTGATCGCGGGCCGCCGCCGACATGCTGCCCAATTCGAAAACCCGCACGAACATGCGGATGTTGTTGACATAAGACATGCCGGCCCCAGATTTTCGCGTCAGATTTGAAAGTGATCCGTCATTTGCAGGATTAACAGAAAGGTCCGGCTCGGTATAGCCTTCGCGCAAAGCCGCAATCGGGGGGAATGCGCCATGTATGACTGGGTCGTGCTGTGGGAATGGGTTGAGATTGCGGCGCGCTGGCTGCATGTCATCACCGCCATCGCCTGGATCGGTTCTTCCTTTTACTTCATCGCGCTGGACCTTGGCCTGCACCGCGACCGCAACCTTGCAAGCGGGGCCGATGGCGAGGAATGGCAGGTGCATGGCGGCGGGTTCTATCACATCCAGAAATATCTGGTCGCCCCCGCACAGATGCCCGACCACTTGGTCTGGTTCAAATGGGAAAGCTACATGACCTGGATTTCCGGCTTTGCCATGCTGGTTCTGGTCTATTACCTTGGCCATGAGATGTATCTCATCGACCCGGCGGTGGCCGATCTGACCCCTTGGCAGGGCATCGCGCTGTCGCTGGCTTCGCTGGCCTTTGGCTGGATTGCCTACAACACGCTGTGCAAAGTCTTCGTGAATGCCAATCAAACCCTGCTGATGGTGGCGCTTTTCGCGCTTTTGGTTGCAATGTCATGGTTTTACACGCAGGTTTTTACCGGGCGTGCGGCTATGCTGCACCTTGGGGCCTTTACCGCGTCGATCATGACCGGCAACGTGTTTTTCATCATCATGCCCAATCAGCGTGTGGTGGTGGCCGACCTGATTGCAGGCCGTGCGCCGGATCCGAAATACGGCAAGATCGCCAAGCAGCGCAGCACGCATAACAACTATCTGACGCTGCCCGTGATCTTCCTGATGCTGTCGAACCACTATCCGCTGATCTTTGCGACCGACTATAACTGGATCATCGCCAGTCTGGTTTTCCTGATGGGCGTCACCATTCGCCATTGGTTCAACACCCACCACGCCCGCAAGGGCAACCCGCATTGGACCTGGGGTTTGACCGTGGTCTTGTTCCTTGTCATCGCCTGGCTGTCCAGCCAGCCGGTGCAAACCCGCGCGCCCGAGGCCGCGATGGGCCCCTCCGCCCTGCGCTATGCTGCTGCTTCCGGGTTTGACGATGTTGTCGGCATCGTGCAGGGCCGCTGCTCGATGTGCCACGCGGCCGAACCGGCGTGGGAGGGCTTGGCCTGGCCGCCCAAGGGCGTGGTGCTGGAAACCCCGGCCCAAATCGCCCATGAAGCCCGCCGCATCTATATGCAGGCCGGAATCACCCATGCCATGCCGCCCGCCAACCTGTCCTATATCGAGCCGGCCGAGCGTGAGGCGATCATCCTTTGGTTCCGCGCCGCCGGGCAGGGCGGGGCAGAAAGCTAAGGCAAGGCGCGCCGCAGCCCACCCTTTCGGACGCAATCCTTGGCGCTAATCGGCCTTCAGAACCGCTTCCAGCCGCTCAAGGAAAAACGCCACGTTTTCGGTGCTGAATACCAGGGGAGGGCGGATCTTCAACACATGCCCTTTTGGCCCGGTGGCCGAAATCAACACCCCCGCCTCGCGCAGCCGGTTGACGATCTTTCCGGCGCGCTGTGCATCCGGGCGGCCATCGGCATCGACAATGTCTTGGCCCAAGAACAGCCCCGCTGCCCGCAGCGCACCCAAGCCCGCATGGTCTTTTGCCAGCGACCGCAGCCCGGCGGCAAAACCAGACCCAACGGTTGCGGCATTGTCCATAAGCCGCTCATTCTCGACCACTTCCAGCACCGCCATTGCAGTGGCCGCGGCCACCGCATTGCCGCCAAAGGTGTTGAAATAGCGCGCTTTTGATCCAAATGCTTCAATCACGCGGGGCTGCAAGACCAGCCCCGCCACCGGATAGCCATTGCCCATCGGCTTGCCCAGGCTGACCATATCCGGCAGCAGGCCGTGGCGCTGAAAGCCCCACATCGCATCGCCCGTGCGGCCAAAACCGGGTTGCACCTCATCGGCGATGAAAAGGCCGCCCGCGTCACGAATGGCCTGAGCCGCAGGGGCCAAAAAGCCCTTGGGATCAGTGAAAACCCCGTCCGAGGAAAACACCGTGTCCACAATAAGTGCGGCCGGTTTGATGCCAAGGCGCTGCATGTCGGCGATTGCCGCGCGCACCCCGGCGGCAAAGGTGGCGCCCGTGTCTTCCCCGGCTGCCGCATGGCTTTGCGGGGCCGGCACCACCCGCACATGTTCGCCCAGGTCGACACCCGACCCAAGGCTGGGCGACATGCCCGCGATGGCGTAAGTGACGCCATGATAAGCATTTTCTGTCACAATAAACCCTGTGCCGCCGGTATGGGCGCGGGCAATGCGGAAGGCCAGATCATTGGCCTCTGACCCGGTGCAAGTGAACATCACATGGCACAGTTCAGCCGGGAAATGCGCCAGCAACCGCTCGGCATAGTTCAGAACGGTTTCGTGCAAATATCTGGTGTGGCTGGCAAAAATTCCGGCCTGGCGCGCCATCGCGGCCACCACATGCGGATGGCAATGCCCCACCGAGGCCACGTTGTTATAAGTGTCCAGAAAAGCGCGGCCTTCGGCATCATAAAGCCAAACACCTTCACCGCGCACCAGATGCACGGGGGTTTCATAAAACAGCCGGTAGGCTGGCCCCATCGCCCGCTTACGGCGGTCGACAAGGCTTTGATCTTCTTTGGAAAGATTGCCCTTTCCGGCCACATAGGCATTGGGCATTGTTCCGGGCATATGGGCGGCGTCGGTCATCTGTCACTCCATTGGGCAGGCCGCTGTCAGGGCCTGTTGCACGGCTTCGCGGGGCAGGGCGGTCAGCGCCATAAGCCCGGTTTCAGCCGCGGGAAAGTTGCGAAGGATATAGGGGGCGTTTTCAGGATAGCGCGCTGCCCGACGCGAAGTGATGCAAAGTGTCGTCAGCATTCGCGCCGCGGTCAGATCGGCCACCAGCGACAGCTCCGCCGCCGTCAAAGGCAAGATCTGGTGATAGGCCGCGACGAACTCTGTCAGGCTTTGCAACGGCAGGGCCGCATCGACCTGATACGAGGCCGCCACCGCCAGGTCGCACACCAGGGGCGTCCGCACCATGTCGCCAAAATCCAGAACGCCGGCAATCTGATCGGGATTGGTTTCATCGACCAGAATGTTGTGCGGGTTAAGGTCGTTGTGAACCACCTGCCAGCGACAGCCGGTCAGGGCAGGAAAGACCTCTGCGTCGAACCGGTCCAGCACTTGCGTGCAAGGCCCCCGCAGGTGATCGGGAACCTGCGCAAGATAGGGGCGCAAGGCCCCGGCCTGCCGGATATCCCATTGCAGCACATGATCGGAACCGGGGTGGCGAAAGCCGTGCAAGCCCGCGGAAATTCGCGCCGCCATCTGCCCCATGGCCGCGCGCTGGGCGGCGCTGCGCGGGGCCATGTGCAAGGGCAGACCGTCAAGATAGCTCAGCACCCGCAAAAGCCCCTGCGGGGTGTCAACGCCGGTTGCGCCATTGCGGCTGCGGATCACTCCCGGCACCGGCAGGGATTTTCCTTCCAGATGCAAAAGCGCCGCGGTCTGAAATTCTGTCACTGCCCGCGGTTCGGCCCGGTTGGCGCATTTCACCACAAAGCGCTGCCCCCCGGCATCAAGCCGCAGGTTCAGATCTCGCTCGGATGTCAGGCGTTTCATGGGGCCTGAAAGCCCATAATGCTGCGCCAGCAGGTCGGCCAGTTCGCCATCGCTCAGCGACGGGGGCAGGGTGGACAGAAGATCGCCGGGGATGCTCATGGTGTCGCCAAAGAAATCTGCCGTATCAACCGCTTGCCCGACCATGAAGTCAACCCCGGCCCGCTGCCAAAAGGCTTGGCACCGGCGGGCAAAACCTGCCGTGATTGCACGTGGGCTGGGCGATCAAAGGTCAAGCTCGGCCCAAAGCGGAAAGTGGTCAGATGCCGGGCAGAGCGTATCGGCCCAGACCGGGCCAAGGCGCGGGACGAAAGCGGCGTCGACAAAGATATGGTCCAGCTGGCGGTGGCGCACATGCCCGCCGATTACCTTTTCATGGCTGTGCAGGCGCACCCCCTTGGCCGCCACCGCATCCACCAGCGCGCCGCGATAGCGCGCGCCGGGGTGATAGGGCACCGCACCCGTGATGGCGCTGTGTTCCGCGCTGCCGGGTTCACAGTTGAAATCGCCCGCCCAAATCATCTGCGCCGGGCAGGGCGGTTCGCTCTGGCCTTCGGTCCAGTTGCGGGCGTGTTCATCATCTTGCCCCGACCACGGCCCCACCGGCACCAGCGCTGCCTTCAACGCGGCGATCTGGGCCAAACGCTCGTCCACGCCGACATGCGCCAGATGCACCGACACCACCCGCAGCGGGCCTGACGGCAGCATGATGCAGGCTTCAAGGGCCGCGGTTTGGGTGTTGATCGGGTCGATCATCGCCATCAAGGGCAAAAGATGCAGACGGCTCCACAGGATCGGCCAACGCGAGACGATCATCGGCCCGAATTGCCGGCGCCGGTTGACCACCCGCCCCGCCACAAGCTGCGAGGCATCCATGTCAAAGCCGGGGCCAAAGACGCAATAACGCTCGGGCAGCAGGGTTTCCAGCAGGGCGGGTTGGTCATCAAACCCGCTGCGGGACCAATGGCGGTCCACCTCTTGCAGGCAGGCGATATCGGCCGCCGCGATCACCTGCGCCGCGCGGCCAAGGTCATAGACCCCATCCGCGCCAAAGCCGTATTGCATGTTGAAGCTCAGAAGTTTCATGCCGCCAACCCTGCCTTGCCGAAAAGGTCAGGTCAATCGCGCCCATCATCGGGAATGTTCAGGATCGTGCCGCAGGCCTTGCAATGCACCGCGTCATGGTCATGGCGTCGCAAGCCACAGACCGGGCAGGAAAATTCGGCCTTGCGCGGGCGCAACACCACCTGCACCAGCCGCAAGAACAGCGAGATGCCGAAGATCATGATGACAACTGACAAGATCTTGCCCGTGTTGCCCGTCAGCGTGATGTCGCCATAGCCCGTGGTCGAAAGCGTGGTGACGGTGAAGTACATCGCATCGACATAGTTCGTGATCTTGTCGTTCAGCCTGACTTGGGTTTCGTAAACCAACGCGGTCATCACAAAAATGAAGATCGCCAGATTGATCGCGGCGCGGATCGCGGCTTCGTTGCGGCGAAAGCGGGGGAAATCTGCACGCAACTGCACAAGCGTTTCCTTGGAATGCAGAATGCGGAAGATGCGCAGCACCCGCAAAAAGGCCAGCCCCTCGCCCCAGACCGGCATCAACAATGATGCCACCACAACCACATCCACCAACCCCCAGATGCTGAAAAGATCACGCCTGAGGTTGGACGCAGACCACAGCCGCAGCGCAACCTCGATCAACAGCACCACCCCGATTGCCCGGTCCAGCGTGGTGGTGTGCCACCCGCGCGTCATGAAGGAAATTGAAACCAGATAGGCCACTGTCGTCAGATCAAATGCCATCAGACCATAGCGGAATCGGTCCGAAATCGGGTCTGGGCCTTCATAAAGCTCGCGGATGCGTTTACGCAAAGGGGTGATCATGGTGCAGCACTATCCGGGTGGACAGATCGGAAAAAGGGGAAAGGCGCCTGAGAACCGGCTTTTTGCCCTGATGTGCCGGAATAGCTTGCAATCTTGGACAAAAGGGCGCATGGGGAGGTTGCTATATCTGCGATTTCGACCTGCTGTCTCTCTTTGCGGCTTCAGACACTCGATCTTGATGTGACGACGCCGGGCCACCGCATGCTGCGGGTGGCGAAAAAGACAGGAGTATACACGATGGCCAATGGCACCGTGAAATGGTTCAACACCACCAAAGGTTTCGGCTTTATCGCCCCCGCCACCGGCGGCAAAGATGTGTTCGTTCACATCTCGGCGATGGAACGCGCTGGCATCCGTCAGTTGAATGACGGCCAAGCCGTGACCTTTGATATCGAATCCGGCCGTGACGGTCGTGAGTCGGCGATCAACCTCGCTCTGGCATAAGCCAAAGCCGGTCTTCGGATCGAAAGGGCGGCCTTCGGGCCGCCTTTTTTCATTTGTGGCGCCGCAAGCTTTGCGGCAGGGTCGCGCCATGAATCGCATTGACCAAATTCCCGCCGACGCCCCTGAACTTGCCCAACCCGGCCCCTATCCGGTTGGGGTTGAAACGCTGCATTTTACCAATCCCGATCAGGTTGATGTCTTGCGCTCGCAGCCCGGACTTCAGCGCGCGGACCGGCCCTTGACGGTAGAGCTTTGGTATCCGGCACAGGCGGGCACGCCCTCTGGAACGGTTTACACCACCTTGCTGCGGGATGGGCACGCCCTTGTGCGGCTGCACGGCGCAGCTTGCCGCGATGCGGTTCAGGCGGTTGGCAGTTTTCCCTTGGTCATCATCTCGCATGGCTATCCGGGCAACCGCCTGTTGATGGGGCATCTGGGCGAAAAGCTGGCGTCGCATGGCTATGCGGTGGCCAGTCTGGACCATACCGACAGCACCTATGCCGACAAGGGGGCCTTGGCCTCTACCTTGGTCAATCGCCCTGCCGATACCGCCTATGCCCGCCGCGTTCTGCATGACCGCGCCGATTGCAGCCGAACCGCGATCATCGGCTATTCGATGGGCGGTTATGGTGCGCTTGTCTCCGGTGGGGCGGCGATCAGCCCCGAGGCGCTGGTGATGGACGAGGCCCCCCCGCATGGCCTGTGGGATTTTGCGCTCAGGCCAGAGGTTGACCCAAGCTTGAAGGCGATCATCCCGATCGGGCCTTGGGGCCGCCACCGCGGGCTTTGGGACGGCGACGGCATGGCGCAGTTGAAAGTGCCCATGCTGGTGATGGCGGGCAGCGCCGATGACATTTCGGGCTATGAAAGCGGCATGCGAAAGATCTTCACCGAGGCGACGGGCGTGTCGCGCCATTTGCTGACCTTTGAAGGCGCGGGCCATAACGCCGCCGCCCCTTACCCCGCCCCGGCCGAGGCCTTTGCGCCCTCGCCCCATCTCGATTTTCTGCCAGCCGAACATTATGCCGATCCGGTTTGGGATACGGTGCGGATGAACAGCATCGCGCAGCACTTCGCGCGGGCGTTTCTTGACCTGCATCTGAAAGGCGAAACCGACAAGGCCGCCTATCTGGACGGAAGCTGGAAAGGCACAACCCCCGACCTGCGCCGGGGGTTGATCTGGGAAAGCCTGGCGCCGTAACGGCGCTAGGCTGCAGGTGTTTTAGTGATCGGCTGCCGAGGCTGCTGCCTTGGCGTCGGCTTGCGAGCCTTGCGCGCCGTTGAAGAAGGCGTTCAGCACCACCGCCGCCAGCGAGGCCAGCAAGATCCCGCTTTCGATCAGCGGATGGATCGCGTGCGGCATCCACATCTTGAAGTTTGGCGCGATCAACGGGATCATGCCAAAGCCCAAGGCCACCGCAACGATGAACAGGTTGTTGCGGTTCTTGGCAAAGTCGACACCGGCCAGAATGCGAATGCCCGTGGCCGCAACCATGCCGAACATCACAAGACCCGCGCCGCCCAGGACCATGGTCGGAACCGATTCTACCAGCGCGCCCATCTTCGGTACCAGCCCCAGAACGATCAGGAT
This sequence comes from Paracoccaceae bacterium, assembly GCA_021741465.1. Lineage (GTDB taxonomy): Bacteria > Pseudomonadota > Alphaproteobacteria > Rhodobacterales > Rhodobacteraceae > Tabrizicola_A. The sequence goes on from JAIOXV010000107.1 coordinate 7,787, forward strand.
GATCCCACCCGCCACGCAGACAAAGCGGCTTTTGATGCCTGTTACCCCAACAAGGCCAACGTTCTGACTGAAAGAGGTATAGGGGAAGGTGTTGAAGATACCGCCGATCAGCGTGCCCAGACCATCGGTGCGCAGACCGGCCGAAAGCATGGGTTGGTCAACCTTCTTGCCGGTCATGTCGCCAAGGGCCAGGAACATGCCGGTGGATTCGATCATCACCACAATCATGACCAAGGTCATGGTCAGGATCATCCAGAAGTCAAAGGTCGGCGCGCCGAAATGGAACGGGGTAATCAGGCCAAACCAGGCCGCGTCACCCACTTTGCCAAAGCTCATGGTCCCCATGACAATGGCGATCACCGCGCCGATCACAATGCCCAAAAGCACCGCGATATTGGCAATGAACCCTTTGCCGAACTTGGCAATGACAAGGATCGACACCAGCACGATGGCCGAGACGGTGATGTTGGTCAGCGATGCATAGGCGGGGTTGTTCATCTTGGCGGCCAGCGCCAGACCTTGCGGCATTTCCGGCAGGCCGGTGATAGCCCCAGCAGCCGCGCCTTCGGTGACAGCCTTCAGCCAATCGGCATGGGCCGGATCAACAATCTGCGGGGCTGTCGGGCCAACGGGGTTGCCGAAGATCCAGTTGATGCCGATCCGCATAAGGCTGACACCGATCACCAGAATGATCGTGCCCGTCACCACCGGCGGAAAGAACCGCAACAGGCGGCTGACCACCGGGGCAATCAGGATCGACACGATCCCCGCCCCCATGATCGCACCAAAGATGGCGCGCGCGCCGTCAGGGCCGCCATTTGCGTTGGCCATGGCAATCATCGGGCCCACGGCGGCAAAGGTCACGCCCATCATCACCGGCAGACGGATGCCGAACCACTGGGTCGCGCCCAAGGATTGGATCAAGGTCACAAGGCCGCAGACGAAAAGGTCGGCCGAAATCAGAAAGGCCACATCGGCCGGTTCCAGTTTCAGCGCACGGCCGACGATCAGCGGTACCGCCACGGCACCGGCATACATCACCAGCACATGTTGCAGCCCCAGCGTAAAAAGCTTTGGTGGCGCCAGAATTTCGTCCACCGGATGGATCTGTTCACTCATCTGTCTTTTCCCTCGGGGCATTGTTGTTCGCGCCGTCGCCGCGCCGCCCCACGGGCGCGGTCCGGTTAGGCGGGGGGCTAGCCCCCGATAACGGTCCAGCTTTGCGGGTACCGGTATTCTTCAAGATTGGGCGTTTGGCCAATCCGGTCCACCGCGGCAAAAAGGCCAGGGGCTGCAAGCGGGGTCAAGACACCATGCCACGTGCCACGGTGAAGGTTGATGCCTTGCGCGCCATTTGTCATGAAAACCAAAGGCTTGCCAGGTGTCCCGCCATGGTCTTCGGCAACGATCACCAAGAAGGGATGCTGCGACATTGGGATGAAGGCCTGGCTGCCCTCGGGGTGGCGTTCGACCAGATCAAAGGCATAGGGCAGGGCGCGGGGCGTGGCGTTGAAAACCGAAATTCCGGCCCGGCCGTCGGAGCCGAATTCCATCTGGGCGCGATCATGGTGGCGCTTGCACATGCCGTCATTGATAAGCCGGAAATCGCCGGTGGCGTCCAGCACATCGCCAAAAGGCGCGAAAGCTTCGGCGCTAAGGGGGGCAGGGTGCAGGTTTGTCATCGCAAAGCTCCGAAAGCACCCGGCCCGCGCAGCTTGGCGTGGCGGTTGACGTCTTTGTACAGAAGATAGCGGAAGCGGCCCGGTCCGGCGGCATAGCAGGCTTGCGGGCAATAGGCGCGCAGCCACATGAAATCACCGGCCTCTACCTCGACCCAATCCTGGTTCAGCTTGTAGACCGCCTTGCCTTCCAACACATAAAGCCCGTGTTCCATGACATGGGTTTCTTCGAACGGAATAACGCCACCGGGTTGGAAGGTGACGATATTGACATGGGCGTCATGTGACAGGTTTTCGGGGTCAACAAAGCGGGTGGTGCCCCAACGCTCAGCGGTATCGGGCATGAAGCGGATCGGAACATCGCGTTCATTGGTGACAAGCGGGCTGGGGGGGGCCACGCCTGCGGCAGGTTCATAAAGCTTGCGCAGCCAGTGAAACCGCGCGG
>JAIOXV010000108.1 GCA_021741465.1 Paracoccaceae bacterium
ATCCGCTTTGGCGGCTGCGGTTTTGCGGCTGCGTGTCACGGTGCGCTTGGCTGGGGCGGCTTCTGCCACGGCCTCGACTTGCACGGCCTCGGCATCGGGTGTCACCGCGCCGTCTTCGGCCTCGTCGCCATCCTCGTCATCGCCTTCGCCCGCATCGCCCTGAGCGCCATCGGTGCCACCTTCGGCCCCGGTGCTGCCCGGCTTGCGCCGACGGCGGCGACGACGGCGCTTGCGCGTACCGCCTGCACCCTCTGCTGCTTCGGCCGGTGCGGCAGACTGCGCCACGGCTTCGCTGGTTTCTTCATCGGCGTCATCGACGACATCATCTTCGACGATATCATCCTCGGACTCGTCCACCGGATCGCCCATCAACCCGGCATGACCCGAGATCACGGGGCTGTTTTCCGGAACAACCCGCGTTGCGGTCTTGAACTTTTCAATCGAGTAATCCGGGCTTACCAGCGCGGGATCAGCCTCGATCCGCACAGACATGCCATAGCGCGCCTCGATCAGGGCGATATGTTCGCGCTTTTGGTTGAACAGGAAATTCACGATGCTGATCGGAGCTTTCAGCAGCACTTCCTTGGACCGCTTACGCGTGCCCTCTTCTTCCAGCGCGCGCAGAACCTGCAAGGCCATGCTGTCATCCGACCGGATCAGACCCGTGCCATGGCAATGCGGGCAAGGCTGGGTGGTGGATTCAAGCATGCCCGGACGCAGGCGCTGGCGGCTCATTTCCATCAGGCCAAAGCCCGAGATGCGGCCCACCTGAATGCGGGCGCGATCGGTTTTCAGCTTGTCTTTCAAGCGCTTCTCGACCGCGGCGTTGTTGCGCCGCTCTTCCATGTCGATAAAGTCGATAACGATCAGCCCAGCCAAGTCGCGCAGACGCAATTGGCGCGCAACCTCATCGCAGGCTTCAAGGTTGGTCTTCAAGGCGGTGTCCTCGATGGACCCCTCTTTGGTCGCCCGACCAGAGTTCACGTCGATGGCCACAAGCGCCTCGGTCACACCAATCACGATGTAGCCGCCGGATTTCAGCTGCACCACCGGGTTGAACATGCCGCCCAAATAGCCTTCAACCTGATAGCGCGCGAAAAGCGGCGTCGGTTCGGCATAGCGCTGCACTTGGCGCGCGTGGCTTGGCATGATCATGCGCATGAAGTCTTTTGCGGTGCGATAACCCGCTTCGCCTTCGACCAGCACCTCTTCGATCTCTTTGGTATAAAGATCGCGGATCGACCGTTTGATGAGGTTGCCCTCTTCATAGATCTGCGCCGGGGCGATGGATTTCAGCGTCAATTCGCGGACCTGTTCCCACAGCCGCATCAGATATTCATAATCGCGCTTGATCTCGGGCTTGGTGCGCTTGGCACCCGCGGTGCGGATGATAAGACCCGCACCTTCCGGCACTTCGATTTCGGTCGCGATTTCTTTCAGTTTCTTGCGGTCAGCAGCTTGGGTGATCTTGCGCGAAATGCCACCACCGCGCGCGGTGTTGGGCATCAAGACGCAGTAGCGGCCCGCCAGCGACAGATAGGTGGTCAGCGCCGCCCCTTTGTTACCGCGTTCTTCCTTGACCACCTGAACCAGCATGATCTGGCGAACCTTGACGACTTCCTGGATCTTGTAGCGGCGCGCGCGCGGGCGGCGGGGGGCTGCAATCTCTTCGGCGACATCCTCTTCGGCGATGGATTCGATGTCGTCATCGGTGTCGGAAGCATGGTCGATAGCGTGATAGGCGTCTTCGCCGCCAGCGTGGCCATGGTCATCCGCATCATCCGCCAGGGTTGCGGAGGTGGCTTCGGTCATGGCGCCGCTTTCGCTATCGGCTTCATCGCCCAGATCGACCACGTCCATCGACGAGATTTCGCCGGTTTTTACCTCATCGCGGTCAGACGACTTTTCAGCCTTCGGCGCAGGTTTGGCCCCGCGGCGCGGACGCGAGCGGCGGTTGTCTTCTTCGTCCTGCGCGCGGTTGTAGGCGCGCTCTTCTTCCAGAAGTGCTTTGCGGTCCGCCACCGGGATTTGGTAATAATCGGGGTGGATTTCGGCAAAAGCCAGAAAACCGTGGCGATTGCCGCCGTAATCCACAAAGGCCGCCTGAAGCGACGGCTCAACGCGCGTCACCTTGGCAAGGTAGATGTTTCCGGCAAGCTGGCGCTTGTTTACGGTTTCAAAGTCGAACTCTTCAACCTTGTTTCCGTCAACCACGACCACACGGGTTTCTTCCGCATGGGTGGCGTCGATAAGCATTTTCGTAGACATATCAATCCATTGCGCCCTGAACGCAAAATATCCCCTGGCGGACCAGAGGGGGTATCATACGGGCAAAGGCGGCTTGTTCGGGCGGTTGCACGCGGGCCAGCACGGCGGGCTGCGCCCGGTGGGCACCCCTCGCCTTGACTTGCCAATGTCGCGCGCTTCATCGCGGTTCACGTCTGAGCGGCATTGCGTGCCGCCCACCTCTATCAGCCTGCAAACCCCTGTATTTTAAAGGGAAACAGACAATTTCGCGGCCAATCGGGCCGATCCGACTGCCCTGTTCCACGGCGCGAGAGCGCAGCAAGTGGCACAAGAACAGAGAATTTCGTGATGACCTCATGTCATCTGTCCCAACCCTAGCGGCAAAGCCACGCCAAACACAATGGCTTTCTGACGGCACCCTTGCGCGGCACGACACCGGGCACGGCGCGCGCCCCCGGCTTTGGCGGCGTTGCCGCGGCCGGCGTCAGACGTAATCTTGGCGCTGCAGGCCGTATTTGGCCATTTTTTCGTTCAGCGTCCGGCGCGGCAGGCACAATTCGTCCATCACCGCGGTGATGCTGCCCTTGTGGCGGCGCATGGTATTGTCGATCAGCATTTTCTCAAAACTTTCGACATATTCTTTCAAAGGCTTGCCTTCGGTCGTCATTGCGGGGCCTGATGCCTCGTTGTCGGCCATCAGCAGCGACGCGATGGAGCCAGAGCCACGGCGGTTTTGCAAAACCGCCCGTTCGGCAATATTGACCAACTGGCGCACATTGCCCGGCCAGGGTGCCTGCAAGAGCTGGGCAGCTTCTTGTGCCGTTACCTGCGGCGCCTCGCAGCCGTATTCCTCGGCGAAGGCCTCGGAGGCGCGGGCGAAAAGGGTCAAGATATCTTCACCGCGCGACCGCAGCGGCGGGCAGATTATGGTCATGGCCCCCAACCGATAGAAAAGATCAGGGCGCAACAGATCTTCCAGGGTCTTATCGGGCGCATGTTCATTGCAAATGGCAATGATGCGGGTTTCGGGCGGCGTGCTTTGGTCATTGACCAACGTCAAGAGCCGCGATTGCATCGAATGGCTAAGTGCTTCGATATCTTCAAGGCACAGGGTGCCACCGCGAACCTCGTCCACAAGGGCAAGGCTGCCGTCTTCAGATGGCCCAAAAATCTTGGCGGCCAGCTGATCTTCGGCCCAGGCAGCGCAGGATACCGAAACGAATTTTTTCGAGGCCCGCGGCCCGACCGCGTGCAGGGCATGCGCAACCAGCGTCTTGCCAGTGCCGGTTTCCCCATCAATCAGCACATGGCTGTCTGCTTGGCCCAGATCAAGGATGTCTTCGCGCAGTCGCTCCAGCGCGGGGCTGGCGCCGATCAATTTCTTCATGATGGTAGTACCGTCAGACAATTCGCGGCGCAGGGCGCGGTTGTCCAGCGTCAGACGACGGGCTTGGGTGGCTTTCTTGGCCAGTTCGGTCATGCGGTCGGGGTTGAAGGGCTTTTCCAGAAAGTCAAAGGCACCGACTCGCATCGCTTCAACCGCCATCGGCACATCGCCGTGGCCGGTGATCATGATGACGGGCAGGCCCGAATCCATCCCCATCAGGCGTTTCAAGAAAGACATGCCATCCATGCCCGGCATCTTGATATCCGACACCACAACACCGGGAAACTCCGGCCCGATCACCTTCAGCGCCTCTTCGGCACTGGCATAGGTTTCCGTATCGAACCCAGACAGCGCCAGCCACTGGCTGATCGAGGCCCGCATATCCGCCTCGTCATCGACAATCGCCACTTTCATCGCCCGTGCCATGCTGCCCTCATTCATTCCGCTGCTTTTGCTTCGATGCCGAGGATCGGCAACTGCATTTCAAAGACCGCCCCGCCGTCTTCGGCGTTATGCGCGGTCAGCCGGCCGCCCAGATCGCTGACGATCCCTGACGAGATTGCCAGCCCCAGACCCACCCCTTCGCCGGGTTTCTTGGTGGTGTAGAACGGCTCGAAAACCGAGCCGATATCGGCAATGCCATGCCCATTGTCACGCACCGCCAGCGTCGCCACGTCGCCCACCGTCAAGAGCAGGTCAATATGGGGTTTTTTCACATCGCGTGTCGCATCCAGAGCGTTTCTGAGAAGGTTGATGATAACCTGCTCCAGCCGCAGCCGGTCGGCCATGACCCGCACCGGCTGGCGCGGCAGGGTACGGGTGATCTGCACCACGCGCTGTTTCAACTGCGGCTCCATCATGGCCAGCGCCGATGAAAGACAGGCGCGCAGATCCACCGGCTCGAACGCCTCGCCACCCTTGCGGGCATAGGATTTCAGCTGCCGGGTAATCGCGCCCATCCGCTCGATCAGATCGTCGATGCGCTGAAAGGACGAAAGGGCTTCGTCCGGGCGTTTGCGTTGCAGCAAAAGCCGTGCTCCGGCCAAATAGGTTTTCATCGCGGCAAGGGGCTGGTTCAATTCATGGCTGACCGCCGCCGACATTTCGCCCAAGGCGGCAAGTTTTGACGATTGCGCCAAGGTAAGCTCTGCCACTTCAAGGGTTTTTTGCACCTTCTCGCGTTCAGCGATCTCGCGGCTGAGCCGGGCATTCAGCAACCGCAGTTCGGCGGATTCGCGTTGCAAGGACTGGCTTTGCGACCAGGCCCGGCGCGACAGCATGTAAAAGCTTAGCGCGGCCAGAATGGCAAAGCCCATGATTTCCAGCGCAATCACGCCGTTCACCCGTTCGCGTACCGAATCGTAGGCCGTAAAGGCCACCATCCGCCAGCCCCGGAACGGCACACGGGTTTCGGTGCGTAAGACGGCCTCGCCGGCGACATAGGCATCGGGCGGGTTCTGCGCCCAATCCGCCGCCCCTTTCAGCGCCCGCCCAAAGGCCGACGAGTCTCCGACGCTGTTCAAAGCCTCGCTCAGCGGTTTACCGCGCCAAGAGGTTTCGGTGGCCAAAAGCACCGTTTCGGTGCTGTCCGCCACAATAACGGCATCCTGCAGCCCCGCCCAGGCGCGTTCATGCTTCATCAGATCGGCCCCGACCACAATAACGCCCAAAGCGCGGCCTTCGGCAAAGATCTGGCGCGAATAGGTGAACTCATAGCCGCCACCCGCCATGGGGGCCGCGGCAAACACCGTGTCGCGGCTGCGCATGGCGTCGACAAAATAGGGGGTGGTGCGGTGGTTGGTTCCCAAAAGGTTGCGGTTGGTCGCCCCAACGGCCAGCCCGTCCTTGTCCAACAGAAGAATCGACGCAACACCGATTTCGCCCTGCACCTTGATAAGGCGCAACGTGGTGTCAACAAAACGGCCCTTCAACAAGGCATCGCGGATTGCCGGGTCATCGACCAGCAGCAGCGGCACAACCGATGTTCGGCGCAGTTCAGACAGCATGTTGCCCGAATAAAGCGCCAGACGCAGTTCCGCCCGGTTGCGGGTTGTTTCGGTGAACCGTTCCGACAGCCAGCGATTCGTTACCAGCACCACGCCGATCGCCATCAGGATCAGCACAGCAACAGCAAGGCGCAAACGCCAAGACCCGCCTTCGGGCGTGTCTGTCAGGCTGTCAGGATCGGGCTGGTCGCTCATGGCGCAAATCTAGGCCTCGGGGCGGCGGGCCTCAAGCGGCTGACACTCAGGCCAGCGCCATCCCGCCCATAAGCCCGGCAAAAAGCCCCGCGCCGTCGTTGCCGCCAAGGATCGGGTCATTTGCCCGTTCAGGGTGGGGCACCATCCCACCCACCGGGGGGGTTTGCGAAAGCACGCCTGCAATATTGGCCGCAGAACCATTGGGGTTTTGCACATAGGTCAGGGCGATGCGATCTTCGTCCTGCAACTGCTTAAGCCCATCGGCATCAATGGTGTAATTGCCGTCGTGGTGGGCGATTGGCACGCGGATTGACTGGTTCTTGCCATAGGCTTGGGTGAAGGCCGAAGCGGTGCTTGCCACCTTCAGTTCCACCGTCTTGCAGGCGAATTTCAGCCCCGCGTTGCGCATCAATGCCCCCGGCAAAAGCCGCATCTCGGTCAGCACCTGAAAGCCGTTGCAGATGCCCAGCACATACCCACCGCGCGCGGCATGGGCCTGAACCGCCGCCGCAATCGGCGATTGGGCGGCAATCGCCCCGCAGCGCAGATAATCGCCAAAGGAAAAGCCCCCCGGAACCCCGACCACATCGGTGCCCGCGGGCAGCGCACTGTCCTTGTGCCAGACCCGCGCCACCTCAAACCCTGCCCTTTCAAAGGCCAGAGCCAGATCGCGGTCACAGTTGGAACCGGGGAAGGTAACGACAGCGGCTTTCATGGCCTTGGCCTCCGGGCTTTTGGGATTGCTGCCCCATAGCGCAAAGGCCGGGCGGCTTCCAGCCGGAATTCACCCCTTTGGCGTGGCGATTTCGCTTAAGCGGTCATGTCGGTGATAACCGCCACACCGGGTGGCATCGGCCCGTTGAAGGCGCGCAACTCGCCCGATGCCTGCGACAAGGCCACGTGCCGCGCGACGATGGGCGATACATCGACCCACCCCATCTCGATCAGCGCCAACAGCGACGGATAGCGCCAGGACGGCATGCCGCGCGTGCCGAAAAGCGACAGTTGCTTCATATAGATCGCGTTCATGTTGATCTGCATCTTCGCCGTGTGCCCGGTCGGCAGTCCGACCTGCACATGCCGCCCCATCGGGCGCAGGCATTCCAAAGAGCCGTTGGCGGTTGCCTCAATGCCCAAAGCCTCGACGCTGACATGCGCGCCACCGCCAGTGATCTCGATGATGCGGGCCGCCACATCGCCGGATTGGGCGTTGATCGCGGCTTCTGCCCCAAGAGACAGCGCATGATCCAGCCGCTCTTGCACCACATCGACAACAACGACCCGCGCGCCCAAAGCCTTGCCCAAAATCAGCAAAGACAGCCCGATGCCGCCCGTGCCATGCACCGCCAGCCATTCCCCCGCCTGCAGGGCCGCACGGCCGGTCAGCGCATGATAGGCCGTGGTGACGCGGCACCCCAGCCCCGCCGCAAGCGCAGGCGACAGGCTTTCGGGCAGGCGGGCAAGGTTGTGGGCGTGCGGCGCACTGACGTATTCGGCATATGCCCCCGGCTCGCCAAAGCCCGGCACGCGCTGTGCGCGGCAGGTGGTGGTATGGCCCGACTGGCATTCAGGGCATTGCCCACAAGACAGGATGAAGGGCGCAATCACCCGGTCGCCAACCCGCCATTTCGCCAAAGGCCCGGCCTCGACCACTTCGCCGCAATATTCATGGCCCGGGATCGCACCAGGCTTGACCTTGGGATGTTCGCCCACCCAGCCATGCCAATCGCTGCGGCAGATCCCGCAAGCCAGCACCTTCAGCACCACGCCATCAGGTTCGCACACCGGGTCGGGCACGGTTTCCAGCGACAGATCAGAGTTATAGCTGCGGATGACTGCGGCGCGCATGGCATGGTCCTTTGAAGGTTTGGCGATATTCAGGCCAAAGCCCCCTGCCCTGTCATGCAAGGAAGCGACAGCCAATGTCGGCTGTCACATATCTTTGGTCAAACATCTGCGGGCACAGGCCGGATTTCTGCCGCAGGGGTGCCTTCCCCAATATTGGCTTCAAGGATCTCGGCTTACAGGATCTCGACGCGGTAGCTTTCGATCACCGTATTGGCCAAAAGCTTTTCGCACATCGTCTTCACGGCGTCTTCGGCAGCGGAGGCATCGGTTTCAGCAAGATCCAACTCGATCACCTTGCCTTGGCGCACGCCGGTCACCCCGGCAAAACCCAAAGTGCCCAAAGCATGGCGCACGGCCTCGCCTTGCACATCCAGAACGCCGGCTTTCAGCATGACGGTGACACGGGCTTTCATGGCTTTCCCCTTGTTGCGCTTTGCCGCCCCATACCGCCGCTGCCTCAGCACGGCAAGGGGGCACGCGTCAGTTGATAAGCGTCGGCTTGGTGGTATGCGTCACATTTGACGGCATGACGCCCAGGCGCCGGGCCAGTTCGGCATAGATATCGTCCAGCGGCGCGGGTTCTGCGGCGGGCTGACCATCACGTTCGGTCATGGCGCGCAGATCCCAAAGCCGGCAGCTGTCGGGGGTGATTTCGTCAGCCACGATCAGCCGCATGAATTCGCCTTCCCAGACCCGGCCCATTTCCAGCCGGAAATCGGCAAGACGGATGCCCACACCCAACATGACACCGGACATGAAATCATTCACCCGCAACGCCAAAGCGATCATGTCATCCAGATCTTGCTGGTTGGCCCAGCCAAAGGCGACGATATGTTCTTCTGACACCAAAGGTGAGCTGAGACGGTCGTCCTTGTAGTAATATTCCACAATCGGCCGCGGCAGGGCCATGCCTTCGGGAATGCCAAGGCGGCTGGACAGCTCGCCTGCGGCGAAATTGCGCACCACCACCTCAAGCGGCAGGATTTCCGCCATACGCACCATCTGCTCGCGCATATTGACGCGGCGGATAAAATGGGTCGGCACCCCGATGGCGTTCAGGCCCGACATGAAAAACTCGGACAACCGGTTGTTCAGCACGCCCTTGCCTTCCACCGCAGCGGGCTTCGGCTCATCGGCGGTGGGGGCGCTGTCGTCTTTGAAATACTGGATCAATGTGCCCGGCTCTGGCCCTTCGTAAAGGATCTTCGCCTTGCCCTCGTAGACCTTCTTCCTGCGCGCCATACATGCCTCGATCACAATGGGAAACGGGGCGGCAAATGCCACCCCAACCCGGTAAGCTTGGCTATACGCATTGCGCGGCGTGCATGCAACCCGCAGCGGCCTGAATGACACAAGGGCAAACTTGCCCTGCAGGGGCTTGAACGCAGCCCCTCATGCAGGCATATGGAAAGGGAAGTGCATAAAGATCCGGAGGGCCCGCCCATGACCACATTTGACGACCGCGAGAACGCATTTGAAGCTAAATTTGCCCATGATTCGGAAATGCAATTCCGCGCTGAGGCCCGCCGGAACAAGCTGGTCGGCCTTTGGGCAGCTGAGCTTTTGGGCAAAAGCGGCGACGCGGCTGATGACTATGCCATGAGCGTGGTCTCTGCCGATTTCGAAGAGGCCGGAGTTGAAGACGTGGTGCGCAAAGTTGCGGCAGATCTGGCCGGAAAGGCCAGCGCCGATGACGTGCGCGCCAAACTGGCAGCGCTGCTGCCGGTCGCCAAAGCGCAGCTGATGTCCGAAATCTGATCGACCCAGACGTCCGCGCCAAACGCAAAAGGGCCGCTCCAGCACCGCCTGGCGCGGCCTTTTTCGTGGCGCGATCGCCGTCTGGCCTTGGCCAAGACCCCGCGCCTCGGCGCAAGCGCCCAAGAAGTAGCGCGCTTTTTAGCTGTTAAACCCGCAGATACCAGCAATGCCCTAGCCTTGCCGCCTGTGCTTTTACGGGGGTGTCATGGTTTTGCGGGTTTGGTCCGGGCGGTTGGGCGCACGGCTGCGCGGCGGGCAAGAGGGGCCGGGCGCGGGCGCCCGCGCAGCACAGGTCCGGTCCATTGCGGATGGCGATGTCACCCGACGTTGGCGCCGACGCATGGCGGGGCGGGCGGGGCTGTCCTTGGTGCTTTTGCTGGGCTTTGCCTGGCTTTTGTCCGACCGTATCACCCAGATCGACGGCACAGCACTGGCTGGGGCGTTTTCGCGTCT
>JAIOXV010000109.1 GCA_021741465.1 Paracoccaceae bacterium
GGCAATCTGCATGCAGACCCGCGACTTCGAGCGCGCCTACCATGCCTTCGTTGCCAAGGAAAAACCGGTGTTTCAGGGCGATTGAGCCTTGGCACCCTTGACCCCCCGCTTGGGGATGCACGCAGAAAGGATGAAGGCTTGGCGGACAAGAGTTTTCTAAGCTGGCCGTTCTTTGAGGATCGCCACAGGGCGCTGGCCGAAGGGCTGGACGCTTGGGCCGCTGGCGCATTGCCTGCCGACCATCACGACGTTGACGCCGCCTGCAAGGGCTTGGTCGCGCGTTTGGGGGCCGGGGGGTGGTTGCGCCATTCCGGCGCGGCCATGGGCGAAACGCTGGATGTGCGGTCCTTGTGCATCATCCGAGAAACCTTGGCGCGCCATGACGGGCTTGCCGATTTTGCCTTTGCCATGCAGGGGCTTGGCATGGGGGCGGTAAGCCTTTTCGGCACAGCCGATCAGCGCGCCTGGCTGGACCGCACGCGGGCAGGCACGGCGATTTCGGGCTTTGCCCTGACCGAGCCGGGGGCCGGGTCTGACGTGGCGCAGACCGCGACAACGGCGGTGCGCGGGCAGGGCGGTTGGGTTCTGAACGGCGAAAAGACCTATATCTCCAACGGCGGGATCGCCGATGTCTATGTCATTATTGCCCGCACGGGCGAGGCACCGGGGGCCAAGGGGCTGTCGGCCTTTCTTCTGCCCGCCGATGCGCCGGGCCTGACGGTGCTGGAGCGCATCGAGGTGATGGCGCCGCATCCTTTGGCCCATCTGGGGCTGCATGATGTGGTGCTGCCAGAAGCGGCGCTGATCGGCAAACCGGGCGAGGGGTTCAAGATTGCCATGTCGGTCCTAGACGTGTTTCGCTCAACCGTTGGGGCTGCGGCCTTGGGGTTTGCGCGCCGGGCGCTGGATGAGGCTTTGGCGCGGACCGGGCGCACGCGGGCTGGCGGTGGGCGGCTAAGCGATTACCAGATGGTCCAGGGCCATCTGGCCGACATGGCCTTGCAGATTGATGCGGCCGCCTTGCTGATCTACCGCGCGGCTTGGGCCAAAGACATGGGCCAGCCCCGCATCAGCCGCGAGGCGGCCATGGCCAAGCTTTATGCCACGGAATCTGCGCAAAAGGTCATTGATATGGCGGTGCAATTGCATGGCGGTGACGGGGTGCGCACGGGGTTTGCTGTGGAAAGACTTTACCGCGAAATCAGGGCCTTGCGCATTTACGAAGGCGCAAGCGACGTGCAGCGCGTGGTCATCGCCCGGAGCCTGTTGGGATGAGCTATACGCGCATAATTCAGATTGAATTCAATCACTGCGACCCGGCGGGGATCGTGTTTTATCCGCGCTATTTCGAGATGACAAATTCGGTCGTCGAGAATTTCTTTGCCGATGAGGTGGGCAAATCCTTTGCCCAGATGCACATGGAAGGCATGCACAACGGCGTGCCCACAGTGCATATCGAGGCCGATTTCATCGCCCCCTCGCGGTTGGGCGACAAGGTTGCCTTCACGCTGGTCGTTCGCAAACTGGGCGGCAGTTCTGTAATGGTGGAAATCACCGGTCGGATGGGCGCGGAACTGCGTTTGCGCGCCCAGCTTACCTTGGTCTGGATCGACAACATGAAAGCCGCACGCTGGCCTGAGCCTTTGCGGGCGCGGCTGGCCGCCCATCTGGAGACAGCAGCATGAGCCACGAAATCTTGCACCCCAAGAATTGGAAGCCGGCAAAGGGCTATGCCAATGGCGTCGCGGCCACCGGACGCATGGTGTTTACCGGCGGTCTGATCGGCTGGAACGCCGCGTGCGAGTTTGAAAGCGATGATTTCGTTGACCAGGTGGCGCAGGTGCTGCGGTCAATTGTTGAAGTGCTTGGCTGTGCGGGCGCCAAACCCGAACATCTGGTGCGCCTGACATGGTATGTTACCGACAAGCAGGAATATCTTGCCAATCTCAAAGGCTTGGGCGCTGTTTACAAGGAAATCATCGGGCGGAACTACCCCGCCATGGCCTTGGTGCAGGTTGTCGCCCTGGTCGAAGACCGCGCCAAGGTTGAAATCGAAGCCACCGCCGTCATTCCTGACTAACAAACGATCCCGGCACACCGGGACGCCAATAAGGGGAGTTTTGCCATGCTGGGACCTACTGGCCATATTGACACGTTCACCCGCGACCGCCTGCCCCCCGCCGAGGACTGGCCCGAGTTCCGGTTGGAGCAGTTTTCCTACCCCGATTACATCAATGCCGCGGTCGAACTGACCGACCGTATGGTCGAAAAGGGCTTTGGCGACCACACTGCGCTGATCGGCAATGGCCGGATGCGCACCTATAAGGAACTCAGCGACTGGACCAACCGGATCGCGCATGTCCTGGTTGCAGATTACGGCATAAAGCCCGGAAATCGTGTGATGATCCGCTCTGCGAACAACCCGGCGATGGTGGCGTGCTGGCTGGCCGCAACCAAGGCCGGCGCGGTGGTGGTGAACACCATGCCGATGCTGCGGGCGGGCGAACTTTCCCAGATCGTCGACAAGGGCGAGATCAGCCTTGCCCTGTGCGACACCCGCCTGATGGAGGAGATGGTCGCCTGCGCCAAACATTCCAAGCATCTCAAAGCCGTGGTTGGTTTTGATGGCACGGCGAACCATGACGCGGAACTTGACCGGCTGGCCTTGGGCAAATCGGTGCGCTTTACCGCCCCGCCGGTGGGGCGCGATGATGTCGCGCTGATCGGCTTTACCAGCGGCACAACGGGCGAGCCGAAGGGCGCCATGGCCTTTCACCGCGATTTGCTCATCATTGCAGATGGTTACGCCAAAGAAGTTCTGGGTGTGACGCCCGAGGATGTTTTTGTGGGCTCTCCTCCTTTGGCGTTCACCTTCGGGCTGGGTGGGCTGGCCGTGTTTCCCTTGCGCTTTGGGGCGGCTGCGGCCTTGCTGGAACAGGCCTCGCCGCCGAACCTGATCGAGATCATCCAGACCCATAAGGCAACGGTCTGCTTCACGGCCCCGACTGCCTATCGGGTGATGCTGAAAGCGATGGACGAAGGGGCCGATCTGTCCAGCCTGCGCGCCGCGGTCAGTGCAGGCGAAACCCTGCCTGCGCCGGTTTATGATGAGTGGATCCAGAAAACCGGCAAACCGATGCTGGACGGGATCGGGGCCACGGAAATGCTGCATATTTTCCTGACGAACCGCTTTGATGACCACCGCCCTGCCTGCACTGGCCGACCGGTGTCGGGCTATGAGGCGCGGATCGTGGATGAAGACATGAACGAGGTGCCGCGCGGTTCGGTGGGGCGGCTTGCGGTGCGCGGGCCGACCGGTTGCCGCTATTTGGCCGATACGCGGCAGGCAAAATATGTGCGCGACGGCTGGAACCTGACAGGCGACAGCTTTTGGCAAGATGACGACGGGCGCTTTCACTTTGCGGCCCGGTCAGATGACATGATCATCTCAGCCGGTTACAACATTGCCGGCCCCGAGGTGGAGGCCGCCCTGCTGTCGCACCCTGATGTGGCCGAATGCGCCGTGGTTGGTGCCCCGGATGAGGAGCGCGGCATGATCGTCGAGGCGCATGTGGTCTTGGCCGAAGGGCGCACGGGCGATGCCCAGATGGTCAAGCTGTTGCAAGACCACGTGAAAATGGCCATCGCGCCATACAAATACCCGCGCCGGGTGATCTTTGTGCAGGCCCTGCCCAAAACCCAGACCGGCAAGATCCAACGTTTCAAGCTGAAGCAATAGCGCGGGCGTAACGGGGCGCGCGGGTCTGCGTTCCCTGTTTCGCGCCCTAGTGCAGCGCCAGCGCGTCGCGCCGGATCGGCCAACCCGGCCGTAGCGCAACGGTCAATTGGGCGGGCAGGCAGCGCACGGTTTGAACATGTTTTTCTTCCATAAAGCGCGGGTCCTGACGGATTTCGTCGGGCAAAAGGGCAGGGTTGAACCGGCGTTCCTTGGTTTCGACCACTTCCACCTTGTTCCAGCGGCCTGTGGTTTGGCCCTGCGGCGCGCGCAGGAACACGGCGCGCAACGCCGCCTCGCGCAGCTTCAACCGTGCGATTTCGGCGCGGATTTCGGCCAGCTCATCGGCCGGTAACAAGGTGTGCATGTCGGTTCCTCCAAACTGCGGTTGCTGCGTCAGGGTTAGGATTTTCCGAGAAGGGTTAACGAATCATGCCGTGCTGGCACGTTGCGCGCAGGATTGCGGGCCAGTTTGAAAAATTGGGCAGTTTGAAAATTTGTCTGCGGCCGGTTTCTTTCTGGCTTGCCATGCCGCGCTTTTGTGGGAAATCTTCGCGGAATTTCAGACGTTCTTTTCAAACGGAGTTTGCCTATGTGGGATTTTTCGATCTCTGCCGCGCTTGGCCTGATGATGCGCACCTTGCCTTTCGTGATCTTTCGCGCCGTGGTCTATTTTGCCATTGCCGCCGCTTTGGTTGTGGCCACTGGAACCGGGGCGGGGGTTGGCTGGGGGATCGGGGCCTTCGCCGATGAAGAGTTTCGCACAAGTGCGACCCTATGGGGCGGCACCATCGGCTTTGGCGTGACGGTCGGGATCTTGTTCTTTTTGCGCGACTACGTGCTTTACATCGTGAAGGCGGGCCATATCGCGGTCATGGTCGAAATCATGGACGGCGGCACGGTGCCGGCCGGGCGCGGCCAGATCGACCATGCCCGCCAGGTGGTTGGTGCGCGCTTCGGCGAGGCATCGGCGCTTTTTGCGCTGGATCGGCTTATCAAGGGCGTCGTGGGGGCGGTGACTGGGCTGATCGAAGGGATCATGTCCTTTTTGCCGCTGCCGGGGCTGGACAAGATCATGGGGGCGGTTCGGGCCTATTTGCGGCTGGCCGTGGGGCTGGTGGACGAGGTGATGCTGGCACATTCTATCCGCACGCGGTCGGAAAACCCTTGGGCCAGTTCGCAGGATGCGCTGGTGCTTTATGCCCAAAATGCGCGGGTGATGCTGGTGAATGCCGCTTGGCTGACGCTGATCGTCTGGGGGGTGTCGGGGCTGGTCTTTGTGCTGATGCTTGCCCCGGCTGCGGCAGTGGTCTGGATGATCCCGGGCAGCTGGTCGGCGGGCGGGCTGGTCTTTGCTCTTGTCTTTGCCTGGGCGGTGAAGGCGGCTTTGATCGAACCTTTCGCCTTGGCCTGCATGATGCAGGTGTTCTTCAAGGCAACCGAAGGGCAATCTCCGAACCCCGAATGGCGCGCCAAGCTGGAGCAGGCATCGGCCAAGTTCAAGGCGCTGGGAGAGCGTGCCTTGAGCTGGGCGGGCCGCAAAGTCGGGGCTTGAAGGGCGCAAGGTGTCATTGGCCCGTTGCCCCTGCGCGCTGGCTGTGGCAAGACGGGCAAAGCCTGACCCCTATTGCCGAAGGTTTGCAGATGAGCAGCTATTCCGCCCGCCGTGTGATGATGGTCGACACCCAGGTACGCCCGCAGGATGTCACCAAATTTCCCATTATCGAAGCCATGCTTGCCGTCCCGCGTGAGGTCTATGTGCCCAGCGACAAGCGCGAGGCCGCCTATGTGGGCGAAAACCTGCCCCTGGGCGGCGATCGGGTGATGCTTGAAGCCCGCACCCTGGCCAAGATGCTGGATGCGCTGAACATCCAGCCCAGCGAAGTGGTCTTGGATATCGGCTGCGGGCTTGGCTATTCGGCAGCGGTGATTGCACGGATGGCCGATGCCGTGGTTGCGGTGGAAGAACATGAGGCGCTTGCCGCCGAGGCACAGCGCGTGCTGGCCGCCGAGGGCGTGGACAACGCCGCCGTGATCACCGGGCCGGCTTCTGACGGCTGCGCCAAATGCGGACCCTATGATGTCATCACCCTGCAAGGCGGCGTTGAAACGGTGCCACAGGCGTTGATTGACCAGCTTAAAGATGGCGGGCGGATCGCGGCCTTGTTCATGGACGGCGCCTTGGGGGCGATGAAAATTGGCCACAAGACCGGAACAAAGATGGTCTGGCGCTTTGCTTTCAATGCGGCGGCCCCTGTCATGGCGGGTTTTGCCTCTCGACACGCATTCGCTCTTTAGAATATGAAGGTCGCAACCTCTTGCCTTGCACCTGACGCCCATCGGGCTAAGGTTGTCACGGGGCAGGGACGGGTTTTTTGACAAGATAGGCGGCGATGATGCGAAAGTTCCTGAAAGTCTGTGGTTTTGTGGCGGGGTTTGGCCTTGCGCCTGCGGGGGCCTGGGCCGAAACCTTGGCCGATGCGCTGGTATCTGCCTATAGAACGTCGCACCTGTTGGACCAAAATCAGGCCGTTCTGCGGGCCGCAGATGAAGATGCAGCCATCGCCTTGGCCAATTTGCGCCCGGTGTTGAGCTTTGTCGCCCAAGCCGGCTGGCGGCAATATGACCAGACCATTCAGGCCAGTGTGTTTTCAACCGCTTACAACAACACATCCTCTGCCAGCCTTGATCTTTCGGCGCAGGTGGTGCTGTGGGCTGGTGGCCGGGGCCGTCTTTCGGTCGAGGCGGCGCGCGCGCAGGTGCTGGCGACGCGGGCGTCCTTGGTCAATGTTGAACAGCAGGTTCTGCTGCAGGCGGTGTCGGCCTATGTGAATGTCGGCCTGCAACAAGAGATCGTGGCGCTGCGCCAATCGAACGTGCGGGTTATCAGCCAGGAACTGCGCGCAGCGCGCGACCGGTTCGAAGTGGGCGAAGTGACGCAAACCGATGTGGCGCTTGCCGAGGCGGCGCTTGCCGCATCGAACGCCAATCTTGCGGCGGCGCAGGGCCAGTTGATGGTGGCGCGGGAACGCTACAAGGCGGTGACCGATCACTATCCGGGCAAGCTTGCAGGTTTGCCCAAGACCCCGGCCATTCCCAAGACGCTTGATGCGGCAAGAACGGTGGCTGAACGGGGGCACCCGATTGTCATTCAGGCCCAGCATCAGGTGGCTGCCTCTGATCTGAACGTCAAGATTGCAGCCACCGGCTTTGGGCCGACGCTGTCTGGCTCGGCCGATCTGAACCAAGATCTGGAAAGCGGCTACGGCTCGTTTGGGTTGGGGCTGCAGCTGAGCCAGACGATTTCGGCAGGGGGGCGCAACGCGGCCAGCTATCGCAAGGCCTTGGCCGGAAAGCAGGCGTCTGAGGCGGGGCTTTTGCAAAGCGTTGTGCAGGTCAGCGAGTCCCTTGGTCAGGCCTGGGCGCAGCTTGCGGTGGCGCAGGCCTCGATCGAGGCAAGCCGTCAGCAGGTCACTGCCGCACAGCGCGCCTTTGATGGCGTGCGCGAAGAGGCCAAGCTGGGCGCACGCACCACGCTGGATGTGCTGAACGCCGAACAGGATCTGTTGTCGGCCCGTGCGGCCCGCCTTGAAGCCGAGGCAAACCGCTATGTCGGCATCTATCAGGTCCTGTCGGCCATGGGGCTTTTGACGGCAGAGCATCTGAACCTTGGCATTCCGACCTTTGACCCGGAAGCCTATTACAACACGGTCAAATCCGCCCCGGCCCATTCGGCACAGGGCAAGGCGCTGGATCGGATCTTGCAAAAGATCGGCAACTGATCTGCTGCATTTTCGTCGCATCTTGTTGATTGAGGCCCGCCCTGATGCGGGCCTTTTTCTTGTGCGGCGGGCCGGGCCACGTTAAGGTTCGGCCAAGCCCAAAGGGGCAAATCAGGCAAGGTAGCAGGGGCAGCTATGTCGGAAGCGGTAAGTTCCAGCGAAATCGAAGACGTCTTGTCGTCGATCCGGCGGCTTGTATCAGATGATCTGCGCCCCGATACGCCTTCTGCCATGAACCCGCCTTCGGCCCGGGGGGACAAGCTTTTGCTGACCCCGGCCTTGCGCGTGGTGCAAAGCCAGACCACGGCTGAGGATGCCCCGGCGATCGACGCGGTCGTTGCGGCGGTGAGTGCCGGGGTCGATCAGCAAGAAGATGACTGGGAGCCAGAGGCCGGCGATACCGCGCTGGATATGCCGATGGACGCGGACTCCGCCGAAATCTGGGAAGATGTTCCGGTGATTGATGCCTATGCCGAGCCGCTGACCCTACACCCGGCCCAGCGTTCGGACGCTGCGGGCGAAGAACGGGCCGAAGAGGCGCCGATGCAAGAGATGGCCGAGGCCGCGCCTTTGCCCGGATGGGCCCAAACCGCGCCCAGCGAAGAAGATGACAGCCCGCGTGCAGACCCTTGGGCCGGGACCGCAACCGTGGAACCCGATAGTGACTGGGCCGATGCGGCCGAGGCGGCCGTGTTGCGCGAACTTGCCGAGGCGCCCCCCCGGCAGGGCGACGGCAGTTTTGCCGGGCATTCCCACCATCTTGACGCGCAAGAGGGTGACGGATCCGATCTGGCCGTCGATGAGGCCGCGGATGACGGCGAAGTTCCGGTGGACGAGGCCATGCTGCGCGAGATCGTCCGCGATGTCTTGCGCGAAGAATTGCAGGGCCGTCTGGGCGAACGCATCACCCGCAATATCCGCAAGCTGGTTCGGGCCGAAATTGCCCGCGTCATTGCCGAGGAAGATCTGATTTAAGCCTTGGTCGACATGAAAAAAGCACCCTTGAAGGGTGCTTTTCCGCATGAGCAGCAGGTGAAACCGATCAGGCCGCTTCTGCCTGATCCAGCTCCATCGCGTGGCGGCGTTCGGATTCTTCGCGGCTGAGCGCGACCGAAGTGCGCACGCCCTTCGACACGAACTCCATCAGGCCCTTGACCACACGCTCGTTCGGGTCGATCCCGGCGCAGGACAGCACTTCACGCCCATCGCGCGACCGCGCCCATCGGGCGATCTGATCGGGGCCGTTGCCATATTTCTTGTCATCGGCAATAGCATCATCAAGCGCTGCCAGAACCACGGCGGCAAAAAGCTTGCGCGCGCGTTGACCCTGTTCAAAGTTGAAGGCCGTGCTATCGATGGAATCCAGCATTTTCGCTGTCCTTATTCTTGGTCTTGTCTTTCTTGCGTCTCGTGCTTTTAACGACTTTGTTACGATTCGGCATTTCGCGTTTCGAATGGCTGCCATGCGTCTAGTGCATGGCTTGCAAATGCGTCCACCGTATTTAGTCGTCTTGCTCTGCGTTCATCGCCCAGATATAGGGTGCGACAAATTCAATTCAACCTTTTGACAAGGTTTTGCCACAATGTCCAAGATCAACGGAAACGAACTGAAGCCCGGCACCATCATTGACCACGATGGTGGGCTGTGGGCTGCGGTGAAGGTGACCCACGTCAAACCCGGCAAGGGCGGTGCCTTTGCGCAGGCCGAACTGAAGAACCTGCGTGACGGGCGCAAGTTGAATGAGCGCTTCCGCTCGGAAGACAAGGTTGAACGCGTTGATCTGGAAATGAAGGATCAGCAGTTTCTGTATGAAACCGATGGCCGATTGGTGTTCATGGATTCTGAAACCTATGAACAGATCGAATTGGATGCCGAATTGCTGGGCGAGCGTCGCCCCTTCTTGCAAGATGGCATGACGGTTTCGGTTCAATACTATGGCGAAGAGCCGCTGAACGTGACCATCCCGCAAAAGGTGCAATGCCGCGTGGTGGAAACCGAGCCGGTGCAGAACGGTCAGACCGCTTCGAAATCCTATAAGCCCGCAGTCTTGGACAATGGCGTTCGCATCATGGTGCCACCCTTCATCAATGCTGATGAAGAGATCATCGTGCATACCGAATTGATGGAATATTCCGAACGCGCCTGATCTGTAGCTTCGGTTCAGCTCTGGGGTTCACTCGGCGGGGGGCAACAAGGTAACTGTTGCCGCC
>JAIOXV010000110.1 GCA_021741465.1 Paracoccaceae bacterium
CACGCGGCAAAGCACAACGGAGTTTCCCATGTCCGGCCACGGCGACGCGCAACCGATGACATCCGCAAAATGCGGGCCGCTGAAGGGCACGGCCTCGGTGCCGGGCGACAAGTCAATTTCCCACCGTTCCTTGATCTTTGGCGCAATGGCGGTCGGCGAGACGACGATCACCGGGCTGCTGGAAGGTCAGGACGTGCTGGACACCGCCAAGGCAATGCGCGCCTTTGGTGCCACGGTGACCCGCCATGGCGAGGGCGCCTGGTCGGTCAACGGTGTGGGTGTTGGCGGGTTTCAGGAACCTGCCGATGTGATCGACTGCGGCAATTCGGGCACCGGGGTGCGGCTGATCATGGGTTGTATGGCCACGACGGCGATGACCGCAACCTTCACCGGCGATGCCAGTCTGCGCAAGCGCCCGATGGGCCGCGTTACCGACCCGCTGGCGCTTTTTGGCGCGCAGGCCTATGGCCGCAAGGGTGGCCGGCTGCCGATGACCGTGGTTGGCGCGGCAAACCCTGTTCCGGTGCGCTATGCCCTGCCGGTTGCCAGCGCGCAGGTGAAATCCGCCGTGTTGCTGGCAGGCCTGAATGCCCCCGGCCAGACCGTTGTGATTGAGCGTGAACCGACCCGCGACCATTCCGAGCGCATGCTGCTGGGCTTTGGTGCCGCGCTGAGTGTGGAGAAGACCGCTGAGGGCAACGTGATTACCCTGACCGGCAGACCAGAGCTGCGCCCGCAGACCGTGGCCGTCCCGCGTGACCCGTCTTCGGCCGCTTTCCCGGTTTGTGCCGCCCTGATCGTCGAAGGCTCGGATGTATTCGTTCCGGGGGTTTCGCAAAACCTTACCCGCAATGGGCTGTATTTGACCTTGGTCGAAATGGGGGCGGAAATTGAATTTCAAAATCCCCGTGAAGAAGGCGGCGAACCTGTTGCTGACCTGCGCGTGCGTTTCAGCGGCAACATGAAGGGCATCGAGGTGCCGCCCGAGCGCGCGCCGTCGATGATTGATGAATATCCGATCCTGTCGGTGGTTGCCGCCTTTGCCAGCGGCAAGACCGTGATGCGTGGGGTCAAGGAATTGCGCGTCAAGGAATCTGACCGCATCGACGCGATGGCGCGGGGGCTAGAAGCGAATGGCGTGAAGATCGAAGAAGACGAGGATACGCTGATCGTCCACGGTATGGGGGCGGGCGGCATGCTGGGTGGGGCGACCTGCGCCACCCAGCTCGATCACCGCATTGCCATGTCATTCCTGATCGCCGGGATGGCCGCGAAAAAGCCGGTTTCGGTTGATGACGCCAGCCCGATTGTCACCTCATTCCCGATCTTTGAATCGCTGATGAACGGGCTGGGTGCCGACATCTCGCGCGGCTAGGGGGGCAGGCATGATCTTCACCGTGGCCATCGACGGGCCTGCTGCGGCGGGCAAAGGCACGATCAGCCGGGCCGTGGCCGACCGTTTCGGATTTGCCCATCTCGACACCGGCGCGCTTTACCGCGCGGTGGGGGTTAAGGGCGGCAACCCGATCACCGCGGCGCTTTCCCTGACGCCTGAAGATCTGGACCGCGAAGACCTGCGCTCGCTTGAAGCAGGGCAAGCGGCAAGCCGGGTTGCGGTGATTCCCGAAGTGCGTGCAGCGCTTTTGAATTTCCAACGCAGCTTTGCCCGGCGCGAGGGCGGGGCGGTACTGGACGGCCGCGATATCGGCACCGTGATCTGCCCCGAAGCCGAGGTGAAGCTTTACGTCACCGCCAGCGCGCCGGTGCGCGCGCGTCGTCGTTGGCTGGAACTGGGCGGCGATGCGGCGCCCGAAAGCTTTGAGACCATTCTGGCCCAAGTCGAAGACCGCGACGCCCGCGACATGGGCCGGGCTGACGCCCCCCTGCGCCCTGCAGATGATGCCATTCACCTGGACACCAGCGAAATGCGCATCGAGGAGGCCGTGGCCCAAGCCATCGCGGCCGTGACCGCGCGGCTTTAGCCGCTGACGCGCCATTTGCGCGCCTTTGCTGCCCCCGATGCACAGACCCTTTGCAATGGCGCACAGGCCCGGGGGCTTGCGCTGGCCGCCCTTTGCGCCAGATAGGGGGAACAAAGCGGGCCGCGCTGTGATCGTCATATCGGGCCCCTCCAAGATAAGGCCGACCCCCGATGTTGAAAGAAAAATTGAACTGGCGCTATGCAACCAAGGCGATGGATCCGTCCAAAGCGGTTCCCAAAGCCAAAGTGGATGCAATCCTTGAAGCGGCCAACCTTGCCCCGACCTCTTCCGGTCTGCAGCCGTTCGAAATCATCGTTGTCACCAACCCGGACGTGAAAGCCAAGCTTTCCGCGGCGGCCTTTGGTCAAAAGAAGGATGTTGATGGCAGCCATGTGCTGGTTTTCGCCGCATGGGACAACTACACCGCTGAACGCATTGATGCCGTGGTCAACCAGACCCACGAGCAGCGCGGCACGCCGATCGAAATGCTCAACGCCTATTACGACGGGCTGAAGGCCCAGTATCTGCCCCGCCCGGCCGAGGTGAACTTCGATCACGCCGCCCGCCAGGCCTATATCGCCTTTGGCGTCGCGCTGACCGCCGCCGCCTTTGAAGAGGTGGACGCCACCCCGATGGAAGGCTTTGATCCGGCACAGGTTGATGAAATCCTTGGCCTGCGCGCCAAAGGCTTGCGCTCTGTCACGCTGATGCCTTTGGGCTATCGCGCGGCTGAGGGCGACTGGCTGAAAGGGGCCGCCAAGGTGCGCAAACCTATGGCGGAACTGGTCACCGAAGTCGCCTGACCTTCAGCACATCTTGCAAGAAACGGCCCCCGTTTGTGGGGCCGTTTTCTTTTGAAAAAAGGCCAAAGGGCAAGGGCCCTTGGTGTGTTGGCGCTTGCCAAACCGCGCCAACGGGCCTAAAGACCGGCCCAGAAAGGGTCCGGCGCTGCCGTGGCCCTCTTGGCATTTGAGCATAAGACCGGCGGAGACAACCGCATGGCCCGTGAAAAATGAAGAAAAGGAACTGAACTTAATGTGCGCTAAAAACACTATGGACGAATTCGAAGCCCTTCTTAAGGAAAGCTTTGAAATTGACACCCCCGAAGAGGGTACGGTTGTCAAAGGCCGCGTGATCGCGATTGAAGCGGGTCAGGCCATCATCGACGTCGGCTACAAAATGGAAGGCCGCATCGATCTTAAAGAATTTGCAAACCCCGGCGAAGCCCCGACCATCAACGTGGGCGACGAAGTCGAGGTCTACCTTGACCGCGTGGAAAATGCCCGTGGTGAGGCCCAGATCAGCCGCGAGAAAGCTCGCCGCGAAGAAGCCTGGGATCGCCTTGAAAAGGCTTACGCTTCGGAAACCCGTGTTGACGGCGCCATCTTTGGCCGCGTCAAAGGCGGCTTTACCGTTGATCTGGGCGGCGCTGTGGCTTTCCTGCCCGGCTCTCAGGTTGACGTGCGCCCCGTGCGTGATGCTGGCCCGTTGATGGGCATGAAGCAGCCCTTCCAGATCCTGAAAATGGACCGTCGCCGTGGCAACATCGTTGTGTCGCGCCGCGCCATCTTGGAAGAATCGCGCGCCGAACAGCGCGCCGAAGTCATCGGCAACCTGACCGAAGGTCAGATCGACGACGGCGTGGTGAAGAACATCACCGAATACGGTGCGTTTGTTGACCTTGGCGGCGTGGACGGCCTGCTGCACGTCACCGACATGGCTTGGCGTCGCGTCAACCACCCGTCGGAGATCCTGACGATCGGCGAAACCATCAAGGTTCAGGTCATCAAGATCAACAAAGACACCCACCGCATCAGCCTTGGCATGAAGCAGCTGCAGTCCGATCCGTGGGATGCGGTTGAAAAGCTTTATGCGCTTGGCACCGTGCACAAGGGCCGCGTCACCAACATCACCGATTACGGCGCCTTCGTCGAATTGGAAGCTGGCGTCGAAGGTTTGGTTCACGTCTCGGAAATGTCGTGGACCAAGAAGAACGTACACCCCGGCAAGATCGTGTCGACCTCTCAGGAAGTCGAAGTCATGGTCTTGGAAATCGACAGCGCCAAGCGTCGCGTTTCTCTCGGCCTGAAGCAGACCCAGCGCAACCCGTGGGAAGTCTTTGCTGAAACCCATCCGGTCGGTTCGACCATCGAGGGCGAAGTCAAGAACATCACCGAGTTCGGTCTGTTCGTTGGTCTGGAAAACGACATCGACGGCATGGTTCACCTGTCCGACCTGTCGTGGGATCAGCGCGGCGAAGACGCCATTCAGAACTACCGCAAGGGCGACATGGTGCAAGCCGCCGTCACCGAAGTGGATGTCGAGAAAGAGCGTATCTCGCTGTCGATCAAGAACCTTGGCGAAGACACCTTCACCGATGCTGTTGATGGCGTGAAACGGGGCGGCATCATCACCGTCGTCGTCACCGCCATCGAAGAAGGCGGCGTCGAGGTGGAATACAACAGCGCCAAGTCGTTCATCCGTCGTTCGGACCTGTCGCGCGATCGCGCCGACCAGCGCCCCGAGCGTTTCAACGTCGGCGACAAAATCGACGTGCGCGTTACCAACATCGACCCGAAGACCCGCAAGCTGGGTCTGTCGATCAAGGCACGCGAAATCGCCGAAGAGAAAGAAGCTGTCGAACAGTATGGCTCGTCCGATTCGGGCGCCTCGCTGGGCGATATCCTTGGCGCAGCCCTCAAGGGCGGCACCAAGTGATCTGATCCGCTCTGGATTGGAAGCAATTGCAAGAGGCCCCGTCGTAAGACGGGGCCTCTTTGCCATTCCGACAGGCGGTTCCGACACCAGATGCAGCAAAAACGTTTGTGCGCGCCGACAATTTTTGCCTATAGTCCCTTTGAAAAACAACAGGTGGCAGCAAGAAAGCCCGAGAACAGGGCAACCGCTGGCCACGAAGGGGGATAAAACGGATGATCCGCTCGGAACTGATCCAGAAGATTGCAGACGAAAACCCGCATTTGACACAGCGCCATGTCGAGCGGATCGTGAACACGGTTTTCGAAGAGATCATCGAAGCGCTTGCCAAGGGTGACCGGGTGGAACTGCGCGGCTTTGGCGCGTTTTCGGTAAAGGCGCGCGATGCACGGGTTGGCCGCAACCCCCGCACCGGCGAGGCCGTGAAGGTCGAAGACAAGAAGGTGCCTTTCTTCAAGACCGGCAAACTGCTGCGTGACCGGCTGAACGGCAGATAAGCCACCCTTGCCCTTCCTGGCTCAGCGCCCGATACTGGATGCAACATCCTTGGAGGGGCCATGATCCGTTACATGCGTTATGTTTTTCTGGCGGCGCTTGGCCTGTGTCTTTTGACCGTCGCCATGGCCAATCGGGGTGCCGTCACCGTCAAGGCGCTGCCTGACGACATATCGGCCTTTCTTGGCATGTCTTGGCAAATGGACTTGCCTTTGTTCGTGGTAATCTTTGGCGGGATCATTGCCGGTCTGTTGATCGGCTTTGTCTGGGAATGGTTCCGTGAGATGAAGCACCGCTCAACCGCCACCAAACAGACCCGCGCCGTTGCGCGCCTGGAACGAGAGCTTGCGGTGATGAAAGACAGCTCTTCCGTGCCCAAGGACGATATTCTGGCACTGCTGGACAAACCGAAAGCCTGACATGCCGGATATACGCGTCAAGATCTGCGGCCTGAAAACCGAAGCCGATGTTGCGGCTGTGGCCGCTTCGGGGGCGGCCTATATCGGGTTGAATTTCTTCCCCCCCTCGCCGCGCTTCGTGCCTTTGGAAACGGCCCGGATGCTGGCCCTTGCAGCCCCGGTGGGACTGGCAAAGGTTGCACTGACGGTGGATGCCGACGACGCCACGCTTGACGCGATTGTCGAGGCCATGCCGCTGGACATGCTCCAGCTTCACGGCCACGAAAGCCCGGACAGGGTGGCCGAACTGCGCGCGCGCTATGGCCTGCCAGTGATGAAAGTTCTGGGGGTGCGCGACGAAGAAGACCTGGCGCCGCTGCTGGAGTTCTCGATGGTGGCCGACCAGATCATGATTGATGCCAAAGCCCCGAAAGATGCGCCCTTGCCCGGTGGCAATGGCGTGGCATTTGACTGGCGATTGGTCGCACAGCGGCGCTGGCTGAGACCATGGATGCTGGCGGGTGGCCTGACGCCGGCGAATGTTGCCGAAGCAATCCGACTGACCAATGCGCGTCAGGTCGATGTCTCATCTGGTGTCGAGACGGCGCCGGGGGTCAAGGACCCCGCCAGGATTGCGGCCTTCGTCAAGGCCGCCACATCGGACGGCCCACCGATCCTGCGTTAGGCCGATTGCTTTTCAAGAAAGGAGTTTGCCTTTGCCTGCCTATGTCACCCTTGGCACAAATGACCCAGCCGCATCACATGCCTTTTACGATGCCGTTCTCGCCACCATAGGCTGGTCGACTCAGTCAGACTTTCCCGGTGGGTGGCGGGCCTATTCCGAGGCCGGGCGCAGTGATGTTTTCAAGTTCTGGGTCTGCCCGCCCTTTGATGGCGGGCCTGCCAGTGTGGGTAATGGCACCATGCTAGCCCTGCCTGCACGCTCCCGCGCCGAGGTGGACGCGTTCTATGCTGCGGCCATGGCGCTTGGGGCAATGGATGAAGGCGCGCCGGGCATTCGCACGCTTTATTCTCCCACGTGGTATGCGGCCTATCTGCGCGATCCGGCGGGCAACAAACTGGCCGTGGTCTATGAGGGCACGCCTTAAAACGCCTTGAAGGTCATCGTCGTCAGGGTGCGGACAATGCCGGGAATATCGAAAAGCCGGCCGGACAGGAAATGGCCGACATCTTCGTCTTCCGGGATATAAACCTTGGCAATCAGATCATATTCGCCCGATGTCGAGTAAAGTTCGCTGACCACCTCGCGGTCATAGATCGCATTGGCGACCTCATAGGTCTTGCCGGGAGTGCAGCGGAACTGGACGAAGACGCATTTCATAGTTTGGTTCCTGTCGATTGCCCCGGGGGTTTCAGGCCTCGGCCCGCCGAGGGGTATTTCAAAAGGCGCACATCCTCAATGCCGGCTGGGGCTATCAGGATGGGTCTTCCTCGGTTTCAAGCTTAAGCGGGGCGGCAGGCTGTTTCAAGTCTGCCACCGTCAGCGGATAGGTCGGGCGGCCAAGCCGGTTGCGCACGATCCACATCAGCCGCTTTTCCGCACGGGTGATGGCCACATAGGCCAGGCGTTTCCACAGGGGCACCCCGGCCTCGGTTCGGCCCGCAGCGGCCGCGGCATAAAGATCTGGGGCGAAGACCTGCACATTTTCCCATTGGCTGCCTTGGGCCTTATGTATCGTCACCGCTGCGCCATGAAGGAAAGCCGCGCCCATGGTCGCCGCATGGGGGATGAAGGGTTCTTCTTCGTCAGGCCGTTCAATCTTGACAATCGAGGCCGCCGAAAGCTGCGGCTCTTCGGCCCCGATGACATGCAGCTTGGCAAAACCTGTGCGATTTCCGGCGCCAAGGTAGATGACCTGCGCGCCTTTGATAAGGCCGCGTGCCTCTAGATCGATGCGCTTTTTGCGGTGCTTCAGCGGCAATTCAATGCCGTCACAGATCAGGGGTTCCCCCGGTAAAAGATCATCTTCGGGCGCGCCATGGGCGGCGCGAAAGGCGGTGATAAGCCGAATGCGCGTGGCGTTGCGCCAGACAAGGACCGGGCTGCGCGCCATCAGGTCGGCATCCACCCTTTCGGCCCAAACCACCCGGTCATCGCGCCGTGCGGTTTCTTCCACCATACGCTCGAAATCCTCAAACCCCATACGCTCATCCGCCAAAGCATGTGCGAGGTCCAAGATGGGATTGTCCTGCGTTTGCCGGTGGATACGGTGCAGGGTCAGTTTCAGCGGATCGGCCAGCTTGTCAAAGACCATTTCCCCGCTTTGTCCAACCGGGGCTAGCTGCGCCGGGTCACCGAACAGCACCAACGCCGGAAAAATCTCGCGCAGATCACCAAGCTGGCGTTCGTCCAGCATGGAGCTTTCATCAACAAAGCCCACATCCAAGGGCTCTTCCCGGCGCTTCCAGCCTTTGATGAAATCACTGCCCCTGAGCCCGGCAGCAGCCAGCGCGCCGGGGATCGAGGCGACCGTATCGTAGAAAGCCTTGGCGCGGTCCAGCGCAAGTTCGCTCAGCCCTTCAACAACAGGACGGCTGCCCTGCCCGGTCAGCCACTCGGCAATCTTTTCATACTGCGGGTCATAGACCGGGGTATAAAGGATGCGGTGGATCGTGGTCGCAGGCACCCCGCGCAGCCGCAAGACCGATGCCGCCTTATTGGTGGGGGCAAGAATTGCCAGAGTTCGGCGATCTTTGCGGCGGCGCCCCTCATAATCGCCCGAGACGATATCGACACCCGCCGCTTGCATGGCGCGGTAAAGGCTGGCCAGCAGCATGGTCTTGCCCGACCCGGCCTTGCCTACAACAGCAAGCACCGAAGCCTTGCCTTCGGCACGCGGCGTCAGTTCGCCTTCGGCAAGGTCGATGCCCATCGACAAAAGCGTAGCCGCAACGCGGTCATAAGCCTCGGCCTGGTCATCGGAAAAGGTAAGTGTCGGCAGCATCGCGCGACCATAAGCGAGGTGCCGCCAAAGGGCCAGAGCAAGCCGTCAATGCGCCCTGCTGCGGACCGCGTTTTCATCCTCGTCATCCGGCTCAGCGCCAGTTTCCCCAAGCGGGCTTGCCGCTATTTCGGCGCGTGCAACATGCAGCGCCTCATCCGCCTTTTGCGCCACGGCCGGCAGACCGTTGGACTGGGCATAGGCCCGAAGGTCGCGCAGCACGTCGAAAATCCAGTCATGGCGCATGGGGCCCCCTGTTGCAGCATGTTCAAACCACTCACCGAGCCGGCGGATTGTCTCGATTCTGTGAACAGTCTAACGCCGCCTCTGCCAAGAGTCCGACGAATAGTTCGGTCCAAGAACGCAACAGTGCCGCAACCGGTGATGGTTGCGGCACTATCAGCAATCTCTTGCTTAAAACTTAACTTTGCAGGATCAGCGGTTGCGCCCGGCTTCAAGCGCATCTTCGAAGGTGCGCAAACCTGTGGTCGGGGCTTGCACCAAAACGGCCATGTTGCCCGGCTTGTGCTTGTTCTTCCACATAAGCGTATGGGACTTGGGAATATCCGCCCAAGGGAAGACCTCAGACATGCAAGGATCAAGCCGGCGCTCGCACATCAGTTTATTGGCTGCGGCCGCCTGTTTCAAATGGGCAAAGTGCGAACCCTGAAGGCGCTTTTGGTGCATCCACATATAGCGCACGTCAAAGGTGCAGTTAAAGCCGCTGGTGCCCGCGCAGATCACCACCATGCCGCCCTTCTTGCAGACCAACGAGGACACCGGGAAGGTCTGCTCGCCGGGGTGTTCAAAGACCATGTCAACGCTGACACCCTTGCCGGTGATATCCCAGATGGCCTTGCCAAACTTGCGGGCCTCTTTCAGCCATGTGTTATATTCTTCCGAATTAACGGTCGGAAGTTGGCCCCAGCACTTGAAATCGTTGCGGTTGACAACCCCCTTGGCGCCCAGAGACATGACAAAGTCACGTTTGGATTCGTCCGATATCACCCCGATCGCATTGGCACC
>JAIOXV010000111.1 GCA_021741465.1 Paracoccaceae bacterium
ACTTCGACCCCGGCCGCCAGCAGGTCTTCAATCAGAACCGCCCCGTGTTTGGTGTAAAACTGCCAATCGATCAGCAGGCATTCCGCCGCACCGCAAACCCCGGTGCGCCGGGTCTTGGCGTTCAAAACCACGGCCCGAGCTTTTTCCAGATCGGCGTCGCGGTCGGCATAGGCATGGCAAATGCCCTCAAGATGGGCAAAGACCGGCACGCGGGCTTCAGCTTGGACAAGCCCGACCAACCCCTTGCCACCACGCGGCACGATAACATCGATAAACTCTGTCGCGCGCAGCATTTGCGACACCATTGCGCGGTCACGGGTCGGAATGATCTGGATCGCGGCTTCGGGCAGACCTGCCTCGCGCAGGCCTTGCTGCATGCAGTCGTGAAGCGCTTCGGTGGAATGAAAACTTTCGCTGCCGCCGCGCAGGATCACCGCATTGCCGGCCTTCAGGCACAGCGCCCCGGCATCGGCGGTAACATTGGGGCGGGATTCGTAGATCACGCCCACCACACCCAGTGGCGTTGCAACACGCTGAATATGCAGGCCATTGGGGCGATCCCATTCGTCAAGCACCCGCCCCACCGGATCGCGCTGCTCGGCCACCTGCCGCAAGGCATCGACGATGCCACGCAAACGCCCCTCGTTCAGCATCAAGCGGTCCATCATCGCAGGCGACAGGCCCTTTTCTTCGCCATAGGCCAGATCCAGCGAATTGGCGTCAAGGATTTCGTGCCGGCGGTCCCAAATCGCCGCCCCCGCCGCCTGCAAGGCCGCAGCCTTGCGCTCGGACGACGCATAGGCAAGTTCCGCCGCCGCCGCCCGGGCCTTGGTGCCGATTTCCACCATCATCGCGGCATGTTCATCGATCATCATCGTCCCCCGTCTACGCCAGAGCCTGCGCGGCTCTGCAGCGGAAAATCTGCATTTCACGGGCCGATTTCGCGAAAGAAGCCGGCTCAGATCACCATATCGTCACGGTGCACCAAGGCCGATCGGCCCTGATAGCCCAAGATCGTTTCAATCTCGCTGCTGCGGTGCCCGGCAATCGCGCGGGCTTCCTCGGCGGTATAGCGCACCAGACCCTTGCCCAACACTGTGCCTTCGGGCGACAGGATCGCCACAGGATCCCCCCGGCCAAAACTGCCCGCAACATGGGTCACCCCCGCGGGCAGCAGGCTTTTGCCCACCTTCAGCGCGGTGACGGCGCCTGCGTCCAGCCGCAACTCTCCGCGTGGTTTCATGGCGTTGATCCAGCGCTTTCGGGCAGCCTGCGGATCACCTTTGGGCAAAAACCACGTGCGGCGCGCGCCCCTGGCCAAAGCCTGCAACGGGCGCGGGGTTGAGCCCTCCATGATTGCCATGGCGCAGCCCCCCGCAACGGCGGTCTTGGCTGCCAGCAGCTTGGTCTTCATCCCGCCCTTGGACATGCCAGAAATTGGATCTCCGGCCATCGCTTCAATCTCGGGCGTGATTTTCGTCACGATGTCAAAGTGTTCTGCGGTCGGGTCTTCTTTTGGATTGGCCGAATAGAACCCGTCCACATCCGAAAGCAAAATCAACTGATCCGCCCCTACCGTCACTGCGATTTGGGCCGCCAACCGGTCGTTGTCGCCAAAGCGGATCTCATCGGTTGCGACGGTGTCGTTTTCATTGACAATCGGCACCACGCCAAGCCCCAGAAGGGTTTCCATGGTGGCGCGGCTGTTCAAATAGCGCCGGCGGTCTTCGGTATCTTCCAGCGTTACCAGCACCTGACCCGTGGTGATGCCATGCGGTGCCAGCACCTCTTCATAAGCGCGCGCGAGGCGAATTTGCCCGACTGCGGCGGCGGCCTGCGATTGTTCAAGCGTCAGCGCGCCATCGGGCAGGCCCAACACCTTGCGTCCCAAGGCAATAGAACCCGAAGAAACCAGCACCACATCCGTTCCGCCCAGCTTTGCCTCGGCCACATCCATCGCCAAGGCAGAAAGCCAACCCTGTTTCAGACCGGCCGTCCGGTCGACAAGCAAGGCCGATCCGATCTTGATGACAAGGCGCTTGGCCTTGGTCACATCAGGGGCGATCAACGGCATTACGGCTGCCACGGTTCGGCCGCCTCTGTCGGAGTTTCGGCCTCGATCTCGGCATAAATGGCCCGCAGCGTGTCTTGCAGACCCATGCCCGCGACCCCCGAAATCACCATCACCTGCCCACCGCTGGCCTTTTCCAAAGCCTTGCGCCGCGTCGTGATGGTCGCTTTGTCCAAGGCGTCACATTTGTTCAATGCCAGAATGCGGGGCTTGTCTCCCAGAATGTCGGAATAGGCCTCAAGCTCATGCACGATGGTGCGGTAATCCTTGGTAATGGTGGACGATGTGCCATCGACAAGATGCAGCAGAACCTTGCACCGCTCGACATGGGCAAGAAACTGAATGCCCAATCCCCGCCCTTCCGACGCTCCTTCGATCAGGCCGGGAATATCGGCCATGACAAATTCCTTGCCATCCACCCCGACCACGCCAAGGTTCGGCACCAAGGTGGTGAAAGGGTAATCGGCAATCTTGGGCCGGGCGTTGGACACCGCCGCCAGAAAGGTGGATTTCCCGGCATTGGGCAGTCCGACAAGCCCGGCATCGGCAATCAGCTTCAGCCGCAGCCAAATCGTCCGCTCGACACCTTCCTGCCCCGGATTAGCCCGGTTCGGCGCGCGGTTGGTGGCCGATTTGAACTGCAGGTTGCCCCAACCGCCATTGCCCCCCTTGGCAAGGCAAACCCGCTGGCCAGGTTCGGTCAGGTCCGCGATGACGGTTTCTTCATCTTCGTCAAGGATCTCGGTGCCCAAAGGCACTTTCATCACAACATCATCGCCAGTTTTGCCGGTTTTCTGGCTGCCCATACCGGGTTGACCGGATTTGGCAAAGAAATGCTGCTGGTAGCGATAGTCGATCAGGGTGTTCAGCCCATCGACCGCCTCGATCCAGACCGAGCCACCATTGCCGCCGTCGCCACCATCAGGGCCACCGAATTCGATGAACTTCTCGCGCCGGAACGATACGCAGCCCGCCCCGCCGCCGCCCGAGCGGATATAGACTTTGGCAAGGTCAAGAAACTTCATCGTCGTCGCTTTCATATGGATCGCCCGGATGGCGATAGAGGACAAAGGCCCAAGTCTCAAGCACAACTCTGAAACTCGGGCCCAAAGGGCTTGGCCTTTTGCCTGTTCCGCTCAGGCTCAGGCTCAGGCTTAGGCAAGCTTGCGGATATAGGTCCAGGTCGGCACGCGCGCACCGCGTGCAACCGAAAAGGTTTCCGCATCGCCCAGATATTCAAAGCCGCAATTCGTCAGCACCTTCGCGCTGCCCGGATTGTCCTGAAACACCTCGGCGAAAAGGGTGCGGTCGTTCAGCGGGTTGGCCGCAACCAGCGCGCTGACCGCTTCGGATGCGATGCCGGTGTTCCACATCTGCGGCGCCACCCAGAAACCAACTTCGGACTGCCCCCGATCCATCGGCTTCAGGCTGATGACGCCCAAAAGCTCGGACAGGCCCGTGGCCGCCCCGTCCATCGCCCAGATGGTGCCGCGCGTTTCGCCCGACATGGCGCGGGCGATAAAGGCCTCTACAGCGCCGGGCGGAAGCGGGTGGGGGATGGACCGCGTCGCCTCGGCCACTCGCGCATCGCTGGCATAAAGCGCCACAAGTCCGGCATCCGACACCCGCAAGGGCCGCAGAACAAACCGCCCCGCCGCGATGTCCGCGACCGTTCCAACAGACTCGTCAAACGTCATGGCATGCCTCCTTCGAAGCGCATGGCCGGGTTGCCCCGGCAAAACAGTGCCCCGAAGGGGCGTAACAGGGTGGATATGGGGGGAAAGATGGGTCACGTCAGCCCCCTTTTGCCCACACAGTGGCGATAGCCACAGGTGCGGCGCCGTTTTGC
Organism: Paracoccaceae bacterium; assembly: GCA_021741465.1. Classification (GTDB taxonomy): domain Bacteria; phylum Pseudomonadota; class Alphaproteobacteria; order Rhodobacterales; family Rhodobacteraceae; genus Tabrizicola_A. The sequence continues at coordinate 3,921 of JAIOXV010000111.1, forward strand.
GGGCCCAGCGCCCGGACAAATGCCCCCATCGCCACAGCCGCCCCAAATGGGTGCGACCGGTTTGGGGCGGCCAAGGCGGCCTCGAACTGTGGGCCGGGCTGCAGCCGCGGCGCGATAAGGTCGTTTCCAGTCACGGTCATTTTTTGGCTTCCTCGTGACGGTTGTGGCAGGTTGCCCTGCCCTTGCTGACCGATCCCTTTGCGCCTTTCGGAAACGAGACGGGGGACCGGCCTTTCAGCCGATCCCCCGTTGATGTTCAAATCAAGGTATCCGGCTTATTCAGCGGCCTCGGCAACTGGCAGCACCGAAATGAAAGTGCGGCCCTTGAAGCCTTTCTTGAAAGTGACCTTGCCTTCCACGGTGGCAAAGATGGTGTGGTCGCGGCCCATGCCGACGCCATTGCCCGGGAACCATTCGGTGCCACGCTGGCGCACGATGATGTTGCCCGGAATGGCCGCTTGGCCACCGAACAGTTTCACGCCCAAACGACGGCCCGCGGAGTCGCGGCCGTTGCGAGAGGAGCCGCCTGCCTTTTTATGTGCCATGGGGGAATACTCCTCTTATTTGGTTTCGTGCGCGGCGCGGCGGGCATCGGCAGTGCCGATAGCTGCCTTGACGCCCGACTTGTCAGCGCCCGCTGCCAGAATTTCCGACACGCGAACCAGCGTCCACTTTTGACGGTGGCCCTTGGTGCGCTGCGAAGAATGCTTCCGGCGACGCTTCACGTAGTGAATGGTCTTTTCGCCCTTGATGTTGTCGATGACGTCGGCCTGAACCGCAGCACCTGCAACAACTGGAACGCCAACGGTGACCTTGTCACCGCCAACCATCAAAATCTCGTTGAACTGGACTTTTTCGCCAGCCACAGCGTCAATCAGTTCCACGCGCAGGACATCGCCTGCACGAACGGTATACTGCTTGCCACCGGTCTTCATGACCGCAAACATGGGTCTTTCCTTTTTTGTCAGCCGCGCCCTGTGGCCCCCGCCAATCTTGCGATTTTTGGGTGTTCCCGGGTTTCCCCGCCTCGGACAGCGCGTCCCTTTCGAGACGTAATGAAAATTGCCCGGAAAGATTCGCACCTTTCCGGGATGCGGGCTTATCGGGTGAAAGGCGCAGGGTGTCAAGCGCGGCCTTGGTGGCTTGACTGGAAATCTTGCAGGCGGCAGGGCCGCGCCAACAGCCCTTGGCAGCGTCGCGCGTTGGGCGCAAGTTGGGCTGAACATTCGGGGGGCAGAAAATGCGTGTTGCGCTGTGGCAAGGCCAATCGGTTGATGGCGATATCGAGCAGGGGCTTTGTCAGGCCGAAGCAGCCCTTGCCGCCGCCGGGGCGCTGGGGGCGCAGATGCTGGTGCTGCCGGAATGCTGGCTTCCGGGCTATAACACTGCCCAATTGGCCAAGCTTGCCCTGCCACGCGGCGGGGAGTGGCAGCTCAGGTTGGCGCAGGCCTGCGCAAAGGAAGGTTGCGGTCTGGTCATCGGGTATGTCGAAAAGGCCGAGGTCGGGCTTTTCAACAGCGCCCTTGCGCTGGATGGCGCAGGCCATGAGCTGGCGCATTATCGCAAAATTCAGCTTTTCGGCGCGCGTGAAGCCGCCCTTTACCACCCCGGCAATGCCTATGTGACCTTTGACATCGGCGGCGCGAAGGCCGCGCTTTTGATTTGCTATGACATCGAATTCGCCCCCCATGTCGCCGTCTTGGCGCGCAAAGGGGTCGACATGGTCTTTGTGCCAACCGCCAACATGATGCCCTTTACCCATGTCATGCGCGCCACGGTTCCGGCCATGGCAGCCAATCACGGGGTTGCCATCCTCTACGCCAATTACTGCGGCACAGAGGGCGATCTGACCTATGCCGGGCGTTCGCTGATTGCCGGCCCCCACGGCGAGGTGGTGGCACAGGCGTTTGAAACCCCTGCCCTGCTGGTCGCGGATCTGCCCGCGCGCAACCCGGCCTATCTGTCAACCCAGTCGCAGGATTTCCGCGCCCTGCCCGAAACCTGATCGGCCTTATTTGGCAAAGCCCGGTTTCTGACCCCAGGCATGGGCATGGCGGATCATCTCGGTCAGATCCGGATATTGCGGCTTCCAGCCCAGCACTTCCACCGCGCGGCGGGACCCCGACACCAGGGCCGCAGCATCGCCCGCCCGGCGCGGGCCTTCAACCACGGGCACCGCGCGGTTGGTCACCGCGGTCGAGGCTGCGATCACCTCGCGCACCGAAAAGCCGCGGCCAGACCCAAGGTTGAACTCGGCATTGCCCTTGCCATCCAAAAGCCAGTTGAGCCCCAGAACATGCGCCGCCACCAGATCGCTCACATGGACATAATCGCGCACGCAGGTGCCATCGGGGGTGGGATAATCGGTGCCAAACAGCGTCAGCGCCGGGCGGCGGCCTTCGATGGCATCCAGCATCAGCGGGATCAGATGGGTTTCGGGGCGGTGCTGTTCGCCGATCTCGCCTTCAGGGTCGGCGCCCGCCACGTTGAAATAGCGAAAGATCACCCGGTTAACCCCATGCGAGGCGCTGAAATTGTCCAGCATATCCTCGATCGCGCGCTTTGAGGCGCCATAGGAATTGATCGGGTGCTGGGCGGTGGTTTCGTCCAGCATCACCCCATCCTGATCGCCATAGGTGGCGCAGGTGGAGGAAAATACGAAATTCAGACAGCCCGCCGCGATGGAGGCTTCAATCAGATTAAGCGCCGACCCAAGGTTGACCCGCCAATAGCGGCCGGGATCGGACATGCTTTCACCGACCAGCGACAGCGCGGCGAAATGCATGACCGCAACCGGGCGATAGCGGGCAAAGGCCGCGTCCAGTGCCGCGCGGTCCATCAGATCGCCCTTCACAAAGGGGCCGAATTTTACCGCCTCTTCCCAGCCGGTTGCCAGATTGTCAAAGGCCACAGGAACAAATCCCGCCCGCGCCAGCGCCTTGCAGGCATGCGCGCCGATATAGCCCGCACCGCCGGTCACCAGAACATGCTGCATCTGTTCAATCTCCTTTGAAGAAAAATTTGTTCTGCGTTCTTGGCCCAAGGCTGGGCAATTGTGCAAGCCGAAAAGGCCGCTAGAACACAAAGTCGGCGTCGGTCAGAACAAGCGCTGCATTGCCGTATTTGGTGATTGTCAGGGTTTCGCTGCCATAGCTGACAATCGCCCCAGTGGCTGTGGGCGTGATGGTCAGCGCCGCGGCTGTGTAGATCCGGCCCCAGTCAGACACATCAATCCGGTCGATGCCGTCTTGGAAATCGGCAATCCGGTCGGGGCTGCCGTCGCGGTCAAAAACAAAGATATCAGCCCCGGCACCGCCTGTCAGCCGATCATCGCCGCCGCCATCGTGCAGAAAATCATCCCCTCCCGCCCCCAAAAGGCTGTCATCGCCTGCGCTGCCCATCAGCCTGTCATCGCGCGCCGTACCGACGGATACGCCACCACCGGCCATCACCAAGGCCCCAAGATCTGACAGGTCCATCTCAAAGTGGTGAATGCGGTCGCCTCGCGCATCGGTCAGGAAAATGGCCACCGTCTCTTGCAAAACCGCCGTTTCAATTCCCGTGACATTGCCAATTCCAGCCCCGGTTTCCAGCGCATGGGACAAAAGGTGCGACAGCCGCCCGTTTGGCAGCAACTCCAGCACCGAAAGCCCGGCATCCGTGCCCGCCGCCACAATAAAGGCCCGGCCCTCATGTGAAAACATGTCCAGCGCAACCACGTGGTCAAACCGGGTGGAGCGGTCGTCGATCAGGTGATCTTCGACAAAGATCACCCCCATTTCATTGATCCTGACCACACTGAGCGAGGAAGAAAGCGTGGCCGCCACAACCACATATTGCACTCCGCCATGAACAACCGTCTGCAGCGCCGAGGGCCCACCAACCGGCAAGCCGTCACTGGCCCCCAGCGCATCAACGAAACTGGCGCTGCCATCGGCGTGAATTTCAAAAAGGCTCAGCCCGTTTTCCAGCGCCGACGCCGTCAAAAGAAAGCTGCGCCCCGCCACCTCGACCCCGGCCAGATCGGACACATCGCCAAGATAGGATTTGGGCCCATCAGCAATTGCGCCAAGCAATGTCACCGCGCCCGCGTCAGAGATCGAAAACAACCGCAGCCCCGGCACATTGCGCTGGGCGATCACGGCAAGATCGGTTTGCCCGCGCTCAAAAATCTCCATCGCGGTGACGCCAAAAAGATAGCCCTGATCGGTCAGCGTGCCATTGGTCAAACCCGGCAAACCGGTTGCGCCCAGCGTGGCGTGGCGCAACAGCCCGTCATGGCTGGAAAAGACATAGACCCTTGAAGATGTTTGATTTTCCTGAATGACAATATCCGAACCGGGGCTTTGCCCGATCAGCGGGTCGTCGGGCTGCGGGCTGGGCGGGGTGACGTTTTCGGCCAGCGTCAGGCTGGCAAGCCGGTTGTCGCTGCGCTGGGCGTATAAAAGCCGCACATAGCCACCCTCCTGCACCACCGCCAGACCGTCCGCGATAAACTCGAACCACGCGCCCAGCGAAGTATATGTCGCCACAGACTGGATCTGCACCTTTGCCACCCCGTTCGTCCACACTGGACAAACCTGTCGGCCACAGGCGGCAGGGGCGGGGGCGCTTTTTGGGCGGGACCGCGACCTTTCCAGAAAGTTAAAGGGAAATCCAAGCCAATCATCTTGGCCCAAACCGGGTAAAATCCGCCGCGATTAACCGGCTGTTGACCCGCAGGCGCCATGTTCGCCATGGGGAAGTTGAACGGGTTAGGTGATGACAATCGTTACCGGCAATGGCACGGCGGTCAGCGGGCTTGGTGGCCCGGCCGGCTATGGCGAGATCATGCTTTCGCGGGCGGATGACGCCAGTTTGCGCGTGAATGTCGGGGCCGTCTTCCAAGACGGCTTCCAGTTCGGCGCAACCCGTTATGCCGCCAACGCCCTTTACGTCAGCACAAACGGCCTTGTCAGCTTTGGCGGCGCGGTGAACGGGGTGCAAAGCAACCTTGCCGGGCTGAACCGGCCCTTCATCGCAGCCTTTCATGCCGATGTTGACACAAGGCTGGATGGCGAAGGGCCCGAAAGCGGCCCGGTCTGGGTCGACATTGTCCCGGTTTCAGATGTTGTGACCATCACCTGGCAAGAGGTTGGCTTTTATCGCCGCAATGCCAGCCACACCAATACCTTCCAGATGCAGCTTTACGATCAGGGCGAAGATGGCATCGACATCGTCTTGCGCTATGAGGCCGTTGGCTGGACCACCGGCGATCTGGAGGGCGGCTGGAACGGGCTTGGCGGCGATGAGGCCCTGATCGGCTGGCGGCTGGCCAGCAGCGGCGGCATGACGGGGCATTGGGCCTCGGGCAGTGAGGCGCGGCTTTTGTCGTTGCCCAGCGTCTTGGGCAACACCGGGGTGGCCGGGCTTTGGGTCTATCATTACCAGCCGCCAAAGGTCGTCAACGGTGGATCCGGCAATGACATTCTGACCGGAGACACTGGCGCAGACCTGATTTACGGCGGTTTGGGCGACGATCAATTGCGCGGGCTTGC
>JAIOXV010000112.1 GCA_021741465.1 Paracoccaceae bacterium
CGGAAATGGCGACTTGTTCGGCCGTGGTGTCATCATGGCTGGCCAAGACCGCACCAAAGCGCTGGGCTTCGGCAACAGCAGCGGCCTCATGGGCGGCGCCCAGACGCTGGGCAAGCGCGATCTGGTCCGAGACGTGGGATTCGAATTCATGATCTGACAGCCCATGCTTGCCACAGACATAGGCGCGCAATTGCGTCAGGTCGCGGAATTGGCGCTGGCCAGGGGTGTGGTCCATCAAGCTGACAATGCCGATGCGGTCTGCGGGGCCGAATTTTGCCAGCTCGGCAATCAGGGTTTCTGAACAGACTTCGGCGCGCAGGTGCAGGAAATGGCTGATTTTCAATGCATTATTCCGACGCAGATCAAGGATTTCATCCGCAAGCTGCCGGGCATATTCGCCGTAATTGGCCTTTTTGTTCGAGGTGACAGACCCCACGCGCAAGGCATCGAACACGGTTGTGATGCCCACCGAGGCAAGTTCGGCATCATGGGCGATGATGGCGCTGGCATGGGGCCAATCGACCTTGGGGCGCGGCTCGATGTGGCGTTCCAGATTGTCGGTATGCAGTTCGATCAGCCCGGGCATCACCAGATCACCTTCGCAATCCAATGCCCCCGCCGGCACCGAGGTGCCAAGATCTATGGCGCTGATCTTGCCATCGCTCAGGCAAATGGATCCGGCGATCACCTCGTTGGGAAGAACCAGCATGGCATTGGCAAGGACGGTCTGGGACATGGAAGCGGCTTTCGTTATGGTCTGGTTCAGGACATGGCAAAGAACTGTCACAGGGCTGTGACGAAATGCGCGTATCGGCGGTGGCTATGGAAAAAATGAAACGCTACGCGATCTATTATACCCCGGAAGACAGCCCCGATTCCGCGGCCTTTGCCCAAGCGGCGGCCGAATGGCTTGGTTGGGATCTTGCGCGGGGCAGGGCGGTTGCACAGCCGGTCTTCGACCTGCCGCTTCCCATGGCCGACATCACGGCCGCGCCGGGCAAATACGGCTTTCACGGCACGATCAAGCCGCCCTTCCGCTTGGCTGATGGGGTGAAGGTGGCAGATTTTCATGCCGCGACCGAACGGCTGGCCGCAGGGTTGCAGGCGGTGGACTGTGGCGCGCTGCGCTTGGTTGATCTTGACGGGTTTTTGGCCTTTGTGCCGCAGGGCAACCCCGCAGCGCCGCAGCATCTTGCAGCCCAGGTCGTGCATGAACTTGACCGGTTTCGTGCGCCCCTGACCGCGGCCGAACTGGCCCGCCGACGGCCCGAACGGTTGACACTGCGCCAGCGCGAATTGCTGGGGCTTTATGGCTATCCTTATGTTTTGGAAGAGTTTCAGTTCCACCTGACCCTTACCGGCCCCTTGGCCGAACCCCAGCGCGCGCGCGTCGCACAGGCCGCGGATACCCATTTTGCCGGCCTTCTTGCGCACCCGTTGCACCTGCGCGAGCTGTGTCTGTGCGGCGAGGATGAGCTGGGCCAATTTCATCTGTTGCACCGCTACAGGCTTAGCGCGTGACGCAACGCGTCGATGCCTTGCGCAATGCTGCCGGTGTTTTGCACATCGATAACCGATAGCTCTGCGGGCAGGTCATAGCTGGCCCGCGCCAGCCGGGCCGAGATCGCCTCGGAGCTTTCACGGCCGCGCTGGGCCAGACGTTCGGCCAACACGGCCGAGGGGGCCGAGATGCGGATGATGCGCAAGCCCGCAAAGGCCGCACTGATCGCGCCAAGCGCGCCGCGCGACCCGTTCAGCACAACCTTTGCGCCGCTTTGCAGCGGGGCAAGCGCGGGCGCTGTGACCCCATAGTGCAACCCATGGGCTTGCCAATGCAGCACGAAATCCCCAGCGCTCAGCCGACGCTGGAATTCGGCCGGGCTGACGCCTTCAAAGGGCTCGCCCCCGGCACTTGTCGGGCGGGTGATGACCCGCTGTGCCCAGTGCAGCGCCGGATCTGCGGCAATTGCCCCGGCAATCAGCGTGTCCTTGCCCGCCCCCGACGGCCCGACGATGACAAAAACCCGCCCGTTCATGCCGCCACCTTGGGCGTGAAGGCGCGCACGTCGACCAGCCGGTCGCAAACCGCCGCGCGGGCGGCTTCGTCGTGGAAAATGCCCAAAATCGCCGCGCCGCGGGCTTTGGCCTCAAGGATCAGGTGCAGCACAACCTCGCGGGTGGCCGCGTCAAGGCTTGCGGTCGGCTCATCCAGCAGCAATGCCGGATAGGGATGGGCAAAGCCGCGGGCGATGTTGACGCGCTGTTGTTCCCCGCCTGAAAAGGTGGTGGGCGAAAGGCTCCAAAGCCGCTCGGGTATGTTCAACCGCGCCAAAAGATCGGCCGCCCGGGCCTGGGCCTGATAGGCGGGAAGCCCAAGGTTCAGCAAGGGTTCTGCCACCACCTGCAAGGTTGGCACCCGGGGCACCACACGCAGAAACTGGCTGACATAGCCCAAGGTCCGCCGCCGCAGCGCAATGATCTGGCGCGGTTCGGCCCGCGCCACATCCAGCCCACCCACAAGGATCGCCCCTGAAGCGGCAAGGTAATTGCCCCAGACCATCCGCATCAGCGTCGACTTGCCCGCGCCTGATGCGCCAATCAGCCCGACACATTCACCCGCCCCCACATGCAGATTGGCGTGTTCCATCACAGGGATCATCGCAGAGCCCTGATTGTGCAGGACAAAGTTCTTTGAAAGGTCGCGAATCTCGATCATAGCGGTTGCTTCCATGTGAAGAAAAGTGAAGGGCCCATCACCAAGACACGCGCGGTCAAATGGGCCATGGAATGGCCCGGCACGGGTGCGGGTCTGGCGGGTTCTTGCAGGTGGTTTTGTAACGGCTGGCGCCCCGCCGCCTGGGGCCGGGGCCTGCGAGGCAGACAGGCTGCGCGGCTTTGATCGGCAAGAACCATGTCAAACCTGCAAGACCGAAGACACCAAAAGCTGGGTATAGGCGTGCTGCGGATCGTCCAGCACCTGGTCCGTCAGGCCCTGTTCAACGACATGGCCGTCCTTCATCACCATCAACCGGTCCGCCAAAAGCCGCACCACCGCCAGATCATGCGTGACGATGATCGCCGAAAGCCCCATTTCGCGCACCAGCCCGCGCAAAAGGTCCAACAGCCGGGCCTGAACCGAAACATCCAAGCCCCCCGTGGGTTCATCCATGAACACCAGCTTTGGCCCCGTCACCAGATTGCGGGCGATTTGCAGCCGTTGCTGCATGCCGCCGGAAAAGGCGCGCGGGCGATCGTCGATGCGGTCTGGCCTGATCTCGACCCGGCCCAGCCAGTCAATGGCCTGCGCGCGGATATCGCCGTAATGCCGCGCGCCAATGGCCATCAGCCGCTCGCCCACATTGCCGCCCGCCGAAACCCCCATCCGCAAACCGTCGCGCGGGTTTTGATGCACAAAGGCCCAATCGGTGCGTGCCATGCGCCGGCGTTCAGCTTCGGCCATGGTGACAGTGTCGCGCGGGCCCGTGGCGGTTTGAAACACCACCTGCCCCTGATCGGGCTGAAGATGCCCGGCAAGGCAGGACAGCAACGTTGATTTGCCAGAGCCGCTTTCCCCAACGATGCCAAGCACTTCGCCGGGATAAAGATCGAAGGACACATCGGCGCAGCCGATCCGCTCGCCATACATCTTGCCCAAGTCACGCACCGACAACAGCGGTGCCTCGGCCTGATCCGGGGGGGCCAGTTTCATATCCATCACGCCCATCACAAAGCCCCCGCCACGCCCAAGGCGCCCAGATGTCCCCCCGCGCGGCGTCCACCGCAAAAATCGGTGTCCGAGCAGACGAACATCCGCCCGCCCGCGTCATCGGTGATGACCTCGTCAAGATAGCTGTCAGACGCGCCGCACAAAGCGCAGTCATGCGCGGCTTTGGACGCGGTGAAGGGGTGATCGTCAAAATCAAGGCTGACCACGTCGCTATAGGGCGGCAGCGCATAGATCCGCTGCTCGCGCCCTGCGCCGAAAAGCTGGATCGCGGCCGAGCCTGAAAGTTTGGGGTTGTCAAACTTTGGGATGGGCGACGGGTCCATCACATAGCGCCCCTCGACCCGCACCGGATAGGCATAGGCGGTGGCAATCTGGCCGTGGCGGGCGATGTCTTCGTAAAGCTTGACCTGCATCAGCCCGTATTCTTCCAATTCGTGCATTTTGCGCGTTTCGGTTTCGCGCGGCTCCAAAAACCGCAGGGGTTCAGGGATGGGCACCTGATAGACAAGGATCTGCCCTGCGCTGAGCGTGGTTTCCGGGATGCGGTGGCGGGTCTGGATGATGCTGGCTTCGGTCGTGGCCTCGGTCACAGCAACCCCTGCGGTGCGCTGGAAAAACTTGCGGATCGACACGGCGTTGGTGGTGTCATCGGCACCTTGGTCGATGACCTTCAGCGTATCTTCTGGCGTCAGGCAGGCGGCCGTCACCTGCACCCCGCCGGTGCCCCAGCCATAAGGCATCGGCATCTCGCGGCTGGCAAAGGGCACCTGATAGCCCGGCACGGCAAGCCCCTTCAGGATGGCGCGGCGGATCATGCCTTTGGTCTGTTCGTCCAGATAGGCAAAGTTATAGGCCTGGTCGGTCATTCTGCGGCCTCCTGTGTGGCTAAAGCTTCGGCTCGCAAGCGGCGGACAAGTTCCAATTCGGCCTGGAAATCAACGTAATGCGGCAGTTTGATATGTTCCAAAAAGCCCGTCGCCTGCACATTATCGGCATGCATCAGCACGAATTCCTCGTCCTGCGCGGGCGCGCCGACGAAATCTTCGCCCAGCTCGCGCCAGCGCAGTGCCCGGTCGACAAGGCTCATGGCAATCGCCTTGCGCTCGGTCTGGCCGAACACCAGACCATAGCCGCGGGTGAATTGCGGGGGTTCGGTTTTGCTGCCTGTGAACTGGTTGACCGTTTCGCATTCGGTCACCTCGATTGCGCCAATATCCACCGCAAAGCCCAGTTCCGCGATCTCCATCGCCACAGCCACCGTACCGATACGCAATTCGCCCACAAAGGCATGGGTGCGCCCATAGCCGCGCTGGGTCGAATAGGCCATCGACAGGATGAACCCTTCGTCGCCGCGGGTGATCGCCTGCAGGCGCAAGGCGCGGTTGGCGGGCAATTCCATCGGCGTGCGCGTCAGATCGGGCGGGGTTGCCGTGCCGCGCAACTCGGTCTGGATCATGCCGTCGCGGTTCAGCATTGCGGTGACATGGGGCACATCTTCGCAGCTTGCCGGGGCAGTGGGCGCAGGCGGGGGGGGCATCTCGCCCTCGGCGGCCAGTTTGAAATCCAGCAGGCGGTGGGTGTAATCAAAGGTCGGCCCCAGAACCTGCCCGCCCGGCAGATCCTTGTAGGTTGCCGAAATCCGCCGGATCACCGCCATCTGCGCGGTTTCGATCGGGCAAGACGACCCCAGCCGTGGCAGCGTGGTGCGATAGGCGCGGATCAGGAAAACCGCCTCGATCAGATCGCCGCGCGCTTGCTTGATTGCCAGCGCCGCAAGATCGGGGTCGTAAAGCGACCCTTCGGCCATCACCCGATTGACCGCCAAGGCCAGTTGCGCGCGGATTTGGGCGATCGACATCTCAGCAATGCCCGGATCGCCGCGACGCTCTTCGGCAAGCCAGGCATGGGCATTTTCAATCGCCCGCTCGCCGCCTTTGACTGCGACATACATTATGCGGCCTCCACGATGGTTGAACGGGGAAGGGCGGCGATCTGGCCCTCGCAGGCGAAAAAGCAATCAAACCCCAACGGAAACAGCGCGTGATTGGCCTGAAACGCCGCACTTTCCGGCAAGGACAGGGCGGCGGTGGTCTGGATGCCGGGGCCACGCAACCGCGCGCCCGTTTGGCCCAGGGCCGTTGTCTCGACGATCAAGGTTGCGGCGCGGTCGGGATAGTCGGGCAGGCCAATGGCAAAGCGGTCGACCGGTTGCGGCGCCTCCCAAGTGCCAAGCGCAAAGCTGGCGTCCCGGGCGCCGACCAGCGGGGCGCCACAGTGAAAGGTCACCCAATCGCGCAGCGCGGCGCAATCATGCGCGCCTGCCAGATGCACCGGCGTCGTGCTGTCGCACAGCGTCAACAGCAAGGCACCCGCAGCCGGCGACATCGGCGCAGGCGGGGCCGCGCCGGTGATCGGCTGCAGGGTTCCGGGGCGGGCCATCGCCTCGAGTGCGGCGCGAAACGCTTGGGCCGATTGCACGGCGGCATTGGTGAAGCCGCCTTCCAAAGCTGCCGGGTTCATTGGTCATCCCCCCGAACCAAAGTGAAGAACTCGACCTTGGTCGCCGCCGCTTTTGCGGCACGGGTGGCGCGCGCGGTGGTTTCTTCGGCCTGCAAGACGTCCAGCACTTGCCTGCGGTATCGGGCCGCCTGATCGCCCTGAAGCAGCGCATCCAACACAGCCGCGCGGCGGGCGTGATCCTTGTCGCGGCCCTGCACATAGGCATGCCCCACCAGACTGCCCACGCGCAGCGCACAGCGCGTCACCGTCATCTCGCCAAGGTTGAAAGGCTGGCCCGTGCCACCGATCCGCCCCTCAACCATAACCGCGCCAACCTCGGGCGCGCGCAGCACCTCATGGGGGGGCAGGTCGGGGCAAAGCTCTGCCAGGCGCGCCGCGGGTGCACGGGCCAAAAGGCCCATCCAGATCTGGCGTGGGGTTTGGGGAAGGCTGTGTTCGCTCATGGGGACCTCGACATCTTGCAAAGCTGTCTAGATTTCTATACAACTAGACAAAAGCTACGCCAGAAAGGCCCGCAATGCACATGAAGTTTTGGTAACAATGGCGCGGTCGGCCATTTGGGCAGGAATTGCCGAGGCTTTGACGCAAGAGATCGCGGCAGGCCATTACGGGGCGGGCGACAAACTGCCAACCGAGGCCGCGCTTGCACAGCGCTTTGGGGTCAACCGTCACACCGTGCGCCATGCCTTGGCGGCGATGGCCGAAGCGGGGGCGGTGCATTCACGGCGCGGCTCGGGGGTGTTTGTGGCGCTGCAGCCTGCCGATTATGCCTTGGGCCGCAGGGTGCGGTTTCATCAAAATATTCTGGCATCGGGGCGGACACCGTCGCGGCAGATACTGCGATTGGAAACGCGGGTGGCCGATCTGGCCGAGAGAGAGGCGCTGATGATGGATGCGGGCGCTTTGGTGCATGTGGTCGAGGGGCTGTCTCTGGCCGATGCGGCCCCGGTTGCGCTGTTTCGCTCGGTCTTCCCCGCCGCAGACCTGCCGGATTTCTTGCGCGCGATGGACGACACAAACTCGGTCACGGCCAGCCTCGCCCGTGGCGGGGTGGCAGATTACACCCGCCACAGCACCAAGATCAGCGCGATTGCGGCGGATGCGCTGATTGCGCTGCATTTGCGGCTGCGCGAGGGCGCGCCGGTGTTGCGGACCGTGGCCGTGAACCGGGATGCAACCGGGCGGCCGGTTGAATTCGGCACCACCTATTTCGCGGGCGAGCGTGTGACTGTGACGCTGGCGGGCGAAGATCTGGGCTAATTGGCGTATTTTTCCACGAAGGCCTTGGCGGGCAAGGTGCGAAAATCGGGCAGGGCCGCGCGCAGGGTTTCATGCGGCCAATCCCACCAGGCCATTTGCAACATTCGCGCGGCCAGCTTGGCAGGAAAGCGCGGGCGAAGCGGGCTGGCCGGCAGGCCTGCCACGATCATGTAGGGTGGCACGTCCTTGGTCACGACCGCACCGCTGGCAATCACCGCGCCGGCCCCGATGGTCACCTCGGGTTTGATGATGGCGCCATGGCCGATCCAGGTATCAGGGCCAAGGACGGTGCGGCGCGCGGCGCGGGCGGCAAAGAACGCCGGATCATCCGCAGCATCTTCCCAGTAATAGCTGGACCGATACAGGAAATGATGCAGGCTTGCCTTGTCCATCGGATGGTCGGTTGGCCCGATGCGGGTCATGGCTGCGATATTGGCGAACTTGCCGACAGTGGTATTGGCGATGTCGGAAAGCCGGTCGCAATAGGCATAATCCTCGAAGGTGGAATTTTTAATGCGGCTGCCTTGGCCGATTTCGCAAAACGCCCCGAAATGGCTGTCGACGATCTGGCAATCGGGGTGAAGATGCGGGGTGGTGGCGGAAAGTCTGGGCATTGGCGTCCTGTGGTTTGGCGGGAACGGGGTGAGGGCCGGGGCAAGCGCAAGGCCGGGCGGGTCATGGCCTAGCCCTTGATGAAGCGGCGGCGCAGCCAGCCCGAAAGGCTGTCCATCGCCATCACCATCAGCACGATCAGGATCATGTAATAGGCGACTTCTTCCCAATCTTTTTGGGTGATGATGGCTTGGGTCAAAAGCAGGCCGATGCCGCCCCCGACAATCGCCCCGATCACGGTGGCCGAGCGGGTGTTGGATTCAAAGTAATAAAGCACCTGGCTTAACAAGATCGGCGCAAGCTGCGGGATCACGCCAAAGCGGGCGCGCTGCAGCGCCGATGCCCCGGTCGAACGAATGCCCTCGACCTGTTTGTCATCAATGTTTTCCAGCGCTTCGGAGAAGGTCTTTCCGAAGGTGCCGGTTTCGGTCAGCAAGATCGCCAGCGCCCCGGTCATCGGGCCCGGACCAAAGGCACGGCTAAGCACGATGGTCCAGATCAGCGCATCCACCCCGCGCACAAAGTCGAAAAGCCGGCGAAAGACAAAGCGTACCCACCGGATCGGGGTAAAATTGCTGGCCGCCAGAAAGGCCAAGGGCAATGAAATCAGCGCAGCCCCAAAGGTGCCCAGAAATGCCATCAGCACGGTTTCGAACAAGGCCCCGGCCACATCGCCATGATGCCAGACCCGGTTGTGCCAAATCTCTGAGGCCATGAAGCCAAGGTTACTTTGCGCCGCCTTTATGCGCGGGCCTGTCAGCATCAAGGCCAGTTCGGCAAAGGACTTCCCCGAAAACGGGCTGTCGAGGGTGAAGAAAAACATCTCCCATCCCGGCTGATAGCGGAAGGTTTCAACCTTTGATCGCGAATAGGCAAAGCGACCCGCAGGGGTGGTGACGGAAACGCGGGTGTCGGTGGCGTTGATCCAATCGGGCAGAGGCAGGGGGGCGGTCAGGGCGATTTTGCCGCCTTCGGGGCGCAGCGCGATGGTTCCATAGCCGGGCACCACAAAATGGGCGCCGACCGCGTCATAGGTGACGATATGGCCTGACCCAAGGTCGATGGTGGTCGTGTCGCCTGACCGGGTCACCCATGCGGGCAAACGCCCCTCTGGGTAGGTGCCCTTTCCTTCGCCTTCGATGGCAACACGCAGCGCTCCACTGCGGTTGTCGCGGGTGACATGGGTTTTATAGCTGACGAAATCTGCCAGCAAAATCTTGGCATTGTCCATTTTCGCCCGGCCCGCGAGGCCTGCGATGTC
>JAIOXV010000113.1 GCA_021741465.1 Paracoccaceae bacterium
CAAGTTCCGCCGCCATTTCCGCCGACGTGCCATAGGCGATGCCGGTCATGATGTCGGTCAGGGCGCCGGCCAGAGCGCGACCTTCGTCGCTGTCATAGCCAAGGCCAAGCGTGCGGAAATCATAGGACAGTTGGGCAATTTCCTTGGACGGGAACTGCGCCATCATCACGCTGATTTCCAGCGTGACCGTCCAAAGACGGCTGGCGTGGATATAGGCTTCGGCGTCAAACTTGCCCTCGGCAAAGAAGGTCAGAAGGTTCATCGAGGCAAGGTTGCAGGCCGTGTCATCAAGGAACATGTATTCCGAACAGGGGTTCGAGCCGCGGATCGGGCCATCCGCCGGGCAAGTATGCCACGCGTTGACCGAATCGTGGAACTGAATCCCTGGGTCGGCGCAGGCCCAAGCGGCGTGACCAACCTGGTCCCACAGATCGCGGGCCTTGATGGTTTTGGCGACCTTGCCATCGGTGCGGCGGATCAGCGCCCAATCGGCATCATCCTTGACCGCCTGCAGGAAGGCGTCGGTCACGCGGACCGAGTTG
Organism: Paracoccaceae bacterium; assembly: GCA_021741465.1. Classification (GTDB taxonomy): domain Bacteria; phylum Pseudomonadota; class Alphaproteobacteria; order Rhodobacterales; family Rhodobacteraceae; genus Tabrizicola_A. The sequence goes on from JAIOXV010000113.1 coordinate 543, forward strand.
TTCGAGTTTTGGCCCGACACGGTGATATAGGCCTCGGAATCCCAATCCACGTCATAGGTGGGGAATTCGATGCTGGTATAGCCTTGCTTGGCGTATTGCAGGATGCGGTTGGTGTAAGTATCCGGGATCATGGCCTTTTTGGCCGATTTGATCGCCGCTTTCAGCGCCGGATTCTTTGCCGGATCAACCGAATCTTCGGCCGAGCCATCCCACTGGCGAATGGCGGTGAAGATCTCGTTCAGGCGCAGCTCATGCGCTTTTGACCCGGCGACAAGGCTGGCCACCTTCTGCTCTTCGATGACTTTCCAGTTCACGAAAGCCTCGACATCGGGGTGATCCATGTCGCAGATCACCATCTTGGCCGCGCGGCGCGTGGTGCCGCCCGATTTGATCGCGCCCGCTGCACGGTCGCCGATTTTCAAGAACCCCATCAGGCCCGAAGATTTGCCACCGCCCGAAAGCTTTTCGCCTTCGCCGCGAAGACTGGAAAAGTTGGTCCCGGTGCCCGAGCCATATTTGAACAGACGCGCCTCGCGGACCCACAGGTCCATGATGCCGCCGTCGCCCACCAGATCATCGCGCACCGATTGGATAAAGCAGGCGTGGGGCTGGGGGTGCTCATAGGCGCTGGCCGATTTGGTCAGCGTACCGGTGGTGTGGTCAACGTAATAATGGCCCTGGCTTGGCCCATCAATGCCATAAGCCCAATGCAGGCCGGTATTGAACCATTGCGGGCTGTTCGGCGCGGCCATCTGGCGGGCCAGCATGAAGCGCATTTCATCGTAATAGGATTTGGCGTCGGCCTCGGTCGAGAAATAGCCGCCCTTCCAGCCCCAATAGGCCCAAGCGCCGGCCAAACGGTCAAACACCTGCTTGGCGCTGGTTTCGCCGACGATCCGGTCTTCGACGGGCAGCTTTGCCAGCGCCTCATCATCGGGGACCGACCGCCACAGGAATTCGGGCACGCCCTTTTCCTTCACGCGCTTCAAGACGGCAGGGATGCCGGCTTTGCGGAAGTATTTCTGCGCCAAAACGTCGCTTGCGACCTGGCTCCAGCCTTCGGGCACTTCAACCGCTTCGTTGCGAAAAACGATCTTCCCATCGGGATTGCGAATTTCCGAAGTTGTCAGTTGAAACGCCATTTCGCCGTAGGCCCCGGCTTGCGCCGTGGTGAACTTCCGCTCGATCTTCATGCCCCATCTCCGTCCAGAAGTGGCGAGGATTTCCTCTGCCGGTTGTCATTGTTTCCGTCGCCCAAGCACAGGACAGGAAAACATCCAGCCCTTTGCGCAGTCTTCCGCAAAAGGTTCGCAGCCGTGCCAGCTGCGTCATGTGACTGGGTAGTCTCCCGTCCGCGGACACAACAGGTTGTGGTCCCTCGGGCAGTCGGATCAAATTGTCGTAAATCGCGGGTCAGGGCAAATGGAAAATGTGACCCACCCACAAGATTTTGTGCTTGACCCAGGCGCAAAAGTCTATGGGTGGCGTCACCGCTTTGTGACCGGCCGTGATGACGAGCTTAATGCAGTTTCTTCACTGTGTCAGAAAGTGCAACAATTCATGGCCATTGCCCGCTGTTGCGCATGTTGCGGCGCAGGGTCTTCAGGCCCGGCGGTTAACCAGGATGATTCCCGCCGCCACCAGCACAAAAGCCACAATAAGCGGCAAGGTGAGCGACTCGTTGAAAAAGAAGTGCCCCAAGAGAATCGCAAAGAGCGGGGTCAGGAAGGAAAAGCTGGCGACGGTGGTCGTGGGATAGACCGACAAAAGCCAAAGCCAGGACACAAAGCCCCCCGCCACCACGACCGAAGATTGGAAAATCAGCCAAACCCAGTGCTGCGGCTGGATATCGCGCAGCAGCGGGCCGAAAGCCGGGGCCACCAGCAACAGAATCGGGGCCGAAACCGCCACCATCCAGAAAAGCTGCGCCTCGGGGCCCGCTTCGCGCAGGCGGGTCTTGCGCGCCAGAAAAGCCGTGCCCGCCCAGCCCCAAGCGCCCCCCAGCGCGAAAAGATCGCCCGTCAGGCTGCCTGCACCCGGGCCGCTGTCACGCGACAGAATCGCAACCGCGGTACCAAGAAAGGCCAGCAACAGCCCAGCCCCCCGCACCGCGTTCAACCGCTCTCCGGGCAGAAAGAAATGGCCCAAAAGCCCCATCCACACCGGCATGGAATAAAAAATGACCGAGGCGCGACTGACAAGAGTAAGATCCAACGCCATGAAAAGGCACAGAAATTCGGCAGCAAAGATGGACCCCATGGCAAGGCCCGGCCCCAGATCAGACAGGCGCACCCTGCCCCACAGCCCACGCCAGACCAAAAAGGCGCCCACAAAGACCACCGCCAGCGCGCTGCGCAGCCCGGCGAAAAACACCGGTTGCAGCCCGGCATTCACCGATTTGACGATGATCTGGTTGAAGGCCAGCAACAGCGTCACCGCCATCAGGGCGCTGAAGCCCACCCCGTCCAGCTTGTCCTTGCGCATGTCGCGGTCCTTCGCCCTGTCATGAAACGGGGCCGCACCTTACGGCGCGACCCCCATTGTCTTGCGTCAAGCGAAACGCTGTGCGCTTACATTTCGTCCAGGGCTTCGACCAGCTTTTGCAGCGCGTCTTTCGAGACGTCCTTGTCGGTCACTTTGGCACCGGCAACGATGTGATCGACGACCTTGTCTTCAAAAAGCGGGGCGCGCAGCTGTTGCTGCATCTGGGCGTTCTTCTGCACAAACTCGAAGAAGGCGCGCTCTTGGCCCGGGTATTGACGGGCAGCGGCCAGCACGGCTTGGGTCATTTCGGCGTCCGTAACGGTAACCTCGGCCTTGCGGCCAACCTCTGCCAGAACCAGACCAAGGCGCACGCGGCGCTCGGCCAGGGTGCGGTGTTCGTCGGTCGGCTCGGTGGCGCCGTGGTTGTGGTCATGCACTTCGGGGTGCTCTTCGTGCCAAAGTTGGTGGGCAATCTGGGCAGCCTCGGCTTCGACCAAAGCGGCCGGCAGGTCAAACTTGACCTGTGCGTCAAGCTGGTCCAGCAGCGCGCGCTTCATCACCGCGCGGGCAGCGCCCTTGTATTCAGCTTCCAGACGTTCCGCGATCTGGCCTTTCAGCGCGGCAAGGTCTTCGGCGCCGAATTTCTTGGCCAGCTCGTCGTCGATCTCGGCCTCTTTCGGTTCGCGCACTTCCTTGATGGTGCATTCAAACACGGCAGCTTTGCCGGCCAGATGTGCCGCACCATAGCTTTCCGGGAAGGACACTTCGACCTTCACTTCTTCGCCGGTCTTCACGCCGACCAGCTGGTCTTCAAAGCCCGGGATGAACGAGTTGGAGCCAAGCACCAGAGGATAGTCTTCGCCAGCGCCGCCGTCGAAATACTCACCATCAACCGAGCCTTTGAAGTCGATCACAACCTGATCGCCCTTCTTGGCCTTCTGGGCCTTCTTCTTGGCCTCGAACGATTGCGACGAGCTTGCAAGGTTCTTCAGCGCTTCGTCGATGGCCGCGTCGTCGGCTTTGACCGACAGGCGGTCAAGCTTGATCTTGGAGGCATCAACATCCGGGATCGGCGGCAGGGCTTCGTAGGTCATTTCGACCACGACATCCTGGCCTTCTTTCCAAGCATCGCCGCCCACCATCTTGACTTCGGGCTGCAAGGCAGGACGGTCGCCGGACTTGTCGAAGTGATCCTTCATCGCGCCATCAATGGCGTCCTGCATGGCATCACCGATCATGCGCTGACCGAATTGCTTTTTCAGGATCGCCAGCGGCACCTTGCCCTTGCGAAAGCCCTTGATCTCGACCTCGGGCTGCGCCTCGATCAGTTTCTTTTGCACTTCGGCATCAAGCTCTGCCGCAGTCACCGTGATGGTGTAGGCGCGCTTCAAGCCGTCTCTCAGGGTCTCGGTGACCTGCATTTCGTCGTCCTTTTCATCCCAAATCTGGTGCGGGTGGAGGGACTTGAACCCCCACGCCTTGCGGCGCTGGAACCTAAATCCAGTGCGTCTGCCAATTTCGCCACACCCGCAGATTCACCAAGACGCACCCGACCCGCCGCAAGGGCAGGACCGTGCACGCCTTGAATTCCGCGCTCTTCTAACAAAGCCGGGGGGCGGATGCGAGAGGAAAAAGCAGCCCCGCCTGCAAAGCCGTTTTCCCAGCCCTTTTGCCGCATTCGGGCGTAATTCGTCGGAAAATGATCCCGAAAAAGGCACGCACTTAACCCAATCTTGCCACATTTGGGCGAAAGAAAGGGAACAACGCGGGGGCGGCACAGTCAAAAGGGATCAGATCATGACACATGTTGCTCAGGCCCATATCGCGGTCGCAAATGGCGCCCCGGACCTCTTTTTCGACGCAGGGATCGTTTTGGGAACCCCAGTGTTGACGTTGGATGGCGATTTGCCGGTGGAATATATCTCGCCCGGCGACCGCGTGGTCACCCGTAACGGCATGCGCAAAGTGGTTCAGGTCGAGGTGACGCGCGTTCAAAACGCCCGCGTCGTGGCCATCAACCGGGATTCGCTCGGCGTTGGCCGCCCGGTTGAAGACATGAGAATTTCGCCCAACCAGATGGTCCTGATCCGCGATTGGCGCGCCAAGGCGCTTTATGGCAAGACCGAAGCGATGATCCCGGCCAGCCGCTTGTGCGATGGCGAGTTCATTCGCCCCGAGGTCATGACCGAAGCCCGCTTTATCACCCTGCGCTTTGAAGGGCCGGAAGTGATCTATGCCGGCGGCATGGAACTGGCCTGCGCCCCGGCCACGGTTGACGCCTGAAACCACCGCGCATCCCCACGCCTGCCCCTTTGCCTTAAGCCCGCCCTTCCAAGGCGGGCTTTTGCATGGGACAAGGGCTTACAGGGTCACGTCATGGCCATAAAGCCAGTCATAGCGCGACAGGGCAAAGCCCGGATTGATCGCCCCGCCAAGCCTTAGCCCAAGATGGGCGACACCGCGCAACGGGCCCGCCAGATGATAGGCCCGGGCATTGCTGTTGGCGGCCGCCACAATCCTGGCGCAGCGCGGCCGGCGCAGCGCCTGCCAGCGTGGCAAGGCCTGATCGGGCGGGCTGGCCGCAAGTTCGCGCGCCAGCACAAAGGCATCTTCAATCCCCATCGCCGCCCCTTGCGCCAGAAAGGGCAGCGTCGGATGGGCCGCATCGCCCAGAATCACCGCAGCCCCCTTGGGCAAGACCCGCTGCCAGACATCGGCAACCGGATGGCGGAAAAGGCCCCAAAGATGCACGTCTTCGATCTGGTCCAGCCAGCCGCGGACGCGCGGCGAAAAGCGTTCAAAGGCCAGCCGCATTTCCATTGGATCATCGCGCAGGGTCCAGCCCTCTTCCACCCAAGCACGGCGCTCTTCGACCGCAACGATGTTGCGCATCCGCCCGCCCCGCAAAGGATAGCTGACCAGATGGCGGCCCGGGCCCATGTGAACCTCGGCTTGCTGGGCCACGCCGGGGGTTTCGGGCAAGATCGCCCGCCAGGCGACCTGATGGGTGAAAACAGGCTGCGCCGCCCCGTTCAGGGCCGCGCGGGTTTTGGAATGCAAGCCATCGGCCCCGATCACCAGATCGGCGGCAATCTCGGCGCCTTGGGCCGTGACAAGCCGGGGCCGGTCGCCCGAAAGATCCACCGTCTCGATCCGCTGCAAAAGCCGGATCTGAACCCCCGCCGCACGCGCCGCCGTGGACAGCATCTCGATCAGATCGGCGCGGTGCAAAAAGTGATAGCCCTGTGAGGGGCGCAGCCGCAGCAGATCCATCCGCAACACCGTCTCGCCCGTCAGCCCGTCGCACAGCTGCACCGCCTCGGCCCGGCCTTGGGCGGCATCCAGCGCCGCGCCCAGCCCAAGGGCGCGCAAGACAACGGCGGCATTGGGGCTGATCTGCAACCCCGCCCCCACTTCGCGAATGGCGTCGGCTTGTTCCATCACGGTGACGGCAAAGCCCCGCCGCGCCAGCGCAAGGGCAGCGGTCAGCCCTGCAACCCCAGCCCCCAGAACCGTAACTTCCTGGCCCGCAACCTCTTGGCCCATAGCGCCCAAGCCCCCGCATGAAAAAGCCGGACCAAACGGCCCGGCCTTAGCTTCGTGGCAACCGGCTTGGGGCACAAGCCCCCGCGCGGGTGGTCATTCGTCGCGGTGAACCTTTTCGCGACGCTCGTGCTTTTCTTGCGCTTCCAGCGTCATGATGGCGATGGGGCGGGCATCAAGCCGTTTCAGGCTGATCGGCTCGCCCGTCATTTCGCAATAGCCATATTCGCCCTCGTCGATCCGGCGCAGGGCGGCGTCGATCTTGGACACCAGCTTGCGCTGACGATCACGGGTGCGCAATTCCAGCGCGCGATCGGTCTCTTCCGAGGCACGGTCGGCCAGATCGGGGACGCTGCGGGCTGATTCTTGCAGGTTGCCGATCGTCTCTGACGACTGATCGAGAAGCTCTTGCTTCCACACCATGAGTTTGCGGCGAAAATATTCTAGTTGCCGCTCATTCATGAAGGGCTCGTCTTCGGCCGGGCGATAATCGTCGGGCAGGAACACTTCGGCTTTCATGGCAACACTCTCCAAATCTTGCGAACCTCGCATCGGGCGGGCCATCCCGGGCAACATATTCCGGGTTGGGCGGTGCAATAGCCCAAAGCGCAGCGAATGTCACTAGCGGTTGCGACAATTTCCACCCAGCGTTAGGTTCAGCCAAACGTGCAATTCAGGGCTTTGATCTGATTATGAAATTCTCATCGACCTCTTCCTACGTCGCCGCCGATGACCTTGCGGTTGCGGTCAATGCCGCGGTCACTTTGCAGCGCCCGCTGCTGGTGAAGGGCGAGCCGGGCACCGGCAAGACCGAGCTTGCCCGCCAGGTGGCGGCGGCGTTGGATATGCCTCTGATTGAGTGGCACGTGAAGTCCACAACCAAAGCGCAACAAGGGCTATATGAATATGATGCCGTCAGCCGGTTGCGCGACAGCCAGCTTGGCGAGGCGCGGGTGCATGATGTGCGCAATTACATCCGCCAGGGCAAGCTGTGGCAGGCCTTCACCGCCGCTTCCCGCGTGGTCTTGCTGATCGACGAGGTCGACAAGGCCGATATCGAGTTTCCGAACGATCTTTTACAGGAACTCGACCGGATGGAGTTTCACGTCTATGAAACCGGCGAGACGATCCGCGCCGCGCAGCGCCCGGTGGTCATCATCACCTCGAACAACGAAAAGGAACTGCCCGACGCCTTCCTGCGCCGCTGTTTTTTTCACTATATCCGCTTTCCCGAACCCGAAGTTCTTGCCGCAATCGTGCGGCTGCATTTCCCTGGCATCAAAGAGGCGCTTTTGACCACCGCGCTGACCCAGTTCTTCGATCTGCGCGAAACCCCCGGCCTGAAGAAGAAGCCGTCCACAAGCGAAGTGCTGGATTGGCTAAAACTGATCCTTGCCGAAGACCTTGCCCCCGAGGATCTGCGCCGCGAGGGCAAGCACAGCCTGCCCCGGCTGCATGGCGCGCTTTTGAAGAACGAGCAGGACGTGCAGCTGTTTGAACGACTGGCTTTCCTGAACCGCAGTGGCAGGGGTTAACCACGCCGCATTGTTAACCATTCGGGCACAATCAGGGCGGGAACAGCCTATTGTTTCCAAACCATGCGGCGACCTTTCCGCGCCGCCTTGGCTGCGGCTTTGGGCCCATGCCTGCGACGGGCGTTGTGCGGCGATCTGTTCGCGCAGCGCAAACCGTTAAGACAAAATTTCCGAATCGGGCGATTCTGCCAAGGTTTAGCCATAGTCTTGACATAATCTCATCACGCAAAGGCAGTTTTTGTAATATATTGAAATAAATCGCGATGACACAGGGGTAAATCTGGCGTTTCCAGCTTTTCACCTATCCATGGGTAGATACAGCCATTGCGTGCAGAATCCGCAAGATTGACACGAACCTGCCCTGTTAACGACACTGGCATCCTGTTGATTTGTCTGACGTGACGTAAGGCTTTCGATAACGGTTTTTTGGTGTGTTCCCGTCTGCGGCTGCAAGGCCGTGGGGGTCGCGATCCCGGCTTCTGCGGCTGGTGGATCAGATGGGGGAAGGCACTCTTTGCGCGGCATGCTCGACGCGTGGGGAAACCGGAAACGACGGCCAAGCGGCATCTTGAAGGCAGGTCGCGGTGGGGATTGCGTCCGGCCTTTTGTCCCAGAGGCGTCTTGGTGCCAGTCGGCACAAAGTGTCTCGGGGCGTGGCGACGGAACGGGCCTTGCCCGGATCAGTACAGCCCTTGGGGAATGGTGCGGGGGCACCGTCCCCAGGGGCGCTGAACCGGCCGGGTGCGGGATGGCGCGACGCCTTCACTGTCAATCCGGGGGAAACCCTGCCGTATTAGTGGTTCAGTTGCCAAACCATGCGTCGTATTTCCGCTTTCGCCTTGTGCCTTCTTTCGGCTTGCGCGCCTGCGCCCAACGCCGAAGTCACCAAAAGCTCTGCCACCGATAGTGGCGCCATGCTGGCTGTATCCGGCATCCAAAGCTTTGCCCCAGCCACACCGGTCGCCGCCCAGCGCGCCAATACCGAACTGGTGCGCGATTTTCTGGATCTGTCATTCCGCATGGAAAGCGGGCGCGCCTTGCCCTCGCTCAGCCGCTTTGAAGGGCCGATCACCGTGGCCCTTAGCGGTGATGTCCCGGGCACGGCCTCTGGGGAATTGTCGCGCCTGATCGGGCGGTTCCGCGCCGAGGCCGGGCTTGACGTCCGCCCCGCAGGACCGGGGGATGTGGCCTCGATCACCATCGAATTCGTGCCCCGCGTCCAGATGCGCCGCGTTGTGCCAACGGCGGCCTGTTT
>JAIOXV010000114.1 GCA_021741465.1 Paracoccaceae bacterium
GGATTCTGCCATGCCTGCCGACCTTTCGCCCATCGACAGGGCCAAATTCGTTGCCGCCAAGCGGGCGGTGGAATTTGTTGAAGATGGCATGAAGCTTGGCCTTGGCACCGGGTCTACGGCGGCCTGGATGGTGCGGTGCTTGGCAGAACGGATCCCCGAAGAGGGGCTGCGCGTGGTGGGCGTGCCCACCTCGACCCGCACGGCAGAACTCGCGCGGCAGTTGGGTGTGCCGGTCACCAGCCTTGACGATGCCAAATGGCTGGATCTGACCATCGACGGCGCGGATGAGTTTGATGCCAACCTTGCGCTGATAAAGGGTGGCGGTGCTGCCCTTTTGCAAGAAAAGATCGTCGCCACCGCCTCGGATCAGATGATCGTCATCACCGATGCGGCCAAGGAAGTGGTGCAACTTGGCGCCTTTCCATTGCCGATTGAGATTATCCCCTTTGGCTGGCAAACCACCAAGGCCCTGATCGAAGAAATGCTGGTCAGCATGGATGTGCTTGACCGCGACGTCACCTTGCGGATGAACGGCGACAAGCCCTTGTTGACCGACGAGGCCAATTACATCGTTGACTTGCACCTGAAGCGCATCGGTAACCCGCGGCAATTGTCGATGGTTCTGAATCAGATACCGGGCGTGGTTGAAAACGGGCTTTTCATCGACATCTGCGATATCGTCATCATCGGCCATGGCGATGGTCGAGTGCAGGTGCGCGATATCAACGCTGGCACCCAAACCGATGACCGCATCCATTTCGCGCCCACCGACAATATCTTTGCCGATCTGGGCGACTGAACGATCCTTAGTCCAAACCTTTCCCGGGTCGCCAGGGCTTTGCCCCTTGGGCCGGCCCGACCTGCTTGACCGGAGGCCAGCATGAACTTTGACTATGATCTTTTCGTCATCGGCGGTGGCTCGGGCGGGGTGCGCGCAGCCCGGATCGCCGCAGCCGAAGGGGGGGCCAAGGTGGGGCTGGCCGAAGAAAGCCGCATGGGCGGCACATGTGTGATCCGGGGGTGTGTGCCGAAAAAGCTGATGGTCTTTGCCAGCGAATACCCCGCCGAGATCGAAGACGCCCGCGCCTATGGTTGGGATGTCACATCGACGGGCTTTGACTGGCCGCAGTTCCGCACCGCGCTGGAGGCAGAGCTGGACCGGCTGGAAAACGCCTATCGCACAACGCTGAAAAATGCCGGCGTCACCCTGCACGATGCCCGCGCAGAACTGGTTGATGCCCATCGGGTGAAGCTTGCCGATGGTGCGGTCTTTACCGCCAAACACATCCTGATCGCCACGGGCGGGCGGCCTTTCGTGCCCGATGTACCGGGGGCTGATCTGGCGATCACCTCAAACGAGATGTTCCACCTTCCTGCCCTGCCAAAGCGGGCTTTGGTGGTGGGCGGGGGATATATTGCTTCGGAATTTTCCTGCATCCTGAATGGCTTGGGGGTTGAAACCAGCCAGTATTATCGTGGCGCGCAAATCTTGCGCGGCTTTGATGACGAAGCGCGCGGCCATGTGGCCAACGCCATGCAGGCCGCCGGCATTGCCATCCATTGCGGCACCGATGTCTTGCGGCTGGAAAAGACCTCTGCCGGCATCCGCGCCCATGCAACTGACGGGTCCGAACGGGAATTTGATCTGGTGCTTTATGCGACGGGCCGCAAACCCAACAGCGCAGGTCTGGGGCTGGAGGCGGCCGGGGTGCTGCTGGGGCGCAATGGCGAGGTGAAGGTTTCCGAATGGTCCCAAACCGCGGTGCCGTCAATTTACGCCGTGGGCGATGTGACCGACCGGGTCAACCTGACCCCGGTCGCGATCCGCGAAGGCCATGCTTTTGCCGATACAGTCTTTCGCGGGGTGCCCACGAAGTTCACCCACGACACCATCGCCAGCGCCGTCTTTACCCAACCCGAGATGGGCACCATCGGCCTGACCGAAGAACAGGCCGCAGCCCTTGGCCCGACCGAGGTTTACGCCGCCGCTTTCCGTCCGATGAAGACCCTTTTCGCCGGGCGCAATGACCGGGTCTTGATGAAGCTTCTGGTCAGTGTCGCAACGCGCAAGGTTCTGGGGTGCCATATCGTTGGCCCCGGCGCGGGCGAGATGATCCAGCTTGTCGCCATTGCCATTGGCATGGGGGCCACCAAGGAAGATTTCGACCGTACTGTCGCTGTGCATCCGACCATGGCCGAAGAATTGGTCACCATGCGCAAGCCAACCCGCGTCGTCTGATACAGAGTTTGCCAAATCGCGGCTTGATTTCCGCGCCCTCTGGCCCCAAGTCAGGGGAAGCGAAATTGAAGCGAGGTTTGCAATGGCGGGTGGCGGTGGTCCCTGGGGCGGCGGTGGCGGCAATCAGGATGATGAGGGGCGCGAAAGCCGCGATGATGGCCGCAAGGGCGGTCCGCGCCGGCCGGGTGAAGGCCCGCAGATTCCGGAAATTGACGAGCTGGTTCGCAAGGGGCAAGAACAGCTGCGCGTGCTGATGGGCGGCGGCCGGGGCGGCAATCGCCCCCCGCCGAAAGGAGGCGGTGTGGGGCAGGGGCCGAACCTGTTCTCGGCGCAGGGTCTTGTCTTGGGCGCTTTTGCCGCAGTGGCGGTTTGGGGCTATATGTCCTTTTACACCGTGAAGCCGGAAGAACGCTCGGTCGAGCTGTTCTTGGGCAAATTCAGCGCCATGGGCGAGCCGGGCCTGAACTTTGCCCCTTGGCCTTTGGTGAAGGCCGAAATCGTGCAGGTCACGGGCGAACGGACGACCGAAGTCGGTTCGGGCGCGGGTGGCCAGATGGACACAGGCCTGATGCTGACGCGCGATCAGAACATCGTGGACATGGAATTCCAGGTGGTCTGGAACATTGCCGATCCGGGGAAATACCTTTTCAACCTTGCCGACCCGAATGACACGATCAAGGCGGTTTCGGAAAGTGCCATGCGCGACATCATCGCGCGCAGCGAATTGGCACCGGTTCTGAACAAGGACCGTGGGCGTATTTCCACGGACCTTTTGGCGGCGGTGCAAGGCACCTTGGACAGCTATGACGCGGGCATCAACATTGTCCGGGTCAACCTTGCAAAGGCCGACCCGCCGCGCGAAGTGATCGACGCATTCCGCGAAGTGCAGGCCGCCCAGCAAGAACGCGACCGGCTGGAAAAAGAGGCCGATGCCTATGCCAACAAGGCGACCGCAGGCGCACGCGGCCAAGCAGCCCAGCTTTTGGAAGAGGCCGAGGCCTATCGTGCCCAGGTGGTCAACAACGCCGAGGGCGAGGCCAGCCGTTTTTCGGCGGTCTATTCCGAATATGTCAAGGCACCAGAGGTGACGCGCAAGCGTATGTATCTGGAAACGATGGAAAAAGTCTTGGGCGGCATGAACAAGGTTATCCTTGATGGCGTGTCGGGTGGCGAAGGCGGACAGGGCGTTGTGCCCTATCTGCCCTTGGGCGACATGGGCCGCGCGCCGATTGCCGCAGATGCCAAGACCGGAGGAACCAACTGATGCGCACTGCCTTTATTCTTCCCGCGCTTTTCGCCTTGGGGGCGATCGTGCTGTCGTCGGTCTATATCGTTGACGAACGCAAGCAGGTTCTGGTCTTGCAATTCGGTCAGGTGAAACAGGTTGTGACCGAGCCCGGTCTGGGCTTCAAACTGCCGTTCATTCAGGACGTGGTCAGCTATGAAGACCGTATCCTTGGCCTGCCAACCCAGCCTATCGAAGTTACCCCGGCAGATGACCGCCGCTTGGTTGTCGATGCCTTTGCCCGCTGGCGCATCATTGATCTGGTGAAGTTCCGCCAAGCTGTCGGCTTGGGTGGCGAAGACACCGCCCGCCAGCGCCTTGACCGCATCATCAATGCAGCCATCCGCGAAGTCATGGGGGCTGTGCCGTCAACGGCGGTGCTGTCCGAAGATCGGACATCGTTGATGAACCGCATCCGCGATCTTGCCCGGCGCGAAGCGGGCAGCTTGGGGGTTGAGGTGATCGACGTGCGCCTGACCCGCACCGATCTTCCCGAACAGAACCTTGAGGCCACCTTTGCCCGGATGCGCGCCGAGCGTCAGCGCGAAGCTGCCGACGAAGTTGCCCGTGGTAACGAAGCCGCCCAAAGGGTGCGTGCAGCGGCCGATCGTGAAGTGGTCGAAGTCACCTCTGATGCCCGCAAGAACGCCGAAATCGCCCGGGGTGAGGCCGATGCGCAAAGAAACGCCATCTATGCCGAAGCCTTTGGCAAAGACCCGGAATTCTTTGCCTTCACCCGCTCGCTCACCTCATATGAACGGGCCTTGCAATCGGGTAATTCGTCGATCGTGATGTCGCCCGATTCAGCGTTTTTTGACTATATGAACAGCGAAAAGCCCCCCGTCGTGGCGGCGCCTTAACAGCCCATGTCCACGCTGCTTTTGGGGCTTGGATTGGTCTTCGTGATCGAGGGGCTGGTGCTTGCACTGGCCCCTTCGCGTTTGGACGACATCTTGCGCCTTCTGGCGGCGCTGCCGGTCGATCAACGCAGGCTTTTGGGCCTGTTGGGCGTGGCTGTGGGCACCGGCCTTGTGCTTTTGGTCACCTGAGGGCTGCCACCGCGCTTTGCGCCCGCCCGCGGCGTTTTGATGCTTGAAGCCTGCCCGCCGCTCGTGACATGTTTTCACAAGCGATTGAGCGGACGTGAGCGAGATTGCATTGCGCACCACTGTGATTATCTGATGATGCGTCATCTATGAACAAGGCGACAAGGCCTTGTCATCCGATCAAGGAGTTCGACCCGTGTCACACCTTCCTGCCTTGCTTTCCTTCAAGGCCCGCCACCCCTCGCGTATTCTGCTGGCCTTGGGGCTTGGTCTTTCTTTGGCGCTTGCCCCGATGGATGCGGCCTTTGCCCGCGGCGCGCCGGAAAGTTTTGCTGATCTGGCGGCTGAAATCAGCCCCTCGGTCGTGAACATCACCACCTCTGCCGTGGTGGCCGCGCCAACGGGTGGCGGCCCCATCGTGCCGGAAGGCTCGCCCTTTGAAGACTTTTTCAAAGATTTCATGCCGCCCGAGGGCGATGGCGGCAAGCAATCGCAGCGCCAGCAGGCGCTGGGCTCTGGCTTTGTGGTTTCCGCCGATGGCTACATTGTCACCAACAACCACGTGATTGACGGTGCCGATGAGATCGAGATCGAGTTTTTTGACAAAAAGCGGCTGAAAGCCAAGCTGGTCGGCACCGATCCGAAGACCGACATCGCGCTTTTGAAAGTGGAAAGCGACGCGCCGTTGCCCTTTGTCAACTTTGGTGACAGCGGCGCGATGCGGGTGGGCGATTGGGTGATGGCCATGGGCAACCCGCTGGGCCAAGGGTTTTCGGTATCAGCGGGCATCGTTTCGGCCCGTGGACGCGAGCTTTCCGGCAGCTATGACGACTTTTTGCAAACCGATGCTGCGATCAACAAGGGCAACTCGGGGGGGCCGCTGTTCAACATGGAAGGCGAAGTTGTGGGCGTGAACACCGCCATTCTGTCGCCCACCGGTGGCTCGATCGGGATCGGGTTCTCGATGGCGTCGAATGTGGTGAACAAGGTCGTGGCGCAGCTGAAAGAGTTTGGCGAAACCCGGCGCGGCTGGCTTGGCGTGCGCATTCAGGATGTTACCCCCGATGTGGCCGAAGCGATGGGCCTTTCGGTCGCCGCAGGCGCTTTGGTAACCGATGTTCCCGATGGCCCGGCCAAAGAGGCAGGGCTAGAAGCGGGCGATGTCATTACCACGTTCAACGGCAAGACCGTCAGTGATGTGCGTGATCTGACCCGTACCGTGGCCGACAGCCCGATTGGCGAAGCGGTTCCGGTGGTGATCCAGCGCGAGGGCGACGAGATGGTGATCGACGTCACCTTGGGCCGGCGTGAAACAGCCGAGGGCGAGGTGATCCCGGCGGCCGAAAAGGGCAAGGCCCCCGCGGCCCCGGCCGAGGCCGAGATCCTTGGCATGACGCTGAAAGCGGTGGATGAGGCCGCGGTGACCGAGCTTGCCCTGCCCAAAGGCAGCGGTGGGCTGGCTGTGATGAAGGTCGATGTCGCCTCTGAGGCGGCCGCCAAGGGGCTGGATCGTGGCGATATCATCGTCGAGGCAGGCCAGCGCCCGGTGGCCAGCCTGAAAGACCTGGCCGACCCTATCGACGAGGCCAAGGAAGGCGGGCGCAAGTCCTTGCTGATGCTGGTGCGCCGGGGCGGGGATCCGCGCTTTGTGGCGCTGGCGATCGAATAACCCCGCATGACGGGGTAACTGCCAAAGGGCGGAGGCGCAGGCCTGCCGCCCTTTTTCTTTGGGCCGGCGCGCGCTTAGCCGATTTCCGCAAGCAGCCTTGTGCGAAAAGACATCATCCATTCCGCCCGTTCTTCGGCAATCATGCGGCCCATGCGGGTTTGCATGGTTTCGGGCAGGCGCAGCAGTTTGACCTCCAGATGATCCAGCGCAAAGCGCTTGTCATCCAAGGGGCGGTGCAGGGCCATCGGGTCGGCCATGTCGACGATCCCGCCGCCCATGCGCCCGGAAATCAGGAACATCCGCGCCAGCCCAATTGCGCCCAGTGCCTCCAGCCGGTCAGCATCTTGCAAGATGCGCGCCTCAATCGTCTGAGGGGGGATTGCGGCAGAAAAGCTGTGGGCGGCAATGGCATGGGCCACGGCTGCCAGCTTGTCGGCGGCAAAGCCATCGGCGCGCAGAAACGCCACCGCCGCATCGGCCGACAGACCCGAGGCGCGGGCCCGGTCGGGGCTGTCTTTGGGCAGGTTCACAAGATCATGAAACCAGACGGCAGCCTCTAGCACCGACCAGTCGACGCCGGGTTCATCCCGCCCGATGGCACGCGCATTGGTCCAGACCCGCTCCAGATGGCCAAGGTCATGCGCCCCATCGGCGGTCTGGCTGGCCCAAACCGCTGTGACATGGGCGCGGTAACGGTCGGCGGCGGGGCTCACAGATCGTCCAGACTGGTGGCCGACAGCCCCAGTTCCTTGGCCGCCCCCAAGGACAGCACCGGGCTGTCAAGCCCTCGCACGGCCTGAAACCGGCGGATGGCCTCGGCCGTTTCTGCGTTCATCTCGCCGGTGATCTCTTCCAGATAAAGACCGCGCGCTTTCAAGGCGCGTTGCAGGCTGGCGGCAAATTGCACCGACTGTACATCAGGGCAGGGCGCGCGAAACCAGATTTCCTCGCGGTCTTGCACCATGCGTTGATGGGTGCGCGTCTGATAGCTGGCGGGCGCAATCACCGCGCCGCTGTCATCGCGGCGCTCTTCGGTGATAAGCACCTGTTCGGTGACCGTTTCGATCACCGCAGGCGAGATTGAACTGGCCCAACATTCGCCGTCGCGTGACGGGGGTGGCCCTTGCTTGCCCTTTAGCCGCACCACTTCGCGCCCAAGCGCGGTTTGGGCGGGCGCATCCACCCGCGCCGACTGACAGCCGCCAAGAGCCGTGGCCACAACAAGGCCAAGAAGGAAAGAAAACCGCATCTGCCGCCTGTTTGCCGCCCGGCTTCTGCCCGGCCATTTCTTGGGGCGTAATCTAGCGTCATTCTGCGCTGCTGCATAGCCCATTGCCCGGCCATGCCCCTCTGGCAAAAGCCCCGACAATGGCCTATGTCAGGGCTATCTCCCCGAACGCAGGGCAAGCAAGGCAGGATCCCGAACGATGGCGAAAATCACTTATGTGGAACATGGCGGCAAGGAACATGTGGTCGATGTGGCCCCCGGGCTGACCGTGATGGAAGGCGCGCGCGACAATGGCATTCCCGGCATCGAGGCCGATTGCGGCGGCGCCTGCGCTTGCTCGACCTGCCATGTCTATATTGATCCGACCTGGGTCGACCGTCTGCCTAAGAAAGACTCGATGGAAGAGGACATGCTGGATTTCGCCTGGAACCCCGATCCGGCGACCTCGCGGTTGACCTGCCAGATCAAGGTGACACCGGAAATGGACGGGCTGCGCGTGCAGATGCCTGAAAAGCAGATCTGATGCGCGGGGCGGTTCTTGCGCTGATGCTGGCCACGCCGGTGGCAGCGCAAGACATTGCCCGGGCCGACCTTGTTGAACCGACCGACCGTTATGACCACGCTATCCTTGGCGATGCGCTGGAATGGGGGGCCTTGCGGCTGACCCATGCGGGCGGTGGCACCGTCACGGTGCGCCTGCCCGAGACCCGGGTTTTTGAAGATACCGAGGCGCGGATCATCCGGCTGGAAGATGGCCGCGATGCGGTTCTTGTGGTGGAGACAGACCTTGCGCTGGGGGCTTCGGTCACTGTTTATGCCGCCGACGGTCGCAAGCTTGCCGCAACGCCCTTTATCGGTCAGCCACACCGTTGGTTCGCCCCCGTTGGTGCGGCCGATTTTGATGGCGACGGGCAGGTCGATCTGGCCTTTGTCGACCGACCCCATTTGCAAAAGGATCTCGTCTTTGCCCGCCGGGAAGGGGAACGCCTTGTTGCTTTTGCGCGCATTTCAGGGCTGACCAACCACCGCATTGGTGACCGGCAGATTTCCTCGGGCATCCGCGATTGTGGGCAGGGCCCAGAGGTGGTGCTGGCCAATGCTGATTGGACCCGGCTGATGGTGGCAACGGCCCAAGACCGCCGCGACATTGGGCCATTCAGCCCCGCGGCGCTGCGCAAGGCGCTGCGCTGCGACTAGGGGTGCCGCTTTGCCTTTGGTCTAATTCGCCTCCCGCTTTGGCATGAAGGGCAGCGGCGCCACCGGGATGCCGTCTTCCAAAAGCGCGCGCGCCTCTTCCGGCTTCGCCTCGCCATAGATGGAGCGTTCGTCGATCCGGCCTTCATGCATCGCGCGGGCTTCGGCGGCAAAGTTCAATCCGACATAGTCTGAATTCGCCTCGATCTTGGCGCGCATTTCGGCCAGGGCGGCTTCGACATCGTTTTGCGGTGCGGTCAGCTTCGGCTTTTCGCCCGCCTTGCGCGCCGGGCGCACCGATGGCGCCATGATGCGCTTTTCCACATCGGTTGCGCCGCAGATCGTGCAGCCGACGTGGCCTGCCACCCGCTGCGTCTCGAACGCATCGGCTGACGGAAACCAGCCGTCAAACTCATGGCCTTTTGGGCATTTCAGGTCATAGCGGATCATGGGTGCAATCTGGGGTCAAAAGGCCCGCACTGCAAGGGGGCGCTTAAGCCGCGATCAAGCGGTCGGGCAGGCCCAGCAGCAAATTGCGCAGCTCAGGCTCGGCCACTTTGCGGGCGGCTTTTTCCACCCCGAACCATTTGCGGCGGCGTTCTTTCTTTTCGGGGAACTTG
>JAIOXV010000115.1 GCA_021741465.1 Paracoccaceae bacterium
CTTTCGCCCACAATCGCCAGCGTCTCGCCTTCATGCGCTTCGAAGCTGAGGGTTTCGTTGGCTTTCACCACCTTTTTCATGCCGCCGCCAAAGGCGCTGCCGGAAACGGAATAGTATTTCTTCAGGTCTTCCATTTTCAGGACAACCTTGCCGATCTTGGCCTTTTCCTTGATGACACGGGCCTTGAGCGGCGCATCCCAGTCGATTTCGGCCCACTTCAGGCAGCGGCTGGCGTGGCGGTCATCGCCGGGAACGGTGTCCATCGGAACATCGGCGGCGTTGCAGCGGCCTTCGGCAAAGTAATCGCAGCGCGGACCGAAGTTACAGCCGTTGGGGCGTTCATGGGGCAGGGGGAAGTTGCCCGGAATGGCCA
This sequence comes from Paracoccaceae bacterium, assembly GCA_021741465.1. Classification (GTDB taxonomy): domain Bacteria; phylum Pseudomonadota; class Alphaproteobacteria; order Rhodobacterales; family Rhodobacteraceae; genus Tabrizicola_A. The sequence goes on from JAIOXV010000115.1 coordinate 374, forward strand.
CAAGCGGGCGGCTGTTCTTATCGGCACCCGGCAGCGGGATCGACCGGAAAAGGGCTTGGGTATAGGGGTGGCGCATCTTGTCGAACACTTCGACGACATTGCCGGTTTCCACCGCTTCGCCGGAATACATCACGCAAAGCCGGTCGCAGACATCCATCACCAGACCAAGGTTGTGGCTGATGAACAGCATTGACGTGCCGTATTTCTCGCCCAGATCCTTGACCAGATCGACGATGCCCGCCTCTACCGTCACATCCAGCGCCGTGGTCGGTTCATCAAGGATCAACAGCGCAGGTTTCGACATCAGCGCCATGGCGATGACGATACGCTGCTGCTGGCCCCCCGACAGTTGGTGAGGATAGGCGTTCACGATGCGGTCGGGGTCCGGCAGGCGCACATCGGCCACGATCTGACGGGCAAGCGCCCAGGCGTCGTCCTTGGACATGCCCTGATGGATCATCGGCACTTCGGCCAATTGCGCGCCAATCTTCATGGCCGGGTTCAGCGAGGCCATGGGTTCTTGATAGATCATCGCGATTTCAGAGCCGCGAATGTGGCGCAGGTCTTCTTCAGTCATATGGGTCAGATCGCGGCCCTTGAACTTGATCGATCCGCCGACGATGCGGCCGTTCTTGCCCAGATCGCGCATGACCGCCAAGGCGACGGTGGATTTGCCGCAGCCCGATTCCCCGACAAGGCCCATCGCCTCACCCGCCATCACGCTGCAGGAAAAATCCATAACAGCGGGAATTTCGCGCATCCGCGTGAAAAAGCTGATCGAGAGGTTCTCGATTTCAAGGATCGGTTTGGACGGGTCCCAGTTTTCCATGGTCGGCTCCTGTAGGGAGGTGCAGGGCCCGGGGGGCAGCCCCCGGCCCCCCGGGATATTCAGACAAAACGCCGATGGCGCGCGCGCATCAGTCTTTCAGGCTTTCTTCGCGCAAGCCGTCAGCCAAGAGGTTCAGGCCAAGCACAAGGCTCATCAGCGCCAGGGCCGGGGCCAGGGCCGGGTGCGCCACGATCGACAGCAGCTTGCGCCCGTCATCGATGGTTGACCCCCAATCCGGGCTTTCCGGGCTGACCCCAAGGCCAAAAAAGCCCAAAGTTCCCAGAAGGATGGTGGTATAGCCAATACGAAGACAGAAATCGACGATCAGCGGCCCGCGGGCGTTGGGAAGAATTTCCCACAACATGATATACCATGCCCCTTCGCCACGGGTTTGGCCTGCCGCCACATAGTCCCGCGTCTTGATGTCCATCACCATGCCCCGCACGATGCGGAACACGCCGGGCGAGTTGACGAAGACCACCGAGACAAAGACGTTCAGCAGGTTCGGATCCATCGACCAGACGCCCAAAGGATCGGCGTTGAAGGCCAGCCCCGAATAGGCCCAAAGCCCGATCACCAGCACGATGCCGACGTAAAGGTTGCGTTTCATCGGGTTGGTGAAGAACCGCGAATTCAGCAGCAGGACCAGAAAGATCACCGGGAACAGGAACAGCGTCGCGGCAAAGCTGGTGGGAATATAGGTGGCTTTGATCTCGGGCGTCACCAGCAGGTAAAACAGCAAGATTACCGGGAAGGCCAGCACAAGGTTGGCCAGAAAGCTCAGCCCGGTGTCCAGCTTGCCGCCGATATATCCCGCAGGCAGGCCCAGCGTGATGCCGACCATAAAGGCAAACATCGTCGCCGCGGGCGCGATTTTCAGCACCACGCGCGAGCCCATCACCATCCGCGAAAACACATCGCGCGCCACATGATCGGCCCCAAGCAGGAAGTGGGTGTACCCCCCCTCGCTGGGCGCTTTCAACGCCGAGCCCGGCACCGCATTCTTCGATCCGGAAAACTGTGACAACGGGTCAAGCGTGATGATCGTATCGGCAAAAAGCGCGGTAAAGGCCCAGAACATCACGATGGCAAAGCCGATCATCCCGACCGGGCTGTCAAACAGTTTGCCATAAAGACCAAGCCGGCGCTTGAAGGCGATCGACAGGGCAAAGGTGGCGCCAAGCGCCAGCCACACCGGCAGGAAGCGGCCGGCCATAGCACCGATGATTTGCAACCAGGAGAGCGATTCCATGGGGCGATCTCCTTTAAGACAGGCGAATGCGAGGGTTCAGGAAGACATAGCCGATGTCAGAAATCAGCTGGGTCACCAGAACAACAAGAACGGCAACGACCGAACAACCAAGCAGCAGTTCGATGTCGTTGTTGGTGGCAGCCTGCACCAGCGTCCAGCCAAAGCCCTTGTAGTTGAACAGGGTTTCGACAATCACGACGCCGTTCAGCAGCCACGGAAATTGCAGCATGATCACGGTAAAGGGCGCGATCAACGCGTTGCGCAGGGCGTGTTTCATCACCACCTGGCGAAAGCTGACGCCCTTCAGGCGCGCGGTGCGGATATATTGCGCCGTCATCACCTCGGTCATCGAGGCGCGGGTCATCCGCGCGATATATCCAATGCCGTAAAGCGCAATGGTCATGACCGGCAGGGCAAAGTTCCAAAAGGTGATCTTGTCCATAGCCGAAGTGGCCGTGCCCATGAAAAGGGTCTTGCCGCTGATCCAGCCCCAGTCGGCCAGAATGGGCGAGATACCCGCCGTTGCGCTGGCAAAAAGCGCAACGAAGATAACACCAGAGACATATTCAGGCGTGGCGGTCGAGCCGATGGCAAAGGTCGACAAGACGCGGTCCGTGGCCGAGCCTTCGCGCATCCCGGACAACACGCCCAAGATCAGCGCAACCGGCACCATCACCAGCATGACCGACAGCATCAGCCAGCTTGTCATGCTTAGCCCGCGCGACAGAACCTCTGTCACCGGCTTTTTGAAAACCGTGGATTGGCCCCAGCTGCCCTGCACCAACCCGCAATAGCTTGGCGCGGCGGCCGGATCACTGCCTTTTGCAATGCAGCGCCCGCGCACCTCGCCGCTTTCCAGCGTTTTGACCCAACCGGGCAGCACGCCCAGCCATTGGCCATAGCGCGACACCATCGACGTGGAATAGCCGTTGTTGTCGATCCACTTGATCACATCCTCGTCCGACATCCGGACAGAGGCCTCGGATTTGGCAAGCTTCTCAAGGTTGGGTGGCAGGTTCGTCAGGTAAAAGACGATAAAGGTCAGGGCAAGTGCGGTCAGCAACATGACCCCAAGACGCCTGACAATGAACTTCAGCATGGCATGGTCCCGTCCGGGCTGGCGGCAAGGGCGTGCAAAGGAAACCCCCGCGCGGCAATTGCAGTCTTGGCTCAGGAAAAAGGGCGCGCGAGGTTTCCCGCGCGCCCCTGTTTACTCTGTCGAAACCCGATCAGGCGGTGATCGACCACTTGTAGTGGTGATGTTCGAAGGTTGCGTGCATGTCGCAGCCTTTCACCTTGGCGTCGAAGTGACGATAGATCGCGCGCCAGTAGGGCTGCACCATCACACCGGTATCTTGCATGATGAATTCGATTTTCTCCATCACTGCACGGCGCTTGTCAGCATCGGCGATCGACAGGGCTTCGGCCAGGGCCGCGTCAAACTCGGGGTTTGCCATCGCCGATTCGTTCCAGGCTTCGCCCGAACGGTAGGCCAGTGCCAGAACCTGCACGCCAAGCGGGCGCATGTTCCATTCGGTGGCCGAGAACGGGTACTTGGTCCAGTCGTTCCAGAAGGTCGAGCCCGGCAGAACGGTACGCTTGATCTTGATGCCGGCGTCGCGGATCTGTGCGGCGATGGCGTCACAGGTCGAAGCCTGCCAGCCGTCGTCGAGCGAGATCAGTTCGAATTCGGTATCAGCGTGACCCGCTGCTTCGATCCCGGCCTTGGCGGCGGCGGCGTCAACCGTCAACGGGGGCAGGGCGAAGTATTCGGGGTGAATCGGGCAGACGTGGTGATTTTCAGCCACGGTGCCACGGTTCGAGAAGCCAAGTTCCAGCACGACTTTGTTGTCAACGGCCTTGATCAGCGATTTGCGGACGTCGGCGTTGGTGTAGGGCTCTTGCTGCTGGTTGAAGCGCACAGCGATGGTGGCCGAGGTAACTGCCATCGACGAGGTCCAGCCCAAAGCGTCAAGCTGGTCAACGAATTCGCCACTCGACATATAGGTCGCATCAAGTTCGCCCGAACCTGCAGCCGCCACAACAGCAGCCGGATCGGTGCCGAAGTCGATGTATTCGATACGGTCCAGATAGGGGCCGCCATAAACGTCGGTGCCCCACCACGGGGTGTCCGACTTGACCAGCACCTGCTTGACGCCAACTTCGTTGGTTTCGGGCTTGTAAGGGCCAGTGCCAACCGGGTTCGCAGCCGGATCACCGCCATCATAGGACTGGTGAACGATTGCTGCCGGATAGTCGGCCATGCCAACGATGATGGTGATGTCGGGGGCTTGGGTGGTCAGCTTGACGGTCGAGCCGTCAACCACGGTGATCGCGCCTTCGCGGGCCATCTTGGTCGCCGGGTCTTGCAGGCTGGCCATGCGGCCGGCCATCGAGTTGCCTTCGACATTGCCATCGCACCAACGGGTGATGTTGAACGCCACGTCTTCAGCGGTGAAATCGTCGCCATTCGACCACTTCACGCCCTTGCGAACGTTCAGGGTGAATTCGGTGGCGCTGTCATTGACGCTCCAGCCTTCCAGCAGCATGCCGCGGACAGAGCCGTCATTGTTGTATTCAACCAGATATTCCAGCCAGCCGCGGCCGAAGTTTGCCAGTTCCGACCAATCCCAGGTGCGGGGGTCTTTCATGGCTTTGGTTTCCATGTTCATGCGCAGCGTGCCGCCCATGGTCGGTGCGTCTTGCGCAGCCGCCGGGGAGTCAAGGCCCAGCAAGCCATAAGCTGCAGCGGCCGAAACGCCCAGAGCGGTGCTGCGAACCAGAAATTCGCGGCGGTCCATCTGGCCGGATTTGACCTCGGCGGCGTACATTTCTGCTGCAGGATGCAGCCCTTTGGTATCAAGCATGTCTTTCATTCTGTGTCTCCCTGTCAGGCTTGGCCTTGTTTTCACATTGGTTGCAGCGCGGCATTTCCGACCCGAACCTTAAGTCGGCCCCGGTTTTTCCGGGGTCCGCGGGGGCAATGCACTCGCACGCGTCACGGCAGCCATTCGGCACCTTTTCGCGCCAGACGTCAACGGCAAGATTCGGCGCATGATGTAATATTTGCGACAATTTCTGGTCGATTATGCTTCTCGACAGGTCTGTCAGGTTTTGCCGGGTCTTTTCCGTTTATGCGGAATCACTTCCGTGACAGCGGATTGTTCAGCCCGCCGCTTCAACAAACATGTGCGATTCGTGCAAACCCGTGCGGGGCCTAAAGCGAGCGGCGAAAAGCCGTCGGCGAAACACCCGTCATATTCTGGAAGGCGCGGGTGAAATACGCTGGCGAGTTGAAGCCAAGGCTTTGCCCGATTCGGCCAACCGGCGTGTCGGTTTCCGACAAAAGCCGCAGCGCTTCGAAGATGCGGCGGTCCTGCAAAAGATCGATCGCCGAGCGGCCGCAGGTTTCGCGGCAGCGCCGGGTAAGATGGGTGGGCGTCACCCCCAGCAAAGCCGCCATTTCGCCAACACCCAAACCGGCGCGGAACTCGCGTTCCATCAATTGGGTAAAGCGGTTCACCAAACGGCGGGCGGCATCGGGCGGGGTGGTTTCAGGTGCTGCACGCACGCTTTGGCGTTCCAGCCACACCCCCAACAGCCCCAGATAATGCCCCGTGGCGCGGTCATGCGCGGCGGTGTCGCTGTCCATTTCGCGTTGGATCATGTCAAGGATGACATTCACCTCTTGCTGGGCGTGAACCTCGCGGATGCGCAGATGCTGCGGCTGATCGGGCAGGATAACCTTGGTGTCTCGACCAAAAAATACTGCGGTGCCAAAGACTTGTGGCCCAACTTCAAAGCCGTGCATCACGCCGGGCGGAATGTAGATGGCGTTGTGCGCGGTATAACCGCGCGTGACCCCGGCAACCGTGATGCGGCCTTGGCCCTTGGTGAACCACAAAAAGCACGGCTCGCTCAGCGTGCGCATGGCTTCCACGCGCCAGCGCCCGGCGGCGGCCAGACGGGGCAGGGCGACAAGGCGCATTTGCGAGGCTTCGATGGGTGCGTTCATGTTCTTCAGTTCTTCTTCAAGGTCAGCTTGGCAGGGCTTTCCCCCCAACCCAAGCAAAAAAAGGGCTTAAATCGCCACGAATCGGGAACCGGCAAAGAAACACTGTGGACAAGTCTGTGGACAGCGGAATTCCGCCTTAGCGCGGCACGATCTCGTGCCAATTGCCCATACGCGAGCGAAACCAAGTACGCTGACGCTTTGCATAACGCCGACTGGCCAGAATCGCAACCTCGGTTGCAGCACAAAGCGTTGATTCATTTCGCAGATAGGCAATCAGCTCGGGCGCGCCGATCGCGCGGGATGACGGCAGGCCGGGCCGCCAGTCCGGCAGGGCTGCGCGCACTTCGTCCAGGGCGCCGTCCTTCAGCATGGCGTGAAACCGCCGGACGATTCGTGCGTCCAGCCAATCTGTCGCGGGGCGCAGAACCAGCGCCTCGGCGCGCGCCAAGGGCAGGGCGGGGGGCGGTGTGTCGTCTTGCCAGCCCGCCAGCCCCCGCCCGGTGGCCTGCAACACCTCCCATGCGCGCTGAATGCGGGCGCCATTCTGCCGGTCGATCCGCGCGGCGGTTTCACGATCAAGTTCGCCCAGCAGGCCGCCAAAGCCTTCGGCGGCAACCCGTGCATCTGCCTCGGCCCGCACCGATGCGGGCACCGCAGGAATATCGGCCAAGCCTTCGGTCAGGGCGGCAAAGTTCAACCCCGTGCCGCCGACAATCACCACCGGACGGTCAAGCAAGCCAACCACTTCGCGCAGCCAGCGGCCGGTGGAATAGGTCTCATCGCGCCTTACATGGCCGTAAAGCGCATGGGGCAGGGCGGCCTCTTCGGCCGGCGTCGGGCGTGCGGTCAGCACGCGCCAGCAGTCATAAACCTGCAAGGCATCGGCATTGACCACCACCCGCCCATCGCGCGCGGCAAGCTCTATCGCCAGCGCCGATTTGCCGCTGGCGGTGGGCCCGGCAATCAACACCGGCGCCTCGCGCGAAATTCCGGCGATCCCGTTCATCTTGTCCCCGTCATTTCGCTGCAGTCATTTCGCTGCAGTCATTTCGTTGCGGCCATCTGGTTCCGGTCATCTGGGCAAAACACGCCACACAGGGGCCATGGGGGAAACCCCCGCTTGCCACGTTTCAGCGGTTGAACCTTTCCCCGTTTTGCGACATTTTGCGTCACAATCCAAGACCACACCCATATGCAGGGAAATCCCATGTCCGATACCGCCCCTTCCTCTGGCGTCAAATACACGCGCGTGATGCTCAAGATCTCAGGCGAGGCGCTGATGGGCGATCAGGGCTATGGGCTGCATCCACCAACGGTGGCGCGCATCGCCCAAGAGGTGAAATCGGTCCGCGACATGGGGGTCGAGGTTTGCATGGTGATCGGCGGCGGCAATATCTTCCGTGGCCTTGCCGGCAGCGCCCAAGGGATGGAGCGGACGACGGCCGATTACATGGGCATGCTTGCGACCGTGATGAACGCCCTTGCCATGCAATCGGCGCTGGAACAGATCGGGGTCTATACCCGCGTGATCTCGGCCATCCCGATGGATCAGGTCTGCGAGCCCTATATCCGCCGCCGCGCGGTGCGCCATCTTGAGAAAAAGCGCGTCTGCATCTTTGCGGCTGGCACCGGCAACCCCTATTTCACCACCGATACCGCTGCCACGCTGCGCGCCTCGGAAATGGCCTGCGAGGCGATTTTCAAAGGCACCAAGGTGGACGGCGTCTACGACAAAGACCCCAACAAATTCGACGATGCCAAGCGCTATGACGCCGTGACCTATGACGAGGTGCTGCAAAAACACCTTGGCGTCATGGATGCCAGCGCCATTGCTTTGGCCCGCGACAATGACCTGCCGATCATCGTGTTTTCGCTGGATGAGCCGGGCGGATTTCGCGGCATTCTTGAAGGCCGTGGCACCTATACCCGCGTGCATGACTGACCAAAGGTGCTGCCACCCAAGGCCCGCGATGGCAGGTTTTGCCTTCGCGGCCGCGGGCGCGCAGAATTTTCCCCCCATTGCCCCGGTTTATTTCTGCGCAAGCTTTCGCTAGAAGGGCGCAAGAGGGCCCTTAAACTTGGGCCGGACGACCCTGAAGGAAGACCCGATGTCTGACGATCTTGATATTGACCTTGATGCCATCCAGCGCCGGATGGACGGCGCGATGAATGCGCTCAAGCAAGAATTTGCCAGCCTGCGCACCGGACGCGCCTCTGCCTCGATCGTTGAACCTATTCAGGTCGACGCCTATGGCCAGATGACCCCGATCAACCAGCTTGGCACCGTCAACGTGCCCGAACCGCGCATGGTGGTTATCAACGTCTGGGACAAGGCGATGATCGGCAAGGTTGAAAAGGCCATCCGCGAAAGCGGCATCGGCATCAACCCTGTCACCGATGGCCCGCTTATCCGCCTGCCGATCCCGGAGCTGAACGAACAGCGCCGCAAGGAACTGAGCAAGGTCGCCGCCCAATATGCCGAAAGCGCCAAGGTCGCGATCCGCAACGTCCGGCGCGATGGCATGGACCAGATCAAGAAGGCCAAGGCTGATGGCATGTCGGAAGACGACCAGAAGATGTGGTCTGATGAGGTGCAGGAAATGACCGACAAGCACGTCGCGGCTGTCGACAAGGCGCTGGAATCCAAGCAAGCCGAAATCATGCAGATCTGACAGGGGCGCAAGCACGCTGGCGTTTGCGAAACCTTGCAGAAACTTCGGCCTCGCCTCAGGGGCACATTCAGAAAGACACTACGTGGCAGCAGATACCTCTATCCCCCGCAAGGCCGAACATGTCGCCATCATCATGG
>JAIOXV010000116.1 GCA_021741465.1 Paracoccaceae bacterium
CCCAGCGTATCGGCCAGAAACACCACCGTTTCGGGCCCCGGAACCTGCCCGGCGGTGCGGCGGGCAAAGATCAGCCCGCGCGCGCTTAGCAGGGCTGCCACCTCATCCCCGCGCCGGGGGTGGCGGGGGGCAAGGATAAGCTGTGAAAACTGGCTTTGCGCGGCAAAGGCATCCAGCACCAAAGGCTCTTCACCTTCGTGGGTTGATGCGGCCAGAAGGGTGGCCGCGCGGGGGGCGGGCGGCGGGAACGGCAGGGGCGCACTTTGCGTGGCCGCCTGTCCCATCGCCTTCAACGCCAGCACCGGGCCACGTGCCGTTGCGGGCAGGCCCAAGGCCAAAAGCCGCGCGATGCTGGCCTGATCCTGCGCCGAGACCCATGCGATGCGGCCCAACATGCCGCGCCCCAAGCCCGCCAGAACCCGCCAGCGCCGCGCACTGCGCGCCGAGATGCGCGCACCAATCACCAAAATCGGCACGCCGCGATTGTCCGCGGCCCTAAGCCGGGCCGGCCACATCTCGTTTTCAACCACCACCAGCGCCTGAGGATGCCAGCGGTCCAGCACCCGTGCCGCCGCCCCCGCGCTGTCAAAAGGGGCCAAGGCCGCCGTGACCTGTGGCAGGCCCCAAGAGCGGACCCGCGCCCGCCCGGTGGCCGTGTTGGTGGTGACCAAGATCTGCAAGCCCGGCCGCGCGGCCAAGACCGCCTCGATCACCCAGCGGGCCGAGGTAACCTCCCCGACCGAGGCGGCATGCAGCCACAAGGTCAGGCCGGGGCGCGGGGCAGGGCCAAGGCCAAGCCGGGCCACAACCGCCCCTTTGGCCCCGAAAAGGGCCTGATGGGCCAGAAGAAAGGGCAGCGCCAGCGCCATGACAAGCTGATAAAGGATCATGGCCCAGACTTACGGCCCCTTCGGGGTTCAGGCAAGGGTGGGCGGGCGTTTGCCCGGCCAGTCGGTCGCTTGATGCCACGCCTCGCCCATGGCCAGGATCGCCGCATCGGCCCCCACTGGCCCGGCCAGTTGCAGCCCCATCGGCAGGCCTTGCGCCCCGAAGCCCACCGGCAGCGACAAGGCGGGCAGGCCGATCAGGCTGACCGGGATCACCACCTCCATCCAGCGGTGATAGGTGTCCATTTTCTGACCGTTGATCTCTTGTGGCCAGCGCCAGTCGGTCGGGAAGGGCCAGACCTGCGCTGTGGGCAGGGCCACCGCATCAAAACGGGTGAAAAGCCGCGCCATATGAGCGTAATAGCGGCTGCGAAGAGTGCTGGCCTCGTAAACGGCGGCAGCACTTAGGGTTTTGCCCTGTTCAATTTCCCACAAGGTTTCGGGTTTCAGCTGCTCCCGCTTGGCCGGGTCGTCGTAAATCGCCTTGAAGCCGCCTGCGTTCAGCATGGCCCGCAAGGTTGTCCAGGCCGACCACAGCTTTTCGGCCGGGAAGGGCGGGGGCAGCGGTTCCACGATTGCGCCCATGGCTTCCATCTGGCGCAAGGCGGTTTCGCAAAGTTCCAAAATGCCTGGTTCCATCGCATAGGCACCGCCCCAATCGGCGGCCCAGCCGATGCGCCTGCCTTTCAACGAGGCCCCTTTCAGCGCCGCACCAAAATCTTCTGTGCCTCTGGCAAAGGGCACTTCGGGGTTCGGCCCGGCCTGCACGGCCAAAAGCCGCGCCACATCTTCAACCGTGCGCCCCATGGGGCCTTCGGTGGCAAGAGTTGCCATGTGGGTGTCGCCCTCGGCATCGCCGGGCACCAAACCCCAGCTGGGGCGAAAGCCATAAATATTGCAAAAGGCTGCCGGATTGCGCAGCGATCCCATCATGTCGCTGCCATCTGCTACTGGCAACATGCGTGTGGCCAAACCCGCCGCCGCCCCGCCAGAAGACCCGCCCGCCGTGCGCGACAGATCATAGGGGTTGCGGGTGACGCCGAAGACCGGGTTGAAGGAATGGCTGCCATGCCCCCATTCGGGCGTGTTGGTCTTGCCGATAAAGATCGCGCCTGCGCCGCGCATGCGGGCGGCCAGCAGATCATCGGCTTCGGGCACGAAATCCTTGAACAAGGGGCTGCCCCATGTGGTGCGCAAGCCCTTGGTGGCGCAAAGGTCTTTGACCGCCATCGGAATGCCGTGCAGCCAGCCTTTGGCGTCGGCGTAGTCAGCCGCGCGCGCCTCGGCCATCAACTCTGCGCGCCCGCGCAAAGAGATCACCGCATTCACCTGGCCATTGACCGCATCAATCCGGTCAAGATGTGCCGCCATCACCTCTGAAGGCGCAGTTTGGCGCGCCGCGATCATGCGCGACAGATCAGAGGCAGAATATTCCCACAATTCCATAGCGCTTCGTCCAAGCTGGTCAGATGTTTTCACGGAGGGGGGAGGGGCAAGGCCCAAAGGGGCCGCATGCCCCGAAACCCGCGCGTTTGCGCCGGGAGAAAGGCGCTGCGAAGGCAAAGCCCCCGCAGCGCCGATGGATTACTTCATCAGTTCGGTCCAGATCGCGGTCATATATTCGCGCGACTTTTCGTTGCAAACCGGCGGGAAGATGCCCGCAGCCTTATGCTCTTCGGGGATCACCACTTCGGGGGCATCGGCCATGACCGGGTCCATGAACGCTTCCGAACCGGCAATGCCATTGCCATAGCGCGCAAAGTTCGAGATCAGCGCCGCATTTTCCGGCTTCAGGATGAATTCCAGGAACGCATAGGCGTTGTCGGTGTTCTGCGCGTCTTTCAGCAGCATCACGCTGTCCATCCACAGCGGATAGCCTTCCTTGGGATAGCCATAAACCACCGAAGGCGCATCCAGACGAATGCGCATCGACGAGCCGTTCCAGTTCACCGAAGCCGCCCAGTCGCCATTGGTCATCTTTTCGGTGGCACCGTAGTCCATCGCGATCCAGTTCGGCTTGGCCGCAACCAGACCGTCACGCACCTTCTTCAGCACTTCAAGGTCTTCGCTGCAGTAATCGCCGCCGTAATAGCGGGTGGCCAGACCGACGATGTCCATCATTTCGGGCACAACGTTGATCTTGCCCTTCAGCTCTTCCGGCGGGTCAAGGAACAGGGCGGCGGTGTTGACTTCGCCCTTGTAGACATCGGTGTTCACCGAAATACCGACCGAGCCCCACTGCCACGGAACCGAATATTTGCGCCCGGCATCCCAGGACACGTCTTTCCACTCAGCAGCGATATTGCCGATCGAGGGCAGCTTGGCGTGGTCAAGCTCTTCCACCAGACCTTTTTCGATGAAGATCTGCACATAGTTGGCCGAAGGCACCACAAGGTCAAAACCGTGGCCGCCGGCTTCAATCTTGGCCAGCGCAGTGTCGTTGCTGTCGTAATCGGTCACCGTCACCTTGATGCCGGTTTCCGCTTCGAACTTGGTCAGCAATTCGGGCGAGGTGTAGTTGCCCCAGTTGTACAGCTGCAAGACACCTTCAGCGGCGGCAAGCCCTGTGGTTGCCATCAGGATGGCGGTTGCGGTCAGAAGTTTTTTCATGGCTCAGTCTCCCTTATGGTTCTGTTTTTGGTGTGGTTCAGTCTTGTTTGCGCGTCAAAAGGAAAAACGCGGTCAGCATGGCGACGGTGATAAACAAAAGCCCGGTCGAAATTGCGTTGATTTCGGGCGTCAACTGGCGCCGCATCTGGCCAAGCATATAGGTCGGCAAGGTGTCTTGTCCTGCGGATTTTACGAATTCGGTGATGACGACGTCATCAAGGCTGACCACAAAGGCCAGCATCATGCCGGCAATCACACCGGGCATCAGCAAGGGCAGCGTCACGCGCCGGAACGTGGCCCAAGGGCTGGCGTAAAGATCCGAGGCCGCGGTTTCCAGCGTCAGGTCCATCCCCTCCAGCCGGGCGCGGATCGGCAGATAGGCAAAGGGAATGCAAAAGGCCGAATGGGCAAGGATCAGATAGCCAAGCCCGTGAACGCCGGTCACGGTTTTGATAAGGCCGAACAGGATCATCAGCGCCACGGCGGTCACGATTTCGGGCACCATAAGCGGCTGGTTTATCATCACATAGATGAAGGTCTGCCCCTTGAAGACGCGGCGGCGCGTGGTGCCAAGGGCTGCCATGGTTGCCAGCGCGGTCGAAATCACGGCGGCAAATGCGGCAATGTTCAAGGACCGCAACGTCGCATCCTTGACCGCTTCGTTGGCCCAGGCCTTTTCATACCATTTCCACGAAAACCCGCCCCACTCCCCCATCGAGATTTCCGAGTTGAAGGAATAGACCACAAGGGTCAGGATCGGGATGTAAAGCGCCAGAAAAGCCAGCATGGCCACAGTGGAAAATCCGGGCAGGCGGGCGACCTGAAAGCTGGGTTTAGCCATGCGACTTCTCCCCGTTGGCCACTTTGACATAATAAAGCAGCGCCGCGGTCACGATCAGCAGCAAGGTCAGTGACAATGCCGCCCCCAGCGGCCAATTCTTGCCCTGACCGAATTGCAACTCGATCAGGTTGCCGATCATCATCTGCTTGCCCCCCCCCAGCACGCGCGGCGTGACATAGGCACCAAGCGAGGGGACAAAGACCAGGATGGATCCGGCGATGATCCCCGGTTTGACGATGGGCAGAATGATCCTGCGCAAGATGTCCCAGCGGCTGGCATAAAGGTCATAGCCCGCCTCAAGCAGGCGCATGTCAAACCGATCAATCGCTGCAAAAAGCGGCAGCACCATCAAGGGCAGATAGACGTAGGTCATCCCGATGAAGATGGCGGTATCGGTGTAAACCAGTTCCAGCGGCTTCGAGATCGCCCCGATTTTCATCAAGATCGTGTTCAACAGCCCTTGGGCGCGGATCACTTCATTGATCGCATAGGTGCGTATCAGAAGATTGGTCCAGAACGGAATGGTGATGAGAAACAGCCAAAAAGCCCGCGCCTTTGGCGGCCGCGTCGCAATGAACCAAGCCGTGGGAAAGCCGACCAGAAAGGCAAAGATCGTTGTCATGAAGGACAGTTTGACCGACCGCCAGAAGATGGTCAGATGCGCGTCGGCCCAGACATAGCTGTCGGTGAAGATATCCTTGGTCCACAGGATCGACTGCCAGCCTTCAAGCGAGAAATTCCACACCACATTGCCGTGCTTGCCGGCCTCAAGAAAGGAATAGAGCAAGATGATGACCAAAGGCCCAACCGCAGCCACGGTCAGCACGAACAGTGCCGGCGCAGACAACAGCCAGCCATTGCGGGCAGATTGTTTGATCTGGTCTTCTTCGGCGGGGCTCATGGTGTCAGTCCCCCACCACTTGGGCCGCACCCGGCGCGAAGCGCAGGCCAACCTTCTGGCCCATCACAACCCCGCTGTCGCCGGTTGACGGGCTTTGCTGGCGCACCACAACTTCGGTGCTGTCGGCCAAGGCCAGATGCACATGGGTGTCGGTGCCGAAATAAACCAGGTTTGTGACGGTGGCGGGCAATGCGTCTGCATCGGCCGGATCGGCCAGACGAATCTGTTCGGGCCGGATCGTCAGGGTCACCGCACCCGTTGCGGCGGCGTCCAGATCAACCACATCGCCCGACGACAGCCGGGCCTTGTTGCCCTGCGCCTGCGCTTGCAGGAAATTGGTCTCGCCGATGAAGCTGGCAACAAAGCGGTTCACGGGGCGGGTATAGATGTCTTTGGCGCTGCCGACCTGTTGCAACTTGCCCGCCGACATGACGCCGATCCGGTCGGACATGGTCAGGGCCTCTTCCTGATCGTGGGTCACAAAGACAAAGGTGATGCCGGTTTCGGTCTGCAGGCGCTTCAACTCGATCTGCATCGCCTGACGCAGCTTCAGATCCAGCGCTGACAGGGGTTCGTCCAACAGCAGAACCTTGGGCTGCGGGGCCAGCGCGCGGGCCAGCGCCACGCGCTGCTGCTGGCCGCCCGAAAGCTGGCTGGTCTTGCGCGATGCCATCTCTTCCAGCTTTACCAGCGCCAACATGCGTTCTGTGGTCTGTTTGATTTCGCCCCGGGGCTTGCCCAGCATCTCAAGCCCGAAAGAAATGTTCTGCGCCACGGTCAAATGGGGAAACAGCGCATAAGACTGAAAAACCGTGTTCACCGGGCGCTTGTTGGGCGGCAGATAGGTGATGTCCTGACCTTCCAGCAAGATCACCCCATCGGTGGGCATTTCGAACCCGGCAATCAGGCGCAAAAGCGTGGTCTTGCCACAGCCGGACGGGCCAAGAAGGGTAAAGAACTCCCCCTGGCGGATCTCGACCGAGACGTCATCAAGCGCGCGCACGGCGGTATCACCCTGGCCAAAGGCCTTCACCACGTTCCGCGCTTCGATCGCGTTCTGTGTTGTCATGGTGACTCGCTCCCCTTAATTTTGATCATATCTGGCCCCGGTTTTTCCGCAGGTGCAACACAAACCTGCGTTCACGAAGCGATTGGCGCCCGGCGTGCAGCCCAGGGTTGCGCTTGCTCAAGTTCTGCGCAAAGCGCGATCAATTCTTCATCGGCTCCGAAAGCGGCGGCAAGGTGAATGCCGATCGGCAGTTGGTCTGCCGACATCGCCAGCGGCAGGCTGGCGGCTGGCTGCCCCGAGGCGTTGAAGACGACACAGAAGGGCGAATAGGCAAAAATGCCATTCGGTCCAATGCGGTAGCCCAGATAATCTTCGCTGTCATGGTTAAAGCGGCCAATGCGGGCGGGCGGTTCGGCCAGGGTGGCAGACAAAAGAATATCCGGCCCATCGTTGAAGAACCTGGCCATCTGGCGGCCAAAGGCGTGAATTTCGCCAACCGCCTCAAGATAGCGGGTGGGGTGCAGGGTTTCGGCATGGGCAAAGGCCCCGCGGCTGATGCCTTCGACCAGATCCGCGCTCAGCGGGCGGTCTTTCAGGGCCTTTTTCACCCCCAGGGCCGTGCCGACGCCGACGATATCGGTCCAAGCCCGCATCATCATCGCCACATTGGCCTTTGGCAGGGCCGGGGTAACATGGTGACCCAGGCTTTCCAGAAGTCGCCCGGCGGCGCGGACCGCCTCGGCCACTTCGGGGTGGATCGCGTCGCCGGTGAAGGTGGTGTCGCAAATTGCGACTTTCAGGCGACGCGGCGGGCGCGAAATGGCATCGGCATGGCTTTTCGACAGGGCGGGTGCGGCATAGGGCGCGCCAAGGTCGGAGCCTGCGCAGGCATCCAGCATGCGGGCGGTGTCGCGGACAGAATGGGTAAGAAAGCCGTCAATCGCCATGCCTGCCCAGCCTTCGCCGACAAAGGGACCGTCGGGCAGCCGGGCACGGGTGGGTTTAAAGCCGAAAAGCCCGCAGGAGGAGGCCGGGATGCGCACCGATCCCCCGCCGTCCGACCCATGGGCCATCGCCACGATCCCGGCCGCCACTGCCGCCCCCGCCCCCCCCGACGATCCGCCGGGCGTATGGTCAAGGTTCCACGGGTTGCGGGTGGGCCCGCCGTAAACCGCCGCTTCGGTGGCCGCCCCGATGCCGCCTTCGGGGCTGGTGGTGCGCCCAAAGGTGACAGCCCCGGTGGCCCGGATGCGTTCATAAATCGCGGAATCGCGGTTGTATTGGGTATTTGCCAGCAAGCGGCTGCCGTTATGGCCGGGAAAATCCACCGCTTCGCAGCCGAGGTCCTTCAAAAGGAAGGGCACGCCGCGAAACGGACCCTGCGGCAGGCCTGCCGCGATGGACTTGCGTGCAACACCTTCCTGCATCTGTACCACGGCGTTCAGCGCGGGGTTGCGTGCCTCGACCGCGGCAAGGGCCGCGTCCAACGCTTCGCTGGGCGAAACCTGCCCCGATGCGATCCAGCCCGCAAGCTCGGTCGCGTCTTTTGCCCCCATATCCCCGATCATGTCCCATCCCCCCAGATTTTCGTCATCCTGCCCGCGGTTGCAGGGCAAATCCACCCCTTCTGTGCCCGTGTGCGCCCGGTTTGCGACATTTCTTCCCCGCCGCGCGACACACGCCGAAACCCGCGCTTGACAGGCACCAACGCTGCGCTAAGGAGGAGGGGCCTTAGGTTCCGGTTAGCCCCGGATGAAAAGGGAATGTGGTGTGATTCCACAGCTGCCCCCGCAACTGTAAGCGGCGAGCGATGACGGCATATGCCACTGGGGACCAACCCCGGGAAGGCCCGTCAAAGCCCTGACCCGCAAGCCAGGAGACCTGCCAAGGTGATCACCCTTTCCGGGGCGCGGGGCGCGCATCGGCAGGCGACCTATCGCCAGAGGTGACGAACTCACCGTCGGCGGAGGGTCAATGGCCTTTCCCAAGACAATTCGCAATTGGCCCCTGTTTTGGGGCAGTGTCAAAGGATGAAGGCCATGAAAAGGCTTAATATTTCTCTAATCGCGCTGGTTTCGGCGCTGGGTGCGCCCGCAGGCGCTGAAGACATCGCGCTGGACGAGATTGTCATCACCGCCAACCAGACCGAAACCGAAAAATCCAAGGCAGGCGCATCGGTATCGACCGTCTCCGCAGTTGACCTGACCGGCACCAAGGGCGTTCGCGGCACCTCGGTCTTGCAAAAGCTGCCGGGGGTTACGGTGCGCACGCTGGGCCCGATCGGCACGCAGGCGGGGCTGACCATTCGCGGCGTGCCCCATACCAACGTGCTGGTGCGGGTTGATGGCATCGACGTGACCGACCCTTCGGGCACGCAGGTGACCTTTGACTTTGGCCGTCTGTCCTTTGGCGACGTGTCACGGGCGGAACTGGCGCGGGGGGCGCAATCGGCCCTATACGGCTCGCGTGCCAATGGCGGTGTGATCTCGATGACCACGCGCCGCGCCACCGAAGAGGGCCTGTCGCAAGACGCGGCGATTGAAGCGGGCAGTTTCAACACGCTGGCCCTGACCTATGGGCTGGGGGCCAAGAAGGGCAATTCCGACGTGGCCTTCACCCTGTCGCATATGGAAACTGATGGCTATTCGGCCGCAGATGAAAACCTTGGCAACACCGAGGCTGACGGCTACCGCGCCGACCGGATCAGCTTTGCTGCCGGGACCGAGCTGTCAAATGGCCTGCGCCTTGGGCTGAATGGCTTTTATGATGACAGCTGGATGGAGTATGACGAGGCTGTCTTGGGTGTGCCAACTGATGGCACGCCGGACGACGAGGAAACCCGCCTGCAAAAGGCGCTGCGCCTTAGCGCGGGTCTGACCACGGGGGCCGTGGATCACGAATTCAACGCCACGTATTTCGACAGCTACCGT
Organism: Paracoccaceae bacterium; assembly: GCA_021741465.1. Lineage (GTDB taxonomy): Bacteria > Pseudomonadota > Alphaproteobacteria > Rhodobacterales > Rhodobacteraceae > Tabrizicola_A. Next base: position 9,179 of record JAIOXV010000116.1, read on the forward strand.
GTCCTTTCGGG
>JAIOXV010000117.1 GCA_021741465.1 Paracoccaceae bacterium
GGATCAAGAAATCCACCGATCTGCCGGTGATCGTGGGCTTTGGCATCAATACCCCCGAGGCCGCAAAAGCCATCGCCAGCGTGGCAGACGGCTGCGTTGTCGGCTCGGCCATCGTGGCGCAGATCGGCAAAGGCAAATCTGTGGCCGAGGTGCTGGAATTCGTGGGCTCTTTGGCCCGCGGCGCCCATTCGGCCTGAGACGCGCGCCCTTGGCCGAAACAGCAACAGCCGCGGGGGCAACCTCGCGGCTTTCGTTTGACCAATTGGCAGAGACAGGCTTGCGCGATTTGTCAAAATTGGTAATATGACCTTACCAAAATCAGAGGTACGCCATGCCCGTCATCACCTGCATCGACGATCTGAAGGCAATCTATGCCAAGAAGACCCCGAAAATGTTCTACGATTACGCAGAATCGGGCAGCTATACCGAACAAACCTTCCGCGAGAATGTCACCGATTTCTCGAAGATTCGCCTGCGCCAGCGGGTTGCCCGTGATCTGACCGGGCGGTCCACCGAAAGCACGATCATTGGTGAAAAGGTGGCCATGCCCGTCGCACTCGCCCCTGTCGGCTCTTGTGGCATGCAATCGCCCGATGGCGAGATCAAGGCCGCCCGCGCCGCCGCCGCTTTTGGCGTGCCCTTCACGCTTTCCACCATGTCGGTCTGTTCCATCGAAGACGTTGCGGCCCATTCGCCCGACCCGTTCTGGTTTCAGCTTTATGTCATGCGCGATGAAGATTTCGTCGATGCCCTGATTGAACGCGCGCGCAAGGCCAAATGCTCGGCCCTTGTGATTACCCTTGATCTTCAGGTGCTTGGCCAGCGTCACAAAGACCTGAAGAATGGCCTGACCACCCCGCCGCGCCTGACCTTGCCCAACATTCTGGACATCATGACCAAACCGCAATGGGCCTTTGGCATGCTGAAAACCCCGCGCCGCACCTTCCGCAACATCGTGGGGCACGCCAAGGGCGTGGGCGATCTGTCCTCGCTGACCTCATGGACCAACGAGCAATTCGATCCCCAGCTGGATTGGAACAAGGTGCGTCGCATCCGCGACCAATGGGGCGGCAAGGTGATCTTGAAAGGCATTCTTGATGCAGATGACGCCCGCATGGCCGCCGATGTCGGGGCCGACGCCATCATCGTATCCAACCATGGTGGGCGGCAGTTGGATGGTGCGTTGTCGTCGATCCGCATGCTGCCGCAGATCGTGCGCGCGGTTGGCGACCGTACCGAAGTCCATCTGGACAGTGGCATCCGGTCCGGCCAAGACGTGCTGAAGGCGCTGGCGATGGGGGCCAAGGGCACCTTTATCGGCCGCAGCTATCTTTATGGGCTTGGTGCGATGGGGCAGGCGGGTGTGAGAACAGCGCTTGAGATCATCCAAAAAGAACTCGACATCTCGATGGCGCTTTGCGGCGTGCAAAAGGCGACCGACCTGTCGCGCGAGCATCTTTTGGTGCCCGAAGATTTCGAAGGGCGCTGGGCGTAACGCCTCGGGCGCCTTCGGCGTCTCGTCGTCAGGTGGCGCCCTTTTCAGCCACCCGCGACAGGCCGGCCTCTTTCCGCCAAAGATCAGACCGCCCGCACGATCCGGGTTTGAAAGCAGTTGTTCCGCGCCGATCGCACATCCACAAAGCTGATCTCATCGCGCGCCAAAAGATCGGCCGCGTAACTGGCGATCTCTGCCTTGGCCACGATCTTGCCCGTCCCATAGCGAATCCGCTGATCTGACGTGTATCCCTTCAGAAGATAATCCGGGCTGTCCAACATCGGCGGCAGACCCCGCCCTGACCAAGCTTCGCAAGGCTCGGCGCATAAGAAGATCGGGCCGGTCTCGGCATAGGGCTGCGCCGTGTCGAAAGGCCGATAGGCCAAGATCAACATCTCTGCACCCTTCGGAATGAAGTCCAGACAATGCCTGCAGGGATTGCCTGCGCCATCCGAGATGCTGCGCTCGGGCGCGCAATCATAGGCATCACGCCCGCCGGTTCGCAGGGCGCTCACGCGATCACTGGCAAGCGGAAGGAATTTGATCTGGTCCATGCGGGGCCTCCTGACATCAGGCGCTCACTGTGCAATGTGGGTCGCCCGCGGCAACCCGCTTCTTGCGCATTCGCGGCCATCTTGGTGACAGGCGTGACACTCAGCCTTCGGAACCTGAAGCCCGCCTTCAGGCCGCCCCATCACCGCCCCAACAACCCCAACATTTCTACCGCCGCTGCCTCGGGCGTGGCCGCGCCAGAGGCCACCTGTGCCCCCAAACGCTCCATGATCCCCCGCGCAGGTTCGCGCGTCAGTGCCGCCAAAAGTCCTTGCCTCACCTCTTCTTCAAACCAGTGGCGGGCTTGCGCTGCGCGGCGGCCATCCCAATGGCCCGCCCCGCGCCGCCAGTCGGCCAAGGCCAGCATATCGGCCCAAGCCTCGGCCATGCCGGTTTGCTCTACGGCGGACACCATCATCGCCTTCGGGAACCCCTCGGGGTCCTGCGGGCGACGGCGCAAGAGCCGCAAGGCCCCGGCATAATCCCCACAGGTCCGCGTCGCGGCGGGCTTCAAATCCCCATCCGCCTTGTTCACCAGGATCAGATCGGCCATTTCCATGATGCCACGTTTCACGCCCTGCAACTCATCGCCCCCCGCCGGGGCAAGCAGCAACAAGAACAGATCGCACATCTCGGCCACCATGGTCTCAGATTGGCCAACCCCCACCGTCTCAATCAACACCACGTCAAACCCTGCCGCCTCACACAAGGCCACCGCCTCGCGCGTGCGCCGCGCCACACCGCCCATCTGCGCCTGAGAGGGCGAGGGGCGGATAAAGGCCAAAGGATCGCGGCTCAAAAGCTCCATCCGGGTCTTGTCGCCCAGGATTGACCCGCCCGACCGCGCCGAAGACGGGTCCACCGCCAGCACAGCCACCCGCTTGCCCTGCGCGGTCAACATCTTGCCAAAGGCCTCGATGAAGGTCGATTTGCCAACGCCCGGCGTGCCCGACAGCCCGATGCGCAACGCCTGCCGGTCGCGGCCCAGCACCGACAGCAATTCCAACGCCGCCGCCCGGTGGTCGGCGCGCGCGCTTTCCACCAGCGTGATCGCCCGCGCCAAAGCGCGCCGATCTGCGGAACGGATCTGATCTGCCATTACGGCTATGTCGAGAGGCTGTTTCATCGGCCCTTTGTGGCAAGAGTTCCGGGCAAGGGAAAGGGGCTAGTCGGCCAGCTTGACAAGTGCCTTGCCGAAATTGCGCCCGGCAAGCAAATCCACAAAGGCCGGAACCATGTTCTCCAGCCCTTCGGTGATGTCTTCGCGGTATCTGACCTGCCCCGAGGCAAGCCACCCGGCCATCGTGGCGCGAAACTCTGGCGCGTCGGCGGCGAATTCGCTGACGATAAAGCCGCGCAAGGTCAGGCTTTTCACAAGGATGGTCCGCATCAAGGCCCCGCTCAGATCTGGCCCTGCGGGAGGGGCGGTGTCATTATAGGTGGCGATGGTGCCACAGACCGGCACGCGGGCGAAGGGGTTCAACAGGGGCAGAACCGCCTGCCAGACCGCCCCGCCCACCAATTCGAAATAGACATCAATGCCCTTGGGGCAGGCGGCGGCCAGCATGGCGGCCATATCCGGCGAGCGGCGGTCGATGCAGGCATCAAAGCCCAATTCACCGGTGACATAGGCGCATTTGTCCGCCCCACCCGCCAGTCCGACCACGCGCAGCCCCTGCGCCTTGGCGATCTGACCGACAATCGCCCCAACCGCGCCCGAGGCGGCCCCAACCACCAGCGTCTCGCCCGGCTTGGGTTGGCCGATATGTTTCAAACCGGCAAAGGCGGTAAGCCCCGGCATGCCCATCACACCCAAGGCCCGCTGTATGGGCCCTTCGGCGGGGTCGAGTTTGCGCAGATCGCCCGCCTTGCGCAGCGCGTGGCTGCGCCAGAAATCATGCACCACCACCAGATCGCCTGCCGCGAACCCCGCATCTTCGGAATGCAGCACCCTCGCAACGGCCTCTGACGGCAAGGGCTGGCCCAAGGCCACACCCGGCGCATACGAGGCCCCGGCATTCATCCGGCCCCGCATATAGGGATCCAGCGACAGCCACAGCATCTGCAGCGCCACCTCTCCTGCGCCGGGGGGCGGCAAGGCAGCCTCTTCAACGCGGAAATCGCCGGGCTTTGGCCAGCCATCGGGGCGGGCTGTCAGGGTGATGGTGCGGGCGGTGATCGGGGTCATGGCGGTCTCCTCTTTGCCCATGGCTGACACAGCCCGCCTTGCAAGTCCAGCGTGGCGCCCGCGCGGCGAAGGTCCTTGAAGGCCGCGCCAGATCACACCGCGTGACAGGGGCCAGACGATCCGCCATAAGGCGGGCCATGACCGACCGCTTGCCGATTGAAGATGCCCTTCCCGCGCTGCGCGCTGCCATGGCCGCGCGCGGCCTGGCGGTGCTGCAAGCCCCCCCGGGTGCCGGCAAGACCACGCGGGTGCCTTTGGATCTTTTGGCCGCAGGTCTGGTGCAGGGCCGCATCGTTATGCTGGAACCCCGCCGCCTTGCCGCCCGCGCCGCCGCCGAGCGCATGGCCGAAACCCTTGGCGAAACGGTTGGCCAGACCGTCGGCTACCGCATCCGGGGCGAGGCGAAGACCTCGGCCCAAACCCGTATCGAAGTGGTCACCGAAGGCATCCTGACCCGGATGATCCAGTCTGACCCCGAACTTCCCGGCATCGGCTGCCTGATCTTTGACGAGTTTCACGAACGCAGCCTGAACGCCGATCTTGGCCTTGCGCTGGCCTTGGAAATCCGCGCCGCCTTGCGCGACGATCTGCAGCTTCTTGTAATGTCGGCCACGCTGGATGCGGCCCCCGTCGCCGCCTTGATGGGCGATGCGCCGATGGTCACCTCTGAAGGCCGGGCCTTTGCGGTGGAAACCCGATGGCTTGGCCGGCCCCCCGATGCTTCCATGCGCTATGAAGCTTCGGTTGCTGCGCTGGTGATGCAGGCCAGCGAAGAAACCCCGGAAGGTGGCATTTTGGTTTTCCTGCCCGGCGAAGGCGAAATTCGCCGGGTCGAGACGGCTTTGCGCGGCCGCATGGATGAAAGCTTTGACATCCGCCCGCTTTTTGGCGCGATGGAGTTTGCCGCCCAACGCGCGGCCCTTGCCCCCGCTGGCCGTGGCAAACGCAAGGTGGTGCTGGCCACCTCGATCGCGGAAACCTCGCTGACGATCCCCGATATTCGCGTGGTGGTCGATGGCGGCCGCGCCCGCCGCGCCCGGTTTGATGCCAGCTGCGGCATGTCGCGCCTTGTGACCGAACGCGTGACCCGTGCCGAGGCGGAGCAACGCCGGGGCCGGGCAGGGCGGGTGGCCCCCGGCACCTGCTATCGCCATTGGACGCGCGGCGAAGAAGGCGGGCTGCAGGCCTTCCCGCCCGCCGAGATCGAGGCGGCCGACCTGTCCGCCCTTGCCTTGGAACTTGCGCTTTGGGGGGCCGAGGATCTGCCCTTTCTCACCCCGCCCCATCCCGGCACCTTGGCCGAGGCGCGCGCGCTTCTGACCGGGCTTGGCGCGCTGCAGCAGGGCCGCATCACCGCCCATGGCCGCCGGCTTGCAGCCTTGCCCTTGCATCCGCGCATTGGCCATATGCTGGCGATTGCTGGCCCCGATGCCGCCCCCCTTGCCGCCCTGATGGCCGACCGTGACCCTTTGAAAGGCGCGCCGCCCGATCTGACGCTGCGCCTGCGCGCGCTGGCTGATCCCAAGCGGTTTGAAAGTGAAACCCCCTATCAGATCGCCCGTCCGGCGCTGGAGCGTATCCGCGACGAGGCGCGGCGTGTGGCCCGCGCGGTTCCGCGGGAAGGGGGGCAAAGCCTGTCAGCGCCCCAGCTGGCCCTGCTTGCCTATCCCGGCCGGGTTGGGTTGCGCCGCAAGGGCGATGCGCCGCGCTGGCTTTTGTCGGGCGGCAAAGGGGCAGCGATGGAACCCGGAACGCCTTTGGCGGCAGCCCGGCTGATTGTGGCGACAGATCTTGATGGCGACGCACGCGAAGCCGCCGTGCGCCAGGCCATTGCCCTGAGCGAGGCTGAACTGCGCGGCGTGCATGGCGCGCTGATTGGCAGGCACAACCTGTGCGAATGGTCGCGCCGTGACGGCCGGGTCATGGCGCGCAAACAGGAACGCTTCGGCGCCGTTGCGCTTGCCGATCAGCCCTGGCCCGATGCCCCGGCCGAAGCAATGGCACGCGCCGCATTGGAAGGCCTGCGCCAGATCGGTCTTAGCTTTACCCCTGCTGCGCGCCGCTTGCGCGCCCGCATTGAACTTGCCCGCGCAGGTGTCACCGATTGGCCCGATTGCCGCGACGATGCTTTGCTGGCCTCTGCGGAAGATTGGCTCTTGCCCTATCTTGGCAAGGCCCGAACCGAGGCGGATCTGCGCAGCCTTGATCTGCATGATGCGCTTTTGTCCCGTCTGGACTGGGGCCAACAGGCCGAGCTGGACCGTCTGGTGCCCGCCCATTTCACAACGCCATTGGGGCGCAAGGTTCCAATCGACTATGACGGTGACCACCCGGCCATCGAAATTCGTCTGCAAGAGATGTTCGGTGTTGCCGCACACCCCACCGTGGGCCAAGCCCGCAAACCCCTGCGCGTCACGCTCTTGTCGCCCGGCCAAAAGCCCATTCAGGTGACGCTGGACATACCGGGTTTTTGGCGCAGCTCTTATGCCGATGTGCGCAAGGACATGCGCGGCCAATACCCCCGCCACCCCTGGCCCGAAGACCCGTTGCAAGCCGAACCCACCCTGCGCGCCAAACCACGGGGCAGCTGAAACCAGCCTTTCCCTTGCGTCAATTCACGACAAATCCGCCCCAAATTTGACATCTGTCAAAGCCCTGAACGCCGCAACCGCGCGAGAATGGCGCGGAAGGACATTTGAGCGGCCTTCTGGTAAAAAGGGATGATTATTATGGCGACTCTTGGCTATACGCGCGTTACCAGCAACAACCTCTTGGCATTTGGCGAAAACGTACTTTACCGCAACGATGACGGCTCCTCTACGGCGGTGGATATCACCGCGATTTTTGAAGACGGGATCGACATTGGCGGGCAAAATTTCACCACGCTTTATGTGAACAACAACGGCAACATCACCTTCGGAAACAGTCTGTCCACCTATACGCCGGGCGTGATCGGGGGCACCACGGGGCTGAACATCATCGCGCCATTTTGGGCCGATGTGGACACCCGCACCGATGTGCCTGATGTGGCCGACGGCGTCTTTTGGGATTTCAAGGAAGGCCGCGACAGCATGGTCTTCACATGGAACCGCGTTGGGTATTTCAGCAACCACATCGACAAGCTTGACACGTTCCAGCTGGAACTGATGGACCGTGGCGCGGGCAATGTGGAAATCATCTTCCGCTATTCCAGCGTGACCTGGACCACAGGGGATGCATCGGGTGGAACGGGTGGCCTTGGTGGCACCATCGCGCGTGCGGGCTTTACGCTGGGTGATCTTTACTTTGAGCTTCCCGCCTCGGGCAATCAGACTTCGATGCTGAACCTTGAAACGCAGACCGGCAACCTTGGTGTCACCGGGGTGTGGCAGTTCTTGCTGCAAGACGGCACGCCTTCGGGCTTTGGCACCACCGGCAATGACAGTTTTACCGGCACGGCGCGGCGCGACATCTGGTTTGGGCTTGCAGGCAATGACACCGCCCATGGACTTGGCACCGGCGACGTTCTGTACGGCAATGCCGGGGCCGACCGGCTTTACGGTGATGCCGGGGCGGACCGGCTTTACGGCGATGCCGGGGCGGACCGGCTTTATGGCGGCACCGAGGCCGATTTGCTGAACGGTGGCTCTGGCAATGACGTCTTGAACGGTGGCGCAGGCTTTGACCGGGCCGAGTTTCTGTCGGCCACAAATCAGGAGATGGTGGTGCGGCTTGATCTGGGCACGGCCACGGGCATGGGGGCCGATACGCTGGTGTCGATCGAACATGCCACAACCGGGTCGGGGGCCGACCGGCTGGTTGGCAACGGCTATGGCAATACGCTGATTGCCGGGCGCGGGGCCGATACCCTTATCGGCAACGGCGGCAATGACCGGTTGGTCGGTGGCGTGGGCAATGACCGCTTGACGGGGGGCAGCGGGGCAGACCGCTTTGTCTTCCAGCGCGGCGATGGCACCGATCGGGTGACCGATTTTGCCAATGGCATCGATCACTTTGAAATCGGCTCTGGTGCGGCAAGATTTTCCGATCTTACCGTCACAGATGCCGGGGCGGATGTGCGCATCAGCTTTGCCAACGTGGTAATCGTGGTGGCCGATGTCGCCCATACCGTTATCGGGGCCAGCGACTTTATCTTTGTCTGATCGCAAGACCCCTGCGCCTTGCAGGGCGGTCAGCCTTGCAAGGCCTCTATTCCGCCACTTGACGCCGCGCGAACGGCATCGCGGATATGGGCGGCCATGAAATCGGTGAACAGCTTGACCTTCGGGTCTTTCAGGCGGCGGTGCTGCGACAGGCTGGACAATTGTGTCGGCAAAGGCGGGGTGGCGGTGGCCACAGGCACCAGCGCGCCGGCGCGCAGATAAGCGGCCACCTCGAAGATCGGCTTCATCACAATGCCGCGCCCGTCCAGCGCCCAGCCTGTCAGCACATCGCCATCATCGCTTTCGAACGGTCCGGTGATTTCAAACCGGCGCGGGCCTTCGGGGGTTTGCAGCGTCCATTGAAACTCTTTCGCGCCGGGAAACCGCAGGTTCAGACAATCGTGCCTTTCGGCCACCAGCGCCGCACCATCGGCGGGCGCGCCGCGGCGGGCAATATAGGCTGGGGCGGCGCATAAGATGCGCGGGCAATCGGCAATCAGCCGCACCTTCAGCGTGGAATCGTCCAAGATCCCCATGTGAAAGGCCACATCCAGCCCTTCGGCAGTTACATCAATCGTCCGGTCCGACAGGCGCAACCGCACGTCGATCTGAGGGTACAGATCCTTGAAGGCCGGCACATGCGGCGCCACGAACCGCCGCCCCACCCCCAAGGGGGCCGAGACAAAGATCGTGCCACGCGGGTTTTGCGTGACATCCATCACCGCCGCTTCGGCATCGTCGATCGCCTCCAGCACGCGGCGCGCGCCGTCATAGAAAATCCGCCCGTTTTCCGTGGGTTGCAGGCTGCGGG